>JBDRLG010000031.1:0-28810 GCA_043813255.1 Candidatus Omnitrophota bacterium
AAATTAGTGTCATTCAGACTGTGTCGTAATTGCATTTTTGGTAGCCGCTCCGTAAGCGGAGCGTTTTACCAGCGTCGGAAACGCAACCTAAAGGTTGCGGCTACCGCGTTAAAATATAGATTGTGACACAGTCTGATTGCGAGCGAAGCGAAGCAATCTTATCGTCGCAAGATTCATCCCCCGACGTAACGTCGGGTTCCTCGCAATGACACGCTTTAGACATAAATAAATTAAACCGCTGCGTTATACTTTTTTATAATCCTTTAACTTCAATATACCCGGAAGACTCTAACATCCCTGAATCTACAGCCTTATTTGAAAAAGTAATAGAATAAATATTACTTAATATATCTAAAATAGAATCCAGGTTTTGTTTGGTAAAATTCCCCTTGCTTATTTTGTCAAGGTTTGATTCCATTCCTACAAATGACTTTGTGGACCGGATATTCTCTAACATCTTCCTGAAATCAAAAAATATAATATTAGAATAATCCGCCAAACTCCTATCTTGTATTTCTTTAAAATTTAAGCTTGAATTAAAATTACTGCTTTTGCCCTGATAGACATCAATAATTTCTTTTGTTAAATCAGGGGACAATGAAAGAACAATATATTTGTCTAAAATAACGTAATTTATTTTCAGGAAAGCTAACGCGGGCATTGAAATTTCTATACTGGTTATTGCCACGTTATTATAGTTATCTGTTTTAATATTTAAGATCTGCTTTTTTTGCTCTTGGTTTTCCTGCTGAGAATTACTTTTATTATTCCCTTCTTTATTTTTTGTTTCTACTACTTTTCCTGCTAAAGCCTGTTGGAGATCAAATAGCTGATTTAATGTATCAACCATATGGCTGGATATATCCCGCATAACTTTTTGCATCTTTTCCTTATCTTTCAATTCCACAAAACAATAAACTTTTGGGAAAACAATATCGGCGCTCTTTGTATTGCTTTGTGCGGCTGTTTCTTTTGTATCTTTAACATCGCCTGAATCAGTATTAATTTCTACATCCTCAAGGCCGACAAATACAGCCGCCGCGTTATTACCCAAAGGTTCAAGGATATCTTTTTCTATGCTTACGCCTAAAAACCCTTCCAGCATTTTAATATTATTATCAAAACTCATAGAGTTAATCTGGTCTTTATATTCGCTATACCTTGGGTCAGATATTGCCTGCGTTTTCATCATCTCATCCATGGATGCCCCAAATTTCTTTATTATTTTCCAATAACCTTTTAAATCCTGATTGCCTCCCATAAAAGCAATGATGTCATTCGGCGTTAAACTAAATAACCCTTTATCCATAGCGTGGCTGTAAGCAATAATGCTCATAAAGTTTTCTTCATCCATAGAACGGTCAAACGACTGATAAATCTTTAATTCAATGCCTTTTTTCAACTGATCATACTCAGCATAACAAACATAGCCTTCTAAAACATTCATAATATTCATAAAAGGCTTCATTTTTAAAAGCGGGTCTACGGATTTGCCGTCTTTCATGCTTGAAGATTTTAAAGCCTCATAACTGTAAGCCCTAAGCAGTTCTTGATAATAATACTTATTATCCCCATATAACCAAAAGAGCGGATCCTTTTTAATTTTCGGCAGTAATTTCTGGAAATTTACGTTACTTAACAGATTATTTTTATTCTTGTTACGGTATAGGTCTATAGATTTCTTTATACTATCAACCTTATTTGCCAATAAAGCCACATCTGACAAATACGCGCAATAAACCATAAATCGAGTATCGGATATCTGATAATTGCTGATTTTAATACCTCTATAATAACTATGCTTAATTTTATTCTTTGCTCCTAAAGAAAGGTAAAAATCATCAAGCGATTTTTTTATTTTATCGCGCGAATCAGTATCTATGCGTGTTAAAAAAAGAAAATCTCCCAATTTCATCTGGTCTAATTGAGAACTACCCGCTGAGATATTCCCTAAAGATAAAACCGCCAAGCTTACATCTTTTTTCAAGAGTGCTGATAAAGAAGGAACTCTACTCTTTAACTGTTCTATAGTAGGCTGTAAAAATTTCTTATATAATTCTGAACCTGATATCTGCTTAAAAAAATCACTGTTTTGAAAATCAGCAATCTTTTCATCAGGGTTATAACAAGAAACATAATAAATAACCTTTTCCGGAGTTATGCTTTCCAAAGAATCCACCTTAGGCAATCTTAAGTTTTGATACGCATAAAACGCGCCAGCCAGTATAATTACCGCTAAGACAACCCCTAATAGCTTTTTCATTTTTTTCGCTCCTGTTTTTCTTCGTAAACAATATCTAATAATTTTTTAAAATTATTAATTACTGATTACGGATTACCGATTACGGTTTTTTATTTATGCATCCAAGGCATCATTTCGCGAAGCTGTTTACCGACTTTTTCTATCAGATGTTCATCACCATCTTTAATAAGCTTATTAAAATTCGGCCGGCCTTTTTCGTTCTCTTCTATCCATTCTTTGGCAAAGTCTCCGCTTTGAATCTCTTTTAATATTTTCTGCATCTCTTTTCTGGTTTCTTGAGTAATTACCCTTTTGCCTCTGGTTAAATCGCCATAACAGGCAGTATTAGAAACCCCTCTGCGCATTCCGGCAACGCCTCTTTCCTGAATTAAATCGGTAATTAACTTCAATTCATGAAGCACTTCAAAATAAGCGATTTCAGGCTGGTATCCGGCGTCAACCAAAGTATCAAACCCTGCTTTAATCAATTCACTTACTCCGCCGCAAAGCACTGCCTGTTCGCCGAATAAATCAGTTTCAGTTTCTTCTTTAAAATCCGTCTCAATAACTCCAGCCGTAGTAGCCTTTAACCCCTTCGCATAAGCCAAAGCTATTTTAAGCGCGTTGCCGCTGGCATCCTGATAAACCGCGACCAATGACGGCACGCCTTTACCCTCTTCATACATTTTCCTTACCAAAGCACCCGGGCCTTTAGGTGCTACCATAAACACATCCACGTCTTTCGGCGGAACGATTTGCTTAAAATGAATATTAAACCCGTGAGAAAAGCAAAGCGCCTTGCGGCTTTGGCTATCGGAAGCCAAACCACTGCCCCCTGGCTTGCCTTGCTTCAAATTAGGCTCTATTGCTTCTTTATAAACCTTAGCCTGCACATGATCCTGAGTAAGAATCTGAATAATATCCGCTTTCTCTGCCGCTTCTTTAGCGCTAACCGGATTAAACCCGTCTTTTTTAGCCTGTTCAAAATTAGGCGTGCCTTCCATTTCAGAAATTATTACCTTGCATCCTGAATCACGCAGGCATAAAGACTGCCCCCTGCCTTGAATACCATAACCGATAATAGCAATTGTCTTATCTTTTAACAAACCCAAATCCGCGTCCTTATCATAATAAACTTTTATCATCACTTCTCCTTTGTTTTAAATATTTTTCTTAACCCATTCTATGACAAATTCTGATAGTTGTACCGCCTCTTGGTATTCTTCTTCACTTACAGGTTCAAGCGCGCTCGGATAACGGCTCATAACAGCATAATCAGTAAGACCGGATGATTTCTCGATTTCAACAGGCAACGCAATATCTTTAGGTAATATATCTATAAGTATCCTAATATTATGTGTTTTAGGAAAAGCTATCCCTTTAGCAACAAGTAACCCTTTTAATGATTTTTCAACCGCTTGTTGAGCGTGAAAACAAAGCTCTTCAAGCAGTATCTTATCAGACAACCGTCCTCTACGTGCTAATTCTAAATCACTATAGGCATGGCGTAACCAATCAGCAGGGCTGCCCGGAATACAATCTTCATGCGGCATATATTTCTTTACCCTCTTTCAATACAGTATGATAAATTAAACCAATATTATCTTTATACTTTAGTAAATCATTTGGGGTAGCAACTATAATATCAAAAGACAAACCGACACCTGTAATTCGACGATATAATAACTGCGCAATCTTCCGGCGGTGAACATCCTCCGGCATTACTACCAAAACGTCGATATCACTTCCAGCAGATAACTCACCACGTGCCGCTGAACCGAAAAGAATTATCTTCAACGGATGCACATTCTCTACTATACTTTTAACAAGCTGGTTAATTACTTCTAAATTAGACATCATAATATTATTCTACTCTTATTAATTTTTTCAATACCACAATTTAAATCTTCTTTAAAATATAAAATTTTGTCGTTATAAATCCATTTCGCATCGTAATCCATTTCAAAGACTTTAATTTTCTTAAGCGGCTCTCCCAACATACTTAACAATTTTTTCATACTCATCAGACGTTTACTTAAATTAAAGCTCTTTTTTAGCTAAGCTAATTAATACTTTAAATATTTAATAATAACACCACCTGAAATTCCAAGAAACAATGAAACAAAACTAAGGACAAAATACAGGTTGATTCTTTCACCAATTTTTCTAATTAGTACTTTGTTTTTTGATTCTCCATCTATAATTTCTTTTGATTCATCCATCTTCTGAATTATTAATAACTTGTTAACCGCCATTAATACAAATAATCCTATTATAATCTCTTGTTTTCCATAATAAAATGACAATGTATAAATAATTCTTTCAATACAACCCATTGTTGGAGTCAATTTATTCGATCCGTGTTTTTCATCATGATACCCTCTAATATAGTCTCTTAACTTATTGCTAAGGTTTTTTAGTACTATAAAATGACTTAATACAGAAAAACCCAATGCCCAAATCAAAACTGTCATTACTGTCATTGCCATAATATTTCACTCCCTATAAATCATTTATTCTTAATAACTCGTTCTATCTCCAAAATAAACCTTGACCATACTGCAGGAATATTATGAGTTAAATTTTGTAATTGTGCTTCTTTGAGTTCAAAACTGTAACCGTGAACAAAAAAATGCCTGAAAGTTAAATATTCATAAAGCTCATCAGCTAATTTCTTCGTGATAATTTTCTCTGTTGTTGAAAAATTCAGTAAATCCTTATGCCAATTTTTTGACTGCGGGACTTTAAAACCCTTTACTTTTAAAACCTGTTTTAAAATATTCTCTATGCCATTATAAATATTATGCAGAAAAGCAGCGATAGCAGCCAACTCAATAACTGATTTTATATGCCTTGCTTCAACATCTTTTAAATTATTTAATACTTTTTCTACATTCTCTTTTTCTGCCAGTATCTCTTTCGTCAAATTACCCATAAATTTTTACGCCTGTCTTTTCCACAAGTTCATTAAACAAAGATTTAACAGATAAGTCAATAAGATCAACCGGCTTTGGCAAATACTTATACAATTCAGCATAAAATTTAAAAAATAACCGTGGATTAACTCCTTTTACCCCAATATCTATATCATTAGCTGATTTATGCTTTTCAAGCGATGACCCAAATAAAATAATAGAAGAAACATTATATTTCTTCGCGTAGTATACAATTATTTTTTTTTCTTTTTCTGTAATCATTTTACCTTTACTAATTATGCCATAGCAATTCTGCCGGTTCTTACTAATTCTTTAATACCAAACTGCTTTAAACTTGATAAAAGCTCTTTAATCTGAACCTGATCTCCCACAGCTTCAATAATGGCAATATCTTCTTTGTGGCTTACAATTTTCCCCACATACTTATTAAGAATAACTTCTATTTTATCTTTATCCTGAGAAGGATAATCCATTTTAATCAAAACTAATTCTCTATCAACATGTTCTTTTTTAGTAAAATCGGTAACCGTAATAACATCTATAAGTTTATTAAGCTGTTTTTCTATCTGTTCAAGTATTTTTTCGTCTTCCGCCTGAACAACTATAGTCATGCAAGAAATTTCCGGGTCAAGAGTCTCAGACACAGCCAAAGAAGCAATATTATAGCCTCTCGCGCTAAACAACCCCGCAACCCTAGCCAAAACCCCGGGTTTATTTTCTACTAAAACTGATATTGTATGTTTCATCTACTTTTCATATCCCCTTGTTTTTTATTTAATTATTCTATTTTTATTTTTTTCATTATTAAATACCAACTAGCAACAACTGTTACTATACCAATTATAGATTTTTTCATAGCCTATAATTAAAACTACGCCATTCCGATTATAAATTCGCTATTCTCTTAAGAAGGAATATCAAATTCTACGCCTTCTTTTTTTGCCAGCCTTAATATTAACGACGCTCCCTTATTCCATTCGGATAAAGAACAATACATTATATCTATAGAAATCATAAATTCTTTTACCAATTCTCTATGCAGCCCTCTGGCCATTTTTACTCTCTCAAATATATCTTTACCTTCAAAACTTTTCGAAAGCACAATTATATCCACATCACTATCTTTACTGGCATTACCTTTTACTTGCGAACCAAACACAATCATTTTGGCAGGAGTTACGTTTCTTTCTATAAGCAGCCTCTTTAATGTATCTCTTATTTGCTTTTCTTTAAGCATTGAAATAACTCCCTGCTAAGATTTAATATTTTATGCGTCCTTTGTTTATTGTATTGCTTAAGGACTTTTTTTAACTCATCAGGATATCGCGTAGGGACACTTAAATCATTTAATTCATCTATAAATATTATTTTATCTTCTGAAAGCTTTATTCCGATTTTTTCACATAAGTAGTCTAAATCATGGGTTTTAGGCGGATTGGTTTTAAATTTTTTAGCATAATGCGCCTTCAATGCTTTCTCAATACAGAGATGGCACATAAAAACACAATAGATATATCTTTTTGCATTAAACATATCTAAAGCTACAGCTAAATCATATTCCGCCTGCCTAAACCATTCTTGAGATAAATCAAATTTACTTACCATATTTTAGTCCGTATTTTTTACTATTTACTCTTTTTAAGCCATCCCGCCAATCATTCTATTAATAGCTTCTCCTGCCGGAACCATGGGAAAAACATTCTCTTCCGGCTCCACGCGAAAATCGATAAACACAACCTTATCTATAGAAATCGCCTTTTCTATTGCCGGGCGCACTTCTTCTTTTTTAGTTACCAAAATTCCTACCGCGCCATAACTTTCTGCCAGTTTCACAAAATCCGGATTATAAAGGCAGGTATACGCGTAACGCCTTTTATAAAACAACTCCTGCCATTGCCTAACCATTCCTAAATACCCATTATTCAATATTGCCACTTTCACGTTTATTTTATTGCACACGCAAGTAGCCAATTCTTGTATATTCATCTGTATAGAGCCGTCTCCCGCGATATCAAACACGTGTTTATCCGGGCATGCTAATTTCGCTCCCATTGCCGCTGGAAAACCAAAACCCATAGTGCCTAACCCGCCGCTGGAAATAAATGTGCGCGGCTTAGTATAATTATACCACTGAGTAGCCCACATCTGATTCTGGCCGACTTCAGTAGCAATAATTGCCTCGCCTTTGGTAACTTCATCTATCTGCTGGATTACATATTGAGGATTAATTAATTTCTTTTCCTGATAAATCAACGGATGTTTATTTTTATAATTATCCACTGTTTTAAGCCACTCAGATGTATCAGGCAATGTGGTAATTTCTTCCAAAAGCTGGCCTAAAATATTTTTCGCGTCGCCTACTATCGGAACATCTACTTTAACATTTTTGCTTATTGATGAAGGGTCAATATCAATATGTATAATTTTGGCGTTAGGCGCGAAAGCGTCAAGCCTGCCGGTAACCCTGTCATCAAAACGGCTGCCTACAGCAATAATTAAATCCGATTCCATTATACTGTGATTAGCATAAGCAGTGCCGTGCATACCAAGCATGCCTAAAGCCAATTTATGCGTAGAAGGAAAGCCCCCAATCCCCATTAATGTCCAGGTAACCGGCGCTTGAATTTTTTCAGCTAACGCTATTAATTCTATGTTAGCATTTGAGGTTATTATGCCTCCGCCTGAATAAATAATCGGTTTTTTAGATTGGGAAATTAATTTAGCCGCTTTCTTAATCTGCCCCTGATGCCCGAAATAAGTCGGTTTATAACTACGCAAATCCACTTTCTCCGGCCAGATAAATTCAGCATCCTGCTGCTGGACATCCACCGGAATATCAATTACCACAGGCCCCGGCCTTCCGGTCGAAGAAATATAAAAAGCCTCGGCCACAGTCCGCGCTAAATCTTTAACATCTTTCACCAAATAATTATGCTTAGTTATAGACCGGGTTATTCCTGTAACATCCGCCTCCTGAAACGCGTCATTACCAATCAATGAAGTCTTAACCTGCGCGGTTATAGCTATCATAGGTATAGAATCCATATACGCGGTAGCAATACCGGTAACTAAATTTGTCGCTCCCGGCCCGGATGTAGCAATACAAACCCCCGGTTTTCCGGTTGCCCGCGCGTAGCCATCAGCGGCATGCGCCGCGGCTTGTTCATGCCGCACAAGTATAAACTTTATATCAGCGTCATACAGCTTATCCATAATCGGCAAAAGCACGCCGCCCGGATAGCCGAATATTACATCCACGCCTTCTTTTTTTAAACACTCAATTAAAATCTCTGCGCCTGTCATTTTTATTCCCTAATTTCTTTCATTATATTTTCAATTTGATGTTTAAGCTTTGGAATCTGGTTTACTAATATCAAAAAGTTTATCTTATCCAGAATATGCCTCAAAAACACCTCAACTTGCTTCATACCACTGCACCTCTTTTTCTACATAAGGTTTAATATACGGGCTCAGGCTATCGCTGGTTATAAGCTCTATTTTCTTACCAAATAAATCTTCCAAAGAAAACACTAAATCCATAAAGTTATCAAACGATGGCTGTTTAAATTCAACAAGAAAATCTATATCACTTTTATCTGTCTGCGTACCTCTAACATAAGAACCAAATAACCCTATTCGCTTAACTCTATATTTTTGTAAAATATCTGTGTGTTTCGCTAACACCTTCATTATCTTTGTATCTGTTAACTGTTCTTTTCGCATCTTACGCCTCTATTCTTAAAATCCGCGCGCCTGTCATTTTTCTAATATTCCTTTTATAAAATCAAATATCTCGACAGCATATCTATATGCCTCTTCCGCTCTGATAAAGATTTATGCGGCATAAATAACTCTACCTTTACTTATTTCATTGAAAAAATAATTATTTTCCAAACTCATCTGCTTATATTCTTCAGGCGTATATACCAAAAAATCCACTGCAAAATTCGGATGAGTTAATAAAGCTACTTCTATTGCCCTGTCAATAAATGCCTTATTTGTATCTTTGATAATCACCAAATCTATGTCGCTATTATTTTTTACCCTGTTTTTCAACAAAGAGCCGAATAAAATAATTTTTCGAGGATGATATTTTACAATCAATTCCCCTTTTATCCTCTTTAGTTCTGTTAACAATATTTTTTTCCGCTTATTTAAAAACATGTTTGTATTTAACGTGATTTTGTTTTTCATTACACATTACACTTTTTCGCCAAAAGCGAATCAGCCTACGGCGGAAAACTTTACACAACTTTTAATACCGCCCCTTTATCTGCTGAGCTAACCATCTTGGAATATCTAGCAAGGTAACCGGTTTTAATTTTCGGTTCAACAGATTTCCATGTTTTGAATCTTTTTTCTATTTCTGTTTTTGTCAATTTAACTTCTATCTTTCTCTTTGGAATATCAATAGAGATTATATCATTATCTTTTAAAATTGCAATCGGGCCCTTACTTGCGGCTTCAGGAGAAACATGGCCTATGCAAGGGCCTTTTGTCCCGCCGGAAAACCTGCCGTCAGTAATTAACGCGACTGAATCAGCTAATCCCATGCCAACGATAGCTGACGTAGGAGCAAGCATTTCGCGCATACCCGGACCGCCTGCGGGGCCTTCGTAGCGGATAACAATTACTTCCCCGCCCTTAATCTTACCATTTAATATCGCATCCATTGCTTCTTCTTCGCGGTTAAACACACGGGCGGATCCGGTAAATTTCATCATCTTCTGATTTACTGCCGCCTGTTTAACGATTGCTCCGCTTGGAGCAAGATTTCCAAATAATACAGCGATGCCGCCTTCTTGATGATACGCGTTAACAAACGGTTTTATTACATCTTCATCAAAAATCTGCGCTTTATCAGCTATATTAAATATTTTATTACCGCTTACAGTAGTGGTATTATTAAGCTTGCTTTTTAATCTCTTTAACACCGCTGGTATACCGCCGGCATATTCCAAATCTTCCATAAAATGCGGCCCGGCAGGCTCTAAATTAGTAATATGCGGCGTATCTTTGCTTATCTTATCAAAAGTCTTAAGATCTACTTTTATTCCAGCTTCATGAGCTATAGCCATAAGATGAAGGACAGTATTACTTGAACCTCCTAACGCCATATCAACTCTTATTGCGTTTTCTAAAGACTCTTTGGTAATAATATCTAAAGGTTTAATATCTTTCTTTACTAATTCAACTATGCGTTCTCCGCTTGCCTGAGCGATACGGCGTTTTTTAGCTGATACAGCCAAAGCAGTCCCGCAGCCAACCATGGACATCCCCATAGTTTCAGTAAGGCATGCCATAGTATTTGCTGTATATAAACCCTGGCATGAACCCGCGCCCGGGCAGGCCTCCATTTCAAGGCATTCTAATTCAGCAGAAGAAATTTCTCCTTTTTTCGCGCGTGCCAAAGCCTCAAAAGTATCATGCACAAACGCAAGTTTTCTTTTATTATACCTGCCTGAAAGCATGGGCCCGGCTGTAACGATAATCGCAGGAATATTCAACCGCGCCACTCCCATAAGCATACCGGGAGTAATTTTATCGCAATTAGTCAAACAAACTATTCCATCCAACTGATGAGCGTTACAAACAGTCTCAATAGTATCCGCGATTATTTCACGCAAAGCCAAAGGATAACACATACCAAGATGCCCCATGGCAATACCATCGCAGATACCCGGCACGCCAAAGAAAAATGGAGCCCCTCCTGAATAACAAATACCGCGTTCAATAAACCTTTCCAAATCCCGCATGCCGATATGCCCGGGGATAAGGTCAGTAAAAGAAGTAGCCACCCCTATAAAAGGCCGCTTCAAATCCTTTCTGGACAAACCTGTGGCATGCAAAAGCGCCCTATGAGGAACTCTCTCTAATCCCTTTTTAATCTTATCTGAACGCATTAATTTATCTCCCCCGTTTCTATTTTAATAAAATTCATTATCTCTTCCGCCATATTAACAGCTTCATTGGCTTGCTCTTTAGAATAAATTGTATGAATTACAGGATAACGAGGAGAAATATAATAAGTATCTAATATATTACAATAAGGCCTAAATTTATCAAAATCT
Organism: Candidatus Omnitrophota bacterium; assembly: GCA_043813255.1. GTDB lineage: Bacteria > Omnitrophota > Gorgyraeia > Gygaellales > Profunditerraquicolaceae > JBDRLG01. The sequence goes on from JBDRLG010000031.1 coordinate 11,250, forward strand.
TTATCTATCTTTATACATTGATGAATTAATGAACGAATAAGATGTATCTTATGAATATGTTTCCCGATAAACGCAAGATAACCTTTTAGATATTTTTCTACTGCCTGCTGGCAATGAAAACAAGCTAATCCATAAAAAGTTGTCTCTTTTATCCCAGCCCTCGCGTATAAAATGTCCTCTTCGGCTTTATCAAACCATTCTTTTGCTAAAAGCCTATTATTATCTTTTTTCATAAAGCACTTTTCCTTCTTTAAGAATATCTTTGATAAAAAAATCTCCCATCTTAAGCCGTTTTTTTACCTCAGAAGGAGTATATATAATAGGTTCAATAGGTATCTGGCAATCCACAATATCAAACACATCTTTAATTCTATCAAGCAATTTTTTATGGGTTCGTTTAATTATAAAAATATCAATATCCGAATCTTTAGTCGCTTTATTTTTTGCAACCGAGCCATAAAGAATTATTTTTTGAGGTTTATATTTTTCTTTAATCGTTTGAGTTAAACAATCTACCTGTTGCTTAAACTCCATATCCAAACGCATAAAAACTCCTTTAATAGCGTATAGTTTAAATTCTTTGTTTCGTTCTTCTATACGCTATACGCTCTATGCTATCCGCTAATTAGTCCGCGCCTTCTCCGTCGTGGTGAACCTCTGTTTTTTCACCGCGTTTGCGGATAATAACCCGTTTCAAAGGCACATATTTATCTATTAATTCTTTATTATTCACGGCGTTTAACTGTTTAAACAAAAATTCAAATTTTTCCTCAATCTCTTTGCTGATAGCATCACGCACATCTTGAGGCATACACATAATTTCTTTTTTAAACTGGCCTAAAGCCTTTTTACGTGTTTTATAGAAGAATTGCTCGTCAGTTTCCCCTTCTTTTCTCTCTGAAACGGCATTAACTTTTAACCATTCATACATTTTGCTCTTTAATTCCGCCGGGAAATTCTTGCTTTCATAGATCATATTCTGAAAACCTGTTGCCAAATGAATTTCCGCGGTATCAACTTCCGGAAATTTATGAAACAACTCTTCAGGAAGAGTTGAAGCTCCATGCTGTACAGCTCCTGACATGCCGAATTCTTTTCTGGCTATTTCAGATAAATTCTTCAATGTGTCAAAATCAAGTTTTACCTGAGCCACTGAACCGTCCGGTAAAACAACGCCGCCGTGCGATGTGCCTGTCTGAACGCTGATTTTACTTATTCCGATACGCCCTTTACGCAGCCTTTCTTTGTAGCCTTCCATAAACGCGCGCAAATCTTCAGGCGTGGAATTCTGATGCCCTACTTCGCCTATCTCACCTCCGACGGAAACAGTCACGCCTTTAGGCTCAACTTTACGGATAAACTGCGTAAGTTTCGCGCAGACTTCATAATTTAAATACTGCTGTTTTTTAATAGAAGCCTTTGATAAATCTACTAAGGTAGATGAATCAATGTCTATGTTATAGAAACCCGCTTCCACAGCATCGGCAATTAAAGCCTGCAGGCTTTCTATTTCTTTTTCAGAATTTTCCTGAAATTTCTTTAAATTTACCTGCACATGATCACCCTGAATAAATACCGGGCCGGAATATCCTTCTTTTATTGCCGCGGCAAGAATAACACTGGAATACTCAATAGGCGGCTGGGCAGTATATCCCATTTCCGATTTGGCAATCTCAAATATAAAAGCTCCCGCGTTATTTTTCTTTGCTACCCTGAACATCGCCCGCGCTAAATCATAAGTCATACTCCTTAAATTAACAGCCGGAACAGTAAAGCCCCCGGGGAATTCGCCTTTTCCACGGGTAATATAAAATTCATGAATGCTTGAAGGATATATTCCCTTTTTATAAGCAATATCAAATATCTTTTTTGCCAGAGCCCTTTTTACGGAAATATCATCGCTCATAATTAAATCCATTGCTAATTTTTCCACATCAATTGGTTTTCTTCCCATGATTTCTTCTCCTTTAATATAATATGTAGGGGATGGGCTTGCCCCATCCCGTTTATTCTATACGGGCGGACGCAAGGCCCGCCCCTACGTCAACACCTTCATTAATCCATAAAGATTATCAACTTTTAAATGTTTCTTCTCTACCGCGAATTCAAGATCAACAACATGTATCTCATCTGAGACTATGCCGACTGCTTTGCCTAACTGTCCATCCATTAATAATTCAACTGCCGCCGCACCCAAACGAGTAGCCAAAATCCTGTCATTTGCAGTAGGAATACCGCCTCTTTGTATATGGCCTAAAACTACTTCTCTGGTTTCAAGATCAGTCATATCGGTAATTTTCTTTGCTATATCAACTGCCTTACCGGCTCCTTCCGCTACTACTACAATCCAGCTTATTTTTCCGCGTAAATTACCCTCTACTATTTCATGGCACATAGATTTTAAATCAAACTGCTGTTCCGGCAATAACGCCTCTTCAGCGCCGCCTCCCAATGCTACCTGAAGGCATATAAATCCAGAACCCCTGCCCATAACTTCCACAACAAAAATACGCTCCATGGAAGTTGAGGTATCTCTTATTTTATCTATCGCCTCTAACGCGGTATTTACCGCTGTATCCGCGCCTATAGTAAAATCTGTCCCGTTAATATCATTATCAATTGTGCCCGGAACACCTATACAGGGAATATTCCACTTTTTGGATAAAACAACACCCCCCTGGTATGTCCCATTGCCGCCGATTACAACCAAACCATCAATATTATTCCTTTTTATTACCTCAACCGCCCTTCGCTGGCCTTCTTCAGTCATAAATTCCGGGCAGCGTGCAGTCTTTAAAATTGTCCCGCCGCGGTTGATAATATTAGAAACTGAGCGGTGGTCTAAAAGTTTTAATTCTTCATTGATTAACCCGGCATAACCTCGGAATATTCCCATAACTTCCAGTTTATGATGAATCGCGAAACGCACAACACTGCGTATCGCCGCGTTCATGCCTGACCCATCACCGCCTGAAGTTAAAACTCCAATACGTTTCATCGCCATAATTTGTATATAAGTAACAACAAAATAATCCCGATTAATTAATATTCCCTCCCCCTTGTGGGGAGGGTTGAGGAGGGGAATATCCTTAACGAATTACCCCTTCCCTAACCCCTCCCACAAGGGGAGGGGAATTACGTATACTATCAAGAATCTGCTCTCTATTTCTATGTCCCCATTTCCCAGCTTGATAAATATTTTTCCTGCTCAGCGGTTAGCTTATCTATTTTTATACCCATTGATTTTAATTTTAGATAAGCGATATTATTATCTATTTCTTCAGGGACCTTAAACACATTATTATCCAGTTTATTATAGTTTTTGGCAATATATTCAGCGCTTAGAGCCTGATTTGCAAAAGACATATCCATTACTTTCGCCGGATGCCCTTCCGCAGCTGCCAGATTTATTAGGCGGCCTTCGCCCAACAGATTAATCCTGCGGCCGTCTTTTAAAATATATTCATCAACAAAATCACGTATGCGCCTTTTACTCTTGCTCAATTTTTCCAAAGCGGATATTTCCAACTCAGCATTAAAATGCCCAGAGTTGGCAATTATTGCCCTATCTTTCATTACTACAAAATGCTCGCCTCTGATTACATTGATATCGCCGGTAACCGTTATAAAGATATCTCCTATACGGCTTGCTTCTTTTATAGGCATAACATCATATCCATCCATACATGCCTCTAAAGCGCGCAACGGATCAACTTCAACAACAATAACTTTTGCTCCCATCCCTTTGGCGCGCATAGCTACTCCCTTACCGCACCATCCATAACCACAAACAACAAAATAAGAACCTGCTATCAAATCGTTAGTCGCCCTTATTATCCCGTCTATAGAAGACTGCCCAGTACCATAACGATTATCAAAAAAATGCTTTGTCTGCGCGTCATTAACCGCGACTATAGGATAACGAAGCTTTCCTTGTTTTGCCAAAGCTTTCAGCCTGATAACCCCTGTAGTTGTTTCTTCTGTGCCGCCTATTATATTACTATAATTTTCCTCCGGGCTTTGATGTATACTACTTACCAAATCCGCGCCGTCATCCATAGTAATATCCGGCTTAGTACCAAGGACTGATTGGACATGTTTATAATAAGTTTTTGTATCTTCTCCTTTAATCGAAAATACAGGTATCTTAAGGTCCTTTACCAAAGAAGCCGCCACATCATCCTGTGTTGAAAGAGGGTTGGAAGCGCATAAACATACTTGCGCGCCGCCTAATTTTAAAGCCTTCATTAAAACTGCTGTCTCTGTAGTCACATGCAGGCAGGCAGCAAGCTTAAGCCCTTTTAACGGCTTTTCTTTACTGAATCTTTCAGTGATTAATCTTAAAACAGGCATATTATTACTTGCCCATTCAATCCTTAACTTACCCTTTGCGGCTAATTTAATATCTTTAATATCGTAAGTCATAAAAACTCCTTTTAAATATCGTAATCGGTAACCCGTAATTCGTAATTAAAAGAATTACCAGTTACGATTTACCGATTACGGATTACGGTATTTTATAATTTTCCTGCCTGCTTTTTTAAACTAGCGGCTTTACTGATACTTTCCCAGCTAAACTCCGGCTCAGTCCTTCCAAAATGGCCGTAACAAGCTGTTTTTGTATATATCGGACGAAGCAAATCCAATTCTTTAATCATGCCTTTTGGAGTAAGGTCAAAGTTATCCCTTATTAATTTCACAAACGCGCTTTCCGTTAATTTACTTGTACCAAAAGTATCTACCATTATCGCCAAAGGATCGGCTTTTCCAATAACATAAGCAAGATGCACTAAACATTTATCTGCCAGCCCGCTTGCCACAATATTTTTTGCTATATACCTTGCCATATAAGCGGCTGAACGGTCTACTTTTGTCGGGTCTTTTCCAGAAAATGCCCCTCCGCCGGGAGCTGCCACGCCGCCATAAGTATCAACAACTATTTTTCTGCCGGTCATACCTGTATCAGACTGCGGCCCGCCAATAATAAACTTACCAGTTTCATTAATATAATACTTTGTGTCTTTATCAATATAATCGCCTAAGATTGGTTTGGCAATATGATCAATCATTTCCTGCCGCGCTTTTTTGGTAATCATTTCTCCTGTAGAATCTAATATCTCTTCTGTATGCTGGCAGGCAAGCACTACAGAATCTACTCTTTTAGGATGGCCGTCATGATACTCTACAGAAACCTGAGATTTACAATCCGGGCCTAAATATTTCAAAGTACCATCTCTTCGAACCTCTGCCATACGGGCAACCAGTTTATGAGATAACATAATAGGTAAAGGCATCAGCTCTTCTGTTTCACGGCAGGCATAACCTACCATAAACCCCTGATCTCCAGCACCGCCCTTATCTACGCCTTGGGCTATATCTGGAGACTGGCAGTTGATAGTATTTATTATCGCGCATGTATGATAATCAAAACCGTATTTAGGATGCACATACCCTATTTGAGAAATAATTTTTCGCGCCAGCTTCTGTATATCTACATAGGCAGTTGTTGTAATCTCTCCGCCTACAATTAAAAGCCCCATAGTAACGTATGTTTCACAAGCTACTCTTCCGTAAGGATCCTGTTTTAAGACTTCATCAAGCACAGAATCAGATATCTGATCGCAAAGTTTATCCGGATGCCCTTCTCCTACAGACTCAGAAGTAAAATAATGCTTTCTTGCCGCCATAACTCCTCCCATAGTAAATTTTTGCCCTGCAAAATTTACAGAGCAATTGAACAATAGAAAATCGACATTAGAAAATAAAAATTCTATTGCGGTCTATTGTTCTATTTTCGATTTTCAAGAATTCAACCCATTATAAGATGTTTTTACAATATAACGGCTTACCATTTATAATTTATTAATAAATTCCTCTTTCGCTTTGTTTAAAAAACCGTGGTCTCCTATATCATACCATTGTTCCTTAAACACGAATCCGTAAACTGAATAATTCCTGCTTAGCCAATCTATATAAAAACCCGTAGCGTCACTTTTATTCTTTTTAGAATCCAAATATTTTTTAATCAGTTTTAATTTAGATTTGGGAAAATAATAAAGGCACATAGCTACAAGCGATGACTCAGGCACTTTTGGTTTTTCTTTAAAATCTATTATCTTATTTTCTTTATTTAATCTTATTACTCCATATTTATCTGCCTGCCCTAAATCTTTTATATCATAAATACCGATTACCGGATAAGTTTTTATTTTTTTTGTGAATGACAGGAAATCCCTCAAGCTTCCTTTAAATAAATTATCCCCGCCAATAACTAAAAGGTCATCCTCTATCTTTGCGGCATTTATAGAAAAATCCATATCCCCAATTGCGCCGCGTTTGTCTTGGGGAGTGGAAGTCAAATCATCAATCAAACTAATCTTCTTGGCGGTTTTTTTCTTAGCCGCCCATTTTTTAAATACTGAAAAGTATTTACTGTTAGTTACTATTATAACCTCATCAATTTCATCTAAACACTCAATTTTATCAATAATATAATCAATAATAGCCTTATTACCAAGTTTAAGCAAAGGCTTAGGGTATTGTTTAGTTAAAGGGTATAATCTTACCGCGTAACCTGCCGCTAATATTAAAGCTTTCATATTTTAGCGTATAGCGTGCAGCGTATAGCGTATAGTTTCAAAGATTTTTTTGTCTTTTCTATCTGCTATCCGCTAAACGCTCCTTTAAATAATCAATTTTGCCTATCGGAGTAGGATCAACACCATAAAGTATCGCTAAATAAAAAGAAATATAATCTCCGATATAAATCAAAGAAAACATCCTGCTGAACAAACTATTTCCCTGTGACCAGAGATCGTAAACTTCAACGCCTTCTTTTTTAATTATCCCTCTTGTTAATTCCATGCTTTTAGCCACACGATGGTCTAAAGAATTATCTCTAAGCATTAAAACTACAAAATTCCTGAGCAGTTTTTTCGGATTCTCCCATCCCATGATTTCATTATGATTAATTTCAGGGAAAGTATGCATCGAAGAGAGCGTCTTTGAATTCTCCGCTAATTCGCCTCTAAGCCGTGAAGCAATAATATCAAAATGCATTGATCCGGAATAAATAACTACAAATTTATCATATAATTTACCGGCAATATATTTAGCAATATTATCTTTCTGCCCTATACGCGGGCTTAAAGAATCATCCCTTAGCTTCTCCAGAAATCCAATAACTTCATCTACCGGCTTATCAACATTTTTTATTATACCTAATTTTGACAAAATACACAATGGGATAATACTTAAAAATCCGAACGCGCACCTTGGCAGTAAACCCGAAGGGATTTTAATAAACATAACTTCATCCCGGCGGCTGTATTCATCTAATGCCCCGCCTGATGAAACACAAATTATATAGGCGCCTTTTTGTCTTGCCTGCTTATAAGCGTTTAAGACCTCATGCGTATTGCCTGAATAGCTTAATATAAACACTATTGTTGAACTGTCAACATATTCCGGCAAAACATATTCTTTAATGACTAACACCGGAAATTTACTTTTAAGGTATAAATAGGACTTGATAAAATCAGCCCCCATAGCTGAACCGCCAACCCCTGCGAATACAATTTTTTCAAACTTTCTTTTTATTCTCTTAATTTTGAGGTTTTTGGCTATTTCATAAGCGGCCTTGCATTGCGACGGAAAACCAAGCAAGAATTCTAACATCCCGGATCGGTCTACTTTAGTTATATTATTTAAAGTCAATGGCACTTTAGGCATTTTTATCCGAGAATCTCTCTTAACTTACTCTGACTAAACTCTTCTACCTCTCTGCCTGTGGATAATTTAAGCGCCTGCGCGACAAATTCTTCAGCTTGTTTAAGGCCTATTGAACGGATAATGTATTTTATTTCCGGAATGATTAAAGGAGGCATACTAAATTCATCCAACCCTAATCCCAAAAGCATAAGAACAAAAGCGGGTTCTCCTGCCATCTCTCCGCACATACCTACCTTTATCCCCGCGTTATGAGCAGCTTCAACTACGCTCTTTATCATTCTTAAAACCGCCAGATGAGTAGGCTCATACAAATAAGCTACTTTTTCATTTGTGCGGTCTACCGCTAAAGCGTATTGAATAAGATCATTAGTACCGATACTAAAGAAATCAGCTTCCCGAGCTAAAAGGTCAGCGGTAATTGCCGCTGAAGGCACTTCGATCATTACCCCTACTTCTATCTTTTCATCAAAACACATGTTCTTATCTCTTAATTCCTGTTTAGCTTCTTCCAATATTTTATTAGCCTGTTTTAATTCATCTATGCTGGAAATCATCGGATACATCATTTTTAATTTACCGTGCACAGAAGCCCTCAATATTGCCCGAAGCTGGACTTTAAATAAATCCGGCTGCGCCAAACAGAACCTAATAGCCCTCCATCCCAAAAAAGGCCTCATTTCTGAAGGTAATTCAAATTGAGACAAAAATTTATCCCCTCCCATATCAAGAGTACGTATAATAACCTGATGAGGGGCTATTGCTTCCGCAACGTACTTATAAGCCTGATAATGTTCTTCTTCAGTAGGCAAATCTTTCCTATTCATGTAGAAGAATTCAGTACGGTAAAGGCCTATCCCCTGACCTCCATGAAGCTTTACCGCGGGAATCTCTTCGGGAAGCTCTATATTCGCGTTTATTTCAATTACTTTCCCATCTGTAGTAACAGCAGGAAGGTCTTTTACTGGTAAAAACCTTTCCGCGATATTCTTTAATTTCTTATCCTCTTCCTGATAAATTCTCAATGTATCTTCATCAGGAGAAACAATTACTACACCCATACTACCATCAACAATTAATAACTCTCCAGTCTTTATTTTTGTAGTTGCTTCTTCAAGCCCGACTACTGCCGGTATTTCCAGTGATTTTGCCATAATCGCGGTATGAGAAGTTTTTCCTCCGACATACGTGACAAAAGCGCCAACATTTTTTTTATGCATAGCCGCGGTATCAGAAGGAGAAAGGTCATGGGCAATAACAATAACTTTCTCTTTCAAATCTTCAAACAGCCTGTGCTCTTTTCCTAAAAGATTACGCAAGACTCTCCTGCCAACATCATTAATATCAATAACTCGTTCTTTAAGATACTCGTCTTCTATTTTGGAAAAAACATCTATATATTTTTTAAGCACCTCTGAAAATATATACGCGACATTTAAAAGTTCTTTCTTAAGCCGCGAAATCACCTCTTCAATAAGCATCCTGTCTTCTAAAACCAAAAGGTGGGCATCAAATATCTGAGCCTCATCCTGGCCCATATCAGAAGCAATTTTTCTCTGCAATGCTACAATCTCTTTGCGCGTTTTAATCAATGCTTCCTCAAAGAGCTGAATCTGCAAAGGAATCTCTTCTACTTTGATCTCCTGTTTAGTAACAATAAACTCTTCTTTGCCAACTTTATAAGCATGCCCTATGCATATCCCTGAAGCCGCGGCAATACCTTTTAGTTTAATCATTTTCATTCCTCATTTGTAATAAGCTTTTCTAATTCTGCCATAGCCAAGTGAGCGTCTTCACCTTCTATTTCAATTATTATCTGGCTGTCTTTTTCAGCACCCAGTATAAGTATACCCATTATAGACTTGCCGTTTACTTCTTCTTCGTCACGGATAACTGTAACACGGGAATCAAATTTATTAGCAATTTGCACAAATACAGCCGCGGGCCGCGCGTGCAATCCCTGTTTATTCTTTACAGTTAATTTTTTGCGGATTAAAGACATATTATATAAATTTCCCCTATCATTGTTACTTTATTATATCTCCTCAATCAACCCTAAAATAACCTTTGCTAATTTTAAATGGTCATGCCTTATCAAACCATCATTAAAAACTATTTCTTCTTCAATAACACGGTACCCCATATCCCTAATATTTTTTATATCATTTATTACCGGATAAGAATTATCTTGCGCGTAGCGTTTTAATATATCGTTAGATATTGGAGCAATATTTAGAATACAATAATCGAATATACGCGGATGGCTGTGCGCAATAAGTGTTTTTACATGATTAGAAGCACGGTAACTTTCAGTTTCTCCGGGCTGAGTCATAGCATTGCATACATATACCTTAATAGCATCAGAAGCAACAATCGCCGCGGTTATTTCTTTTATTAATAAATTCGGGATAATGCTTGTATACAATGAACCCGGGCCCAAAATAATTACCTGCGCTTCTTCTATCGCTTTTATCGCTTCTGGCGTTGCCTGAGGGCATTCAGGCTGTAGACTCACCCGTTTTACAGGAATCCGGGACTTGGGGATTTTATTTTCGCCTATTGTAGTAGTCCCATCATTGTGTTCGGCTACCAGCACAACATTACTTAAAGTTGAAGGAATTACCTGGCCTCTAAGCGCTAAAACTTTGCTGGTTTCTTTTATTGCTTTTTCAAAATCTCCGGTCAATCTAGTCATTACCGTAATAAAAAGATTACCGAAATTATGTCCGGAAAGTTCCGATCCAGTATCAAACCTAAACTGAAAAAGATCACGCATAAGCGTTGAAGCATCCGCTAAAGCTACTAAACAGTTACGGATATCCCCGGGAGGCAATATATCAAACTGCTGCCTTAGCCTTCCTGAAGACCCGCCATCATCAGCAACAGTAACAATAGCCGTAATATTTGAAGTGTATTCCTTAAGCCCGCTAAGCAAAACCGACAATCCCGTGCCTCCGCCGATTGATACAATTTTAGGCCCGCGGCCGATCTGGCTTCTATGATATAAAATATCTACAAGTTCTGAATTTTTTGACGAGGGAATAAACGCAGCAAGAATTGAACGTATTATACGCTTTATGCCTAATACTAAAATTATGATTCCAATTATTATTAATACCGTATCTAAAAGCTGGATTATCAAAAATTTTTCATCACGCAAATGGCTGTAACCTACAACAACAAGCATCACCCCAAAAACACCTAATCCAATCCAGCGTTTTACTCCAATTCCGGGGTATAACCATTTAAATATACCTTTGAATTTATTATGTATTAATGAATCTGTGTGCCATTTAAACTTTTTTTTCATCTTCCTGGCTGATTATTTTTAAAACACTTTTATCATCTTCACAGGCACGCAAACTATCACGAAAATATTTGTCTTTAAGCAAACGAGAAATACGGGCTAAAGCTTTTAAATGAGGCCCTGCGGAATCCTGCGGAGCAAGCAGCAAAAAGAAAATATAGGCGGGTTCTCCGTCTAAAGAATCGAAATCTACTCCTTTTTTTGAAAGCCCAAAAGCAGCAACAAGTTTTTCCACACAGTCACATTTCGCGTGAGGAATAGCTACCCCCTGCCCTATGGCAGTAGACCCTAAAGATTCACGGGACATTAAAGCTTCTATAAGTTTTGTACGATGGCGTTTGTCTATATCAGAAGCATTAATCAAAGCATCTATTAATTCTTTAATAACATCTTCTTTCTTGGTAGATTTAATATCTGTCAAGATAGCCTTTAATGACAAAAATTCAGTAATCTTCATAATGCTCTCCTAGTAAAATATGTAGATGATGGGCTTGTCCCATCCCTTTTATTTATCATTAAATACGGAATATAATTCTATATTTTATACGGGCGGACGCAAGGCCCGCCCCTACAAAAATAAATCTTGGAGCGGGAGACGGGATTTGAACCCGCGACATCAACCTTGGCAAGGTTGCGCTCTGCCAACTGAGCTACTCCCGCGTTTTCATGTTCAAACCCACACGTGTCCAAATTATAATAATTGTTATCATCGGTAAAATGTTTTTGAGATATCAATAGCGTGTCATTGCGAGGAACGAAGTGACGAAGCAATCTTCCGTCGATAAGATTGCTTCGCTTCGCTCGCAATGACACTAATTTGGACAGTAATGGTTCAAACCAATAAATCATTACTTTTTAACAAAGAACTAAATCTATGGGCGGAAGAGGATTTGAACCTCCAAGGGTTACCCCAATAGCTCCTAAGGCTATCGCGTCTGCCAGTTCCGCCATCCGCCCTTGCGCAGCGGATAGCGGATAGCGTATAGCATAGAGAAAAGATAAACCCCTTTGCTTTTCTATACGTTATACGCTATCCGCTAAAAATTAGTGAGCCTCCCGCGACTCGAACGCGGCACACCCACCTTAAAAGGGTGGTGCTCTACCGGATGAGCTAGAGGCCCAAATTTAAAATTCTGCGAGTTCTTTTTCCTTATTCTTAAGTATTTCGTCTGTTTTAGCGATATACTTATCAACCAGCTTCTGTAACAAATCTATCGATTTAAATTTATCGTCTTCAGTAATTATTTTATCTTTTTCTAATTTTTCTATCTGTTCTTTGCCATCTCTTCGGACAGTACGCAAAGACACTTTACCGTCTTCAGACATTTTATGCACTACTTTAGCCAATTCCTGGCGTCTTTCTTTAGATAACTGAGGCACAGAAAGCCTAATCACTTTCCCATCGTTTGAAGGAATAATCCCTAAATTAGACTTCATTATCACTTTTTCTATTTCAGGTATCACTGATATATCCCATGGCTGTATAGTTAACAAATGAGCATCCGGTACTAAAATAGAAGCTAATTGTTTAAGCATAGTAGAAGTACCATAATAATCAACGTGCAGGCCTTCAACCATAGACGGATTTGCCCTGCCTGTCCTTATTTCGGAAAAACTACGGGTAATTGCCTCTATTGATTTCCTCATTTTTTCTTCTGTATTATTCAAAACTTCTTTGGTAGTCATGACTACCTCCTATAAGTAATAGCGTATAGCGGGTAACGTTTAGCGTATAGAAAATGCCTTTTTATCTTTTACTATACGCTCTACCTGCCTACCGGCGGGCAGGCGCTAAACGCTATATCTATTTAATTAACAACCGTCCCTATTTTTTCGCCTAATACCACGCGTTTTATATTCCCGGGTTTACTAAGGCTAAAAACAATTATTGGCAGTTTATTATCCATGCAAAGACTGACTGCCGTAGCATCCATTACTTTCAGCCGTTTTTTTAAAACATCTAAATATTTCAAACTAAAAAATTTCTTTGCGTTTTTATGTTTAAAAGGATCAGCGGAATATACCCCATCCACTTTAGTCGCTTTCAATATCGCGTCTGCTTTTATCTCCATAGCCCTAAGAGTAGCCGCTGTATCTGTTGTAAAGTAAGGATTACCTGTACCTGCTACAAATATAACTACTCTGCCCTTTTCTAAATGGCGTATTGCCCGTCTTCTAATATATGGTTCTGCTATCCGCTGCATTTCTATAGCTGTCATTACCCTTGTAGGAATATCCATCTTTTCCATTACATTTTGCAAAGCCAGCCCATTTATTACTGTAGCTAACATACCCATATAATCAGCAACAGACCTGTCCATATCCAAACCCTGAGAATTTGTATTTTCCTGCCCGCGGAAAATATTTCCTCCGCCAAGAACTATCGCTACATCAATATTTAAATTCCTTATTTCTTTAATCTGCCGGGAAATTAAAACCAAAACGCTATTATCAATACCATGAAGTTTTTTACCCTGTAATGCCTCGCCGCTTAACTTCAAAACTATTCTTTTATAAACAGGTTTATTCACTGTTACTCACCAATTTTATACCGGGTGAATCTACGAATAACTATATTTTCCCCGAATTTAGCTATCAGGCCTGCCAAATAATCATTTATAGTAATAGCTGGGTCCTTAACAAAAACCTGGTCTAATAAACAATTATTTTTACAAAATAACTCCTGATCTTTCTCTGCTTCAATAACATCATCAGGAATATCTTCTTTTTTTATGTATGATGGGCTGCACGCCGCTATCTGCATAGCTACGTCTTTAGTAAACTGGCAAAATTCTCCATTACGCGCGACAAAATCCGTCTGGCAATCAACTTCCAATAATACGCCTATTTTATTGCCTATATGAATATACGCTTCTATTCTGCCCTCTTTTACTGTCTGCCCTTGTTTTTTAGCCGCAAGTTCTAACCCGCGCTGGCGCAATAATTTTACCGCTTTATTAATATCTCCTTCTGTTTCTTCAAGCGCTTTTCTGCACTCAGATACTCCAGCAGAAGTCATATTCCTTAATTCTTTTACCAAATCCAATGAAACTTTCACTACTTCAATCCTTTCTTACGGATTTAATCCGTTATCAAAATAAATATTATATCTTTTTCCTGACTTTTGGTTTGGTTTCCTCTTGTTTTGGACGGACTTTTTTGATTTTACTGTCATTATCTGCGGGCTTTTCAGTTTCTACCATCTCTTCTATTTCTTTTATTCGCACTTCTTCTTCAGGAAGCACGGTTAAAGATTCCTCTTGTTTAACTTCTTCTTTTATGCCCGCTCCAGACTCAGAAAGATAATTTAGAAATCTTTTCCTACCCTCAATTGCCGCGTCCGCGAGCAAATTAACGATAACGCGTATAGATTTAGTAGCGTCATCATTACCCGGGATAGGATAATCAATTTTATCCGGATCCGCGTTGGTATCAATAAGCCCTATTATAGGTATGCCTAATTTTCTTGCTTCTCGGACAGCAGTCTCTTCCTTCTTAGTATCTACTATAAAAATAGCTTTGGGCATCTTTTCCATTTGCACTATACCTGCAAAATTCTTCTTTAACTTAAGAAGTTCTTTTTCAAAACTGGCGATTTCCTTCTTTGTAAACTTAGAATATGTGCCGTCTTCTTTCATCTTCTCTATTTCTTTAAGCCTGTTAATGCTCTTTTTTACTGTAGAAAAATTAGTAAGCATACCTCCCGGCCAACGGTCAGTTACATAATACATACCGCAGCGCACTGCTTCCTGATAAATAACTTCCTGTGCCTGTTTCTTAGTACCGGCAAAAAGGATAAATTCACCTTTTGAAGTAATATCAAGCACAAAATCTCTGGCTTTATTTAAACAAACCTCCACTTTTTCAAGGTCTATGATGTATATCCCGCTTCTTTGCCCAAAAATAAATTTCTTCATCTTGGGATTCCATCTGGAAGTCTTATGCCCAAAATGAACACCTGCTTCTAATAATCGTTTAATCAATTCTGTTGGCAAAACAATCATCCTCCTCTCAATTCAAAGGGAATAGTCTAATGCAATCAAGAAACTTAATTCGTCAATTTAGCGGCGAACTCAAAACTGTTTCTTTTCTCCCTTTAAGGGTTTCTGTAGTCACTTACCCCAAATTTTACAAGTGTGTAAGTAAAATTCGGGATTACCCCGGCAAATACGAAAAATCTTGTCGAGATTTTTCGGCCGGCCCTATGGGCAAAAAATGCTATTGCATTTTTTGGGATTACCTATTTCTACAAATAAAAGTTCCCTTTCGTTTCATTAATTTTTTCTAAATTGTTACTTTACGCTTAAAGTAAACGCATAATATACCATTAATCAATAAAATTTGCAAATATTATTTTAGTTATTTTAGTTAAACTAAAAAGCCTGTTTCTATGATTACACTGATTATAAAGACAAATTACACAGATTAGAACCTCGTCGGGATTTATTTGCGTAATCTATTTTTTAATCGGTGTAATCATAGAAATGATACTTTTTCAGTATTAACTGTTTTAAATTATTTTTTAAATTCCTGCATTTGGCAAAGTTTCTTATATAAACCATCATTTTTAATAAGTTCATTATGCGGGCCCTCTTCAACTATCCTGCCGGAAGCAAGGACAACAATTTTATCCGCGTGCCGGACTGTAGAAAGCCTGTGGGCAATTACAAAAACCGTACGGCCTTTCATAAGTATATCTAACGCCTCCTGCACAAGCCTTTCTGATTCAGTATCAAGCTGGGATGTTGCTTCGTCTAAAATTAAGATTGCCGGGTTCTTAAGCAATGCCCTTGCTATAGCAATCCTCTGGCGCTCTCCTCCTGAAAGCCTTATGCCTCTGTCTCCAATTATTGTATCATAACCCAATGTAATACTGCTGATAAATTCATGAGCGTTAGCCTGTTTCGCGGCATTTATTATTTCTTCCATAGAAGCATCCGGCCTGCCATAAGCGATATTGCCTTTTATAGTATCATTAAATAAAATGACTTCCTGAGTAACGATACCTATCTGTTGGCGCAAGGATTTAAAACTTAACCCCCGAATATCCTTGCCATCTATTAAAACCATACCTTTTTGAGGGTCATAAAAACGCGGTATTAAATCTAACAATGTTGATTTACCCGCTCCTGAAGGCCCAACAACAGCCAAAACCTGCCCTTTGTTTATGTTCAAATTTATACCTTTCAGGACTTCCTGAGTACCATAACTAAATTCTATATCTTGAAAAACAACATTTTTTTTCAATTCTCCAAGTTCTACAGCCCCAATTTTTTCCGCGACACTCGGCTGTGTATCTATTACTTCATATATACGTTCACTTGCGGCCAGAGCCTGCTGCATAATAGAATTAACCTGGCTTAGTTTCTTAAACGGCTTAACAAGAGAAAGCAATGCCACCATAAATAAAGTAAACGCCCCAAAAGAAAGATACCCTTCAATAACCTGCCTGCCGCTGTAAAAAACTATAAAAAGCGCCATTGCCACGCCTATTAATTCTGTTGAGATACCTAATAAAAGCATTCTCTTTATAGATTTCATGGCAATCCTATAGTAATCGTGGTTCTGCTTTTTAAATTTAAGCACTTCTCTGACTTCAGCGCAAAATGCCCTGACAATCCGAACACCTATAAATACCTCTACCAAAGAAGAATTAATATCCGCCATTTTTTCCTGTGATCTCTTGCTTAATTTACGCAGAGCCTTGCCTACCCCTATCATAGGAACCGCGACCATAGGCAAGACTACCACAGAAATCAATGCCAGCCTCCAATTAATTACAAAAGTTAAACAGGCAAAACAAATAATCTGAAAAGACTGATAAATTAAATCCGTAAGGGCATAAGATACCGCGTTTTCTATTAACTTTACATCATTAGTTATACGCGATATCAACTCTCCGCTTCTTTTCTGCGTGAAATAATCAAGGGACAACGCCTGTAATTTTTCAAAAACCTGATCCCGGACATCCCTAATAACTTTCTGGCCTACATCAGACATTATATAAGACTGTAAAAACTCAAAAACCGCCCTTATAACAACGGCAATAGGCATAATAATAAGTATTATATAAAGCACTTTTAAAGGCGGGAAACTGTTTAACTGGTTTAAAATATTCTCAACAAAAAGCGGTAGTTTACTGCTATTAAATACTATCGGCTTATTAGTAAAAACCCTGTCAACAATCGGCACAATAGCGCTTAAGCGGAAAACATCCAATAAAGTAACAACCCCCATAAGAGCTCCTGAAACTACAAGGAGTTTATAGTACGGCCTCGCGAAATTGAATAATTTAGAGTATTTTTTCATATTAATATAGTTTTATTAATTTTTAACTAAGGCAATAATATATCACATCAAATGGCGTTTGTCGAGGTCTATATAAACATGGACACTGTATAAAAGTATGCTGACTTTTAATAAGGATTTATAAGGTTCATGGGATACCTATCCGTGCTCAAACATCCTCGCCCTTCGGGCTGCGGAACTGCGCGCGGACAGGTATCCCACAAACCTTATCTTAATT
>JBDRLG010000032.1:0-6254 GCA_043813255.1 Candidatus Omnitrophota bacterium
TTTAATTCTGGGACAGCAAAAACATCGCCTTTCATGGAACTGGTAATTTTAGAACGTATCTTTTGTTCTTCCATGCGTTTATTAAAAGCGTCTTGGGAAAATTTAATTTTATGTTTATTCAGCCAGTCTAAAGTTAATTCCAGAGGTATTCCATAGGTATCATACATTCGGAAAGCATTTATGCCTATATCTTCAGGAGTAAGATTAGTTTTTAAATTTTCTTTTAATAGGGAATCGCAGG
Organism: Candidatus Omnitrophota bacterium; assembly: GCA_043813255.1. Taxonomy (GTDB): domain Bacteria; phylum Omnitrophota; class Gorgyraeia; order Gygaellales; family Profunditerraquicolaceae; genus JBDRLG01. Next base: position 242 of record JBDRLG010000032.1, read on the forward strand.
TATTTAAAGTATTTATAAAGTTTTTCTCTTCGGCCAATATTATTTCTGAAATATTCTCCCTCCTGCTTACTAAATCAGGGTAAGGCACTTTCATTGTTTCAGCTACAACGGGTACTAATTTATATAAAAATGCCTTTTCCATGCCTAATTTCTTGAGGTTTAAACTGCTGATTCGGATTAATTTACGCATAACGTAGCCTCTGCCTTCATTTGAAGGAAGTATCCCGTCATAAATAGAAAAAGTTACGGCTTTTATATGGTCCGCGATAGCGTAAACTAATTGTTTTTCATTGGCAGCTTTTGTTTTAATAATTTTTTTGATTTCTTTTAAAACAGGGATAAAAAGGTCTGTCTCAAAATTATTAGGCGCGTTTTGCAGTACCGCGGCCAGTCTTTCAAGCCCCATGCCGGTATCTATATTTTTCTGCGGTAACGGCTCTAAGGCGCCGTTTTCTTTGCGGTTAAATTGGGTAAATACCAGATTCCAGATTTCTACAAACCTGCCGCAGCTGCATGCAGGCGTGCAATTATCTTTAGCGCATCCGGTATCTTTGCCAAAATCAAAAAATACCTCTGAACAAGGCCCGCATGGGCCGTTTGGCCCTTTTTCTTTGGCTTCAGACGGCCAGAAATTTTCTTTATCGCCAAGTTTAACAATTTTATATTCAGGGATTTTTATTTTATCTTTCCAAACATTATAAGTTTCAGCATCATCTTTATATACAGAGACCCAGAGTTTATCTTTATGTATTTTTAATTCTTTAGTAAGAAATTCCCAGGCAAAACAAATAGCTTCTTCTTTGAAATAATCTCCAAATGAGAAATTGCCCAGCATTTCAAAGAAAGTATGGTGCCCTGTAGTTTTGCCTACTTTATCCAGATCGTCGGTGCGTAAACACCTTTGGGAACTTGCGGCGCGGGTAAAACTGGTAATATGCCCAAGAAATTGTTTCTTGAATTGATTCATGCCTGCCGGAGTAAACAATACTGTTGGGTCGTCTTTAGGCACAAGTGAATCGCTTTCAACCACCTTGTGTTTTTTATTTTTAAAAAAACTCAAGAACTTTTCTCTTAGAATGTCTGTTTTCATAATAAATTAGCTGTCAGCTATCAGCCTTCAGCTCTTAGCTTAACTTGTCTGCCTGCCGTAGGCAGGCCTGACGGCAATTAATAGATTCTTTGCTGACAGCTGATTGCTGAAAGCTGACAGCTTATAAAACTTACTTTTTATTATAGAATTATTCTGGTATTAATTTTTCTAACACATCTGTTATGATTTCTTGCGAAAAACCGCGGCGTAATAAATATCCGTAAACGCGGCTTTTAGCCTTTTCTGAATCAAGATTCTTTAATTTATTTAATTGTTCTTTAGCGATTATTACAACAGCTTTTTCTTCGGAATAACCTGTTTCTATCTTTTGAATCTGGTTTTTAATTATTTGTTCGTCAATGCCTTTTGATTTCAACTTCAGTACTATCTTTTTTATCCCAAAATGTTTTTTTATTTGTGATTCAATCCAGTCTTGAGCAAGTAATTGGTCATTAATGAGTGTGTTCTTTTTTAAAAAATCCAAAGTTTGCGCGATATCAATATCGTTAAAGGATTTTTTCTTTAATTTGTCAGTTAACTCTTTTTCACTGCGCGGCCTTGATTTTAATAATAACGCGCAGTATTTTATTGCTTTCTGAACCGCTTCAGGTTTAGTATTTGATACCATAGAGAATCAAACTTAGGAAATTATATTTACTCCAATTCATATTCATCGGAGTCTGCGTAAAATCCTTGCGGATTCTACTTGAGAATAAAATATCCGCGCTGGGCTTTGATTAAAGAATCTCCCTGTGAATTTTTAATTGCCCGTGTATAATCAGCGGTATTATTTATTTTAAATTTATTTATTTCTAAAATTATATCACCTTGCTTAAGCCCTGATGAATCCGCTGGGCTATTAGGTTCTATTTTGACAATAATAACTCCGGATTTTTTTTCTATATTAAGTTGTTGCTTTAAATTGGGAGTTATATTCTCAACTGTCAGCCCGCGCCAAGCAGTAATTTCTTCGGCCTGTTGTTTTGGCTCTGAAATTGGTTCTTCTTCTTTGCCTTCTTGCGGGCGTTTTTCTAATATTACATCTAAAGCAATAGGTTTATTATTTCTAATTAATCCTACTTTTAGTTTTCCTCCTGTTTCCATTTTTCCTATAGTTGTTAATAATTCTCTGACATTGTTTATAGGCATATTATTAAAGCTTACTATAATATCCTGCGTTTTTAATCCTGCTTTGTCCGCCGAGCCGTCTTTTATTACTTCCCCGATAAGTACCCCATTTTTATTAGTTAATTTAAAGTAATTGGCTAAGTCTTTGGTTAAATCTTGAACTGTTATTCCCATCCAGCCATGTTCTATCTCTTTGCCTTGTTTTAGCCGGGAAATAATTCTTTTAGCGTTATTTATAGGTATCGCGAATCCTAACCCTTGATAACCGCCGGTTGTTGAAAAAAGTGCCACATTAATTCCAATGACTTCTCCATTTAAATTAACTAATGGCCCTCCGGAATTTCCCGGGTTTATGGCAGCGTCAGTTTGTATAAGGTCGTTATAATTCTTATTTTTTAAAAGTCTCCCTCTTAAAGCTCTATGTAACGCGCTGATTACTCCTGTAGTTACTGTGGGTTCTGGATTTTGTAAGGCAAACCCAAATGGATTCCCAATAGCTGTTACCCATTCTCCTATTTGTAGTTTATCAGAATCTCCAAGAGGCGCTGCAGGAAGATCTTTCGCGTCAATTTTTATTACTGCTAGATCTGAATGCGGGTCTGTACCTTTTAATTGAGCTTCAAATTCCCTGCCATCAGCTAAGGTTATGCTGATTTTATCAGCAGAATTCACAACATGGTCATTGGTGAGTATATAGCCATCTTGGCTGATTATAACTCCTGAGCCCATACCTTTTTGCCTGAATTCCCTTTCGGGAATTTCACCGAAGAAATCCCCGAAAAACCTGCGCAGCATTTCATCATTGCCAAAGGGTGAACTACGATACAACTTTCTTGCCGCGATTTTTTTAACATGCTCAGAACTTATTGAAACAACAGCTTTTCCGGTTGTATTAGCTACATTAATAACCGCGTCTTTTAATGAAAAACTTCCATCTTGGCAAAATACTTTTGGAAATTTATTAAAATTAGCAGTTGTTAATACCCCGATAATTAATCCACTTATTAGCCAGCATAATTTAGGCTTCATCTTTTTAGCCTATATTGATTCTTTTTCTGATTTCTTTTTCTATGTCTTCTTGAGCTTTAGGTTTTTCTTTGAACATTTTGATAACTGAATCGCGGCCCTGCCCGATTTTTTCATTTTGAAAAGAAAACCACGCTCCGGATTTTTCAATGATATTCAGGTTAATTGCCGCGTCTATTATACTGCCTGATTTTGATATTCCTTCATTATGGAAAATTTCAAATTCTGCCTCGCGAAACGGCGGGGCTATTTTATTTTTTACAACTTTTGTCCTTATTCTGTTGCCGATAACCATATTATCTGCATTTTTCAAAGTAGCAATCTTTCTTATGTCTAACCGGACAGAAGAATAAAATTTAAGCGCTCTGCCTCCGGGCGTTGTTTCTGGAGAACCGAACATAACTCCTATTTTTTCTCTGAGCTGGTTAATAAAAATAACGCAAGTGCGCGATTTACTTATTGCCCCTGTCAGCTTTCTAAGAGCTTGAGACATAAGCCGTGCCTGTAATCCTATATGAGAATCTCCCATTTCGCCTTCAATTTCCGCGCGCGGGGTTAAAGCGGCTACAGAATCTATTACAATTAAATCTACGGCATTTGAACGCACAAGAGTTTCTGCTATTTCCAATGCCTGCTCACCGGTATCTGGCTGAGAAATAAGTAAATCGTCCAGATTTACCCCTATTATTTTGGCATATGTGGAGTCAAAGGCATGTTCTGCGTCTATAAATGCCGCGACCCCGGATTTTTTTTGAATTTCTTTTATTACACTTAGAGTAAGCGTAGTTTTGCCTGAAGCTTCCGGACCAAATATTTCAATGATTCTGCCTCGTGGCAGGCCTCCTATTCCCAGCGCGTAGTCAAGAGTAAGTGCACCTGTAGGAATTGCTTCTACATTAGATTTAACTGCTCCTCCCAGCTTCATAATAGAGCCTTTCCCGAATTGTTTTTCTATCTGGGAAAGCGCGAGTTCTAATGCCTTTTGCCTGTCTGAAGCATGTTTTTCTTGTGCATTTTTAGTTTCATTTTTAGCTTCTTCTTTTTTCTTTTCTGTAGCCATTGTTTCCTCCATTTTTTTTAAATTAATTACACATTATAGCTTAGCAGGATTTTGCTGTCAACATATTCTCCTTTCTTTCTCGAATTGATTCTCCCTTACGGGATGTAATATTTATCTTCTTGCCATTTTGCTGGATTATTGATGATATATTCACGAATCTCGTTGAGGGAAAGTTCATTCCTGATAACATGCTCATAGAATGCCCTTTGCCATATTTTACCAGAAATATTCAGATTATTATGTTTAATATATTTGAGGTATTCAACCGTACATTTAGATTTAAACGAACAAATAATATCAAATATTGTAGGGGAGGGCCTTGCGTCCTCCCTTTTATTGATAATCAATATGCCATGGATATGGTTGGGCATAACAATATATTTATCCAATTCAATATTATTATATTTATTTGTTATATCATTCCACTGAATATCAATAATTTGGCCAATTATTGATAATTGTATATTGTTATGGGAGGACGCAAGGCCCTCCCTTACGTATTCATTATATTTACCAAATATGTTTTTTTTATTATTTGAACATATTGTTAGAAAATAATACCCTGTTTGTGAATAATCATACTCTGCTAAACGAATTGTACGGCGGTTACATATCATGATTCCTCCTATACATTAATAGACGTATGAATTGGAGGAATCTAACGGAAATTTTGAAATATTTTATTTGTAAGAGGGTTATTCTGTTTCAAAAGCAATTTCTACAGTAAAAGGAACTTGAGAATAATCCAGTTCTTTAGGGAAAGGAGGAAATGGAGAAGCTTCTTTAATGCTTTCTATGGCAATTTCTCTAAGGCAGAGATTTTTAGATGATTTATCATCTAAAATACGCACACCCATTAATTTCCCGCTATTACTGATTGTAAATGAGACAAACACGACCCCTTGTTCTGATGATCCGGAGTAATTTTCATAGAGTATCCTCCTGATTTTTTCCCGTGAAATCTGGGAATAACTTAGATAAGCGGGGCTGTCGATTTTATTCAAGTCTTTTGGCGGAGTCAAAATTATCTTTTTCTTTATTGACATAATTTCAGGTTTTAATAAGGCAGGCTTTTGGAAATTTGGTTTTAGAGAGTCCTGTTTATACCTTTCCTTAATAGGATTAGGAAAGTATTGCTTTTCTGGCCTATTAACATTTTTGAATAAATCTTCGTTATTAATAACAGGGTTAAGATTTAGTCTCGGCGAGATAATTTTATCTGGTAATTTTAGAAAAGGCTCTTGTTTGGAGTTTGTGGTTTTTTCATATTTTTTCTCTTCTCTGATTTTATCAAGGTATTTTATCTCTAAGATTTCCGGCTGTTTATTTTTTACGGGGATGTTTAAATTCGAATTGTAAAACAGAATAATCCCGTGCGCGAATAAAGATACAAAAAATGCGGTTTTAAATAGGCGATTAGAGAACATAGTGTTTTAAGTTAACTTGGATTAATCTTTTATTTATATCTTAGTATCATTATTGTCCAACTTAGTGTCATTGCGAGCGAAGCGAAGCAATCTTAACGACGGAAGATTGCTTCGTCCCCCGACGTAACGTCGGGGTCCTCGCAATCAGACTGTGTCGTAATTGCATTTTTGGTAGCCGCTCCGTAAGCGGAGCGTTTTACCAGCGTCGGAAACGCAACCTAAAGGTTACGGCTACCGCGTTAAAATATGGATTGCGACACAGTCTGAATGACATGCTATTAA
>JBDRLG010000033.1:0-13141 GCA_043813255.1 Candidatus Omnitrophota bacterium
ACGGAGAGGGCGATCCTGCTAAATCTTTGCGGTTCAAAGAGGCAATAGAGACGCTGTATCCCGTATCTTATACTTTAAAATTTATGATTAAAAAAGGCAAAAGTAAAATAGATTACGCGGTTATGCCTCTTGAAGGGTTGTGGTGTGCAGATGATATGAGCCGGTTTAATCCGCAAAATAAAAATTTATGGAAATGGACGCTGATGATAATGCAGCCGGAATGTGTTACAAAAGAATTATTGGCAGACGCCATAGATGAGCTAAAGAAAAAGAAAGATTTATCTCTTGTTCCCGAAGTGAGATTTGAAAATTTTTGTGATGGGCTTTCTGCTCAGATAATGTATGTAGGCCCGTATGCTAACGAGGGGCAGACAATTAAGAAAATACATGATTTTATCAGGAATAAAGGTCATGAATTAAGAGGCAGGCATCATGAGATATATTTGAGTGATCCCCGCAGGGCAAAACCTGAAAAACTCAAAACGATTATAAGGCAGCCGATAAAATAATTCCATCTAGGAGGCTGTTCGATAATTAGCAGATTTGCTCGGTAGCCGCCCCGCCAAGGCGGGGCGTTTCCGTAGTTGGTAAAACGCTCCGCAATTGCGGAGCAACTACCAAAAATGGGGTTGTCGTCTTTCTTAGTTGGCATGTAATTTTTATTGCATAGAGTTTTCATTTAGAGTAAAATAAGAATATCCGTTATAAATAATTAAAATTATTTAAGGAAGAGGAGCAGATATTGAAGTATTCAACTGTTTTTCATCTTATTTCTGCTGTTTGCAGGAAGGCTAATGTTGCCTGTGTTCTAATTGGCGGTTTTGCGGTTAATTATTATAAGGTAACGCGCCAGACTGCGGATGCGGATTTTTTAATCACTAAAGACGGCTATGAAAAGATATTAAATTTACTGGAAACGGAAGGGTTTAAACAAGATTATACCCAAGAGGTATTTGCAAGGCTTACAGCAGAGAAACCGTATTTTATAGATCTTGATTTTATGTTTGTGGATAAAGAGACGTTAGATAAAATCATTAAAGAAGGCAAGAAGGCTGAGATTGCCGGGCAGAAGTTTATGGTTCCTTGTTTGAACCATCTTATCGCGCTTAAGCTGCACGCGATAAAACATAATCCCCATGCCAGAGAATTTAAGGACTTTTTAGATATTGCTGAGTTAATTAAGGTTAATAAAATAGATATTAAAAATAACAATTTTAAAAATCTTTGTTTGAAATACGGCACAGAAGATTTTTATAACAAAATTTTATCCTGGGTTAAATAATTAAGATGAAAAAACTCAACTTTCCTGTTGTAAAAGGTAATATTCCAAAGGCAAAACAGTTATCTATGGACGATTATTTAAAATTCGTTACGTTGAACCTAAAATATACTTTAGGTAAAAAGAATCTTAGAAAACAGAAGAGATTAATTTCAGTCAACGTTCCGTTTTCGCTGAAGTAACTGAAGTAACTGAAGTAACGGAGTATTGACAAAATACTAAACAGTGGTATAGTGTCTTTTAGTTAGATTCCGTCCTGAGTTTGAAGAGGGGAACCTGGACGTAAAAAAAGTAAAACCTTCGCTATTAAGAATGGCGGAGGTTTTTTGTTTTTTACAGGAAATATAAAAGAGTATTTTTTCCCTTTGAAAAAGGGGGTTAGGGGGATTTAAAATGATTATTAAGAAAAATCCGGATACTAATGAAAAACTCGCGGTGTTATCGCAGGATTCGCGGTATGACCTTGCCTGTGCCTGTGCTACCCGCGATGATGAACATCGCCGCCGGTCAAAAGATAATAAATGGATATATCCGGTGAGCCTTCCTAACGGCGGATGGACTTTTATTTTTAAGACTTTGCTTTCTAATGAATGCGTTAACAATTGTAAGTATTGCCCTCTTAGGGCTGGTTCTAATGTTCATAGATGCGCTTTGAGCCCTGAAGAATTAAGCAAGGAATTTATCTCTTATTATAACGCGCGTAAGGTAAGCGGGTTATTTTTAAGCAGTGGGGTTATGGGCACTGCCGACGCTACTATGGAGCGTATTAACCGCACAGCACTTATTTTGCGCAGGCAAAGATTTAGAGGCTATATACATTTGAAAATTATTCCCGGCGCTTCTGACGCGGCTATCCGCCAGAGCCTTGCTTTGGCAAATACGGTATCTTTAAATATCGAGACTGCGGGTGAAAAGAATTTTCAGCAGCTTAGCACTAGCAAAAATTATCTACGCGATATAATTCGGCCTATGCAGTTAATCAGCAGGCTTACTGCTAAAGGGGCTGGTTATAGCGGAGTTAATCAAACTACACAGTTTATTGTGGGAGCGTCTCAGGAAACAGATAAGGAAATTGTCAGTTATTCGTGGAAATTATACAAAGAATTACGTTTGGGCCGCGTCTATTTTAGCGCTTATCAGCGTGGCGCGGGTTCTCCGGAACTTCCGGGAGAAAATTCAGCTGTTCCTAACAGCGATCTTTTAACCCGTGAGCACCGGCTTTATCAGGTTGATTGGTTGATACGCAAGTATGGTTTTAAAGCTGATGAGATTCCGTTTGATTCTAACGGCAATTTGTCGATTACGGCTGACCCTAAAGAAATGTGGGCAAAACTGCATCCTGAGTTTTTTCCGGTGAATCTTAATAAAGATGATAAATACCGCCTGCTTCGCGTTCCAGGAATAGGCGAGGTTTTAGTTTCGCGCATACTGGCTATGCGTAAACAGGGAGTGAAAATTAATTCTCTGGATGATTTAGGAAAACAGAATAAGCTGTTTAAAAAAGCTAAAGAGTACGTTGTTTTTTAATCCTTCGTCTTTTACCCTCTCCCCAACGGAGACTGTGCCAAATGAAGTTTTTAGGGGCATTTGTGTCATTGCGAGGAGTGAAACGACGAAGCAATCTCGACGAGGATTAAGATTGCTTCGCCCTTCGGGGCTCGCAATGACACTCAAAAATGGTCATTTGACCCAGTCTCAACGGGGAGAGGGCTAGGGTGAGGGATTAAATGATTTTATCATCCTTTACATTTTTATGAATTACAATATAATAATATTAATACGGTTAGGAGTATTGTTTATAGAAAAAGATACATGTAAAGGGAGGGTAGCGCAATGGATATAATAAAGGAAATAATGGGCCTTGGGCTGGGAATATTAGTTTTGACCAAAGAAAAAACGGAGAAGATAATTAATACGCTAGTTAAAGAAGGAAAGTTAAAGCAGGATGAAGGTAGTAAATTAATTAAAGAGTTATCCCTGAAAGGCAAGGCTGAAGCAAAAGATTTGGAAAATAAGTTATCTAAGGCGGTAAACGGTTCGTTTTCAAAATTAAATATTGCCACTAAACGTGATATTCAGCGGTTAGAGAATGAAATCAGAAAGTTAAAAGCGCGTAAACGTTAAATTCTATATAGCTTTGCATAAATGTCGCTGCATGTTAATTGACAACTCTGTGTCATTGCGATGAGCGACAGCGACGAAGCATCTTATAGAGATTGCCGCGGATTTCATCCTCGCAACCTTCGGGATTGCTTCGCTTCGCTCGCAATGGCACTTTAATTATGCAAGCATATATATATTAGAGGATAAAAATATTGTTCCTCTCCAAATTAAAAAAAGAAGTACATAATCTTAAAAGATTAGAAGAGATAGCCGCGGTATTTGCTAAATACGGTTTTGGCTATATTATTCAAAAATTCCCTTTTCATCCGTTTACTTCAAAACATCCTTCTGAAAAAGATATATTCAATTTACCTTTAAGTGTCCGGCTTCGCAGAGTATTGGAAGACTTAGGCCCTACTTTTGTGAAATTGGGGCAAATGTTAAGTATGCGCCCTGATATTATTCCTGTTGAATTTTGTAAAGAGTTTGAGAAATTACAGGATAATGTTCCCGCGATAGAGTTTGAGAAGATTAAAGAAATACTTGAAAAGGAACTTAAAAAACCTTTAAATCAGCTATTCAAGCATTTTCCCCATAATCCTTTGGCTTCGGCATCATTGGCACAAGTTTATGAAGTCCATTTAAGGAATAAACAGGCGATAGTAAAAATACAAAAACCACAGCTAAGAGAAATTATAGAATCCGATTTGAAAATTTTGGAATTCATCGCGAATTTTGCCGAGGCACATATCAAAGAAGTTAAGCCGTATAATCCCAAAGGCCTTTTGCAGGAGTTTAAAACTTATATTCTTAATGAACTTAATTTCGATAATGAAGTTATAAATATCGAAGTATTTAGAAAGAATTTTAAAAATGATAAAGCGATTTATTTTCCTCTGGTATATAAACAGTTTTGTTCTGATAAGGTTTTGGTGATTGAGAAGATTAACGGGATAAAAATAAACGATCTAAAAAAGATACAGGAATCAGGGCTGGATACTAAACAGATCGCGCAGGCTGTAGTAGAATGTGTTTTGAAGCAAATATTTGTTCATGGTTTTTTTCATGGAGACCTTCATTCCGGAAATATATTTGTTTTAGAAGACGGCAGGATATCTTTTGTGGATTTTGGAATTGTCGGCAGGCTAGATGAAGATACAAAGTTTAAATTGACCAACATTTTTATAGCAGCCGCGGATAGAGATACAGAGGGGATAATTGATATTTTTCGCGACTTGGGGGCATTGGGTTATACTGATGAAAGAAGATTGAAATTATCATTGGAGCGGATGCTGGATAAATATTATGGCATACCTCTGGAAGAATTCAGGATGAATGAATTCTTTAAAGATATTACCGTGTTAATGTTTGAAAATAAAGTGCATATTTTACCGGACCATTTTCTTTTAATTAAATCCCTGGCGATGTTAGAAACTGTGGGTAAAACGCTGGATCCGGGATTAAACTTGACCCTGCAAATCAAAAAGTTGGCGGATATAGTGATTAAAGAAGAGCATAGCGCAAGAAAAATTGCCAGAAGAATCAGGAAGGTTGGCCGGGATGTAGTAAATCTTGTGCAAACTTTCCCAAAGGATATTGGGTTGATTCTGAATGAAATAAAAAAAGGAAATTTAAAAATAGGGTTTGAGCATCTGAACCTGGAAAATTTAATTTCTATGCTGGATAAATTAAGTAATAGGTTGTCTTTTAGTTTGATAATAGCGGCATTGATTATAGGTTCTTCTCTTTTGATGCAGTCCAATACGGAAACATTCTATGGCGCGTCTCATCATTTAGGGGTGATAGGGTTTGTGATAGCAGGGATCATGGGATTGTGGCTTTTGTTAAATATTATACGTTCCGGTAAATTATAAGTTTTCGTTCTCACCCTCTCCCCAGCGGGGAGAGGGCTGGGTGAGGGAGTGATAGGCGAATGTCTTTAGAAAAAATTGTTTTTGATTATTCTATTCTAAAAACTCTGCATATCAAAATAAACGGGGATTGGCTGATTAGCTCTGAATTGCCTTCGGTCCATGAGGTTTCTTTGGCTTTAGCCGCGCATGCGGATATTACACAAATTACTTTTGATATTTCTCAATTAGCCAAGTGGGATAGCGGGCTGGTTTCTTTCCTGCTTAAATTAATCCGGGACGCGGAAAGTAATAATATTAAAGTTATTCTTGATAGTTTGCCGCAGGGCGTACAGAAATTATTGGCGATTGCTTTAAAAGTGCATGAAAGAATTATTCCCGCGCATATAGCGCGCGAGCCTTTTTTTGCCAGAATTGGGGAAAGGACAATAAAGTTTAGTGAAAGCATACTATCCCTGCTTGATTTTTTAGGCGAGGTTGCTTTTTCTTTTTGGAGGTTTATAAGAGGAAAGGCTTATTTTAACTTTGATGATTTTGTGCTTATTGTGCAGAAATGCGGGGTTAACGCTTTATTTCTTGTTTCTTTGATAAGTATGCTGGTGGGGATGATTCTTGCTTTTGTGGGCGCTATTCAGCTTAAGATGTTCGGAGCGCAGATTTTTATCGCTGATATCGTTGGTATTGCTATGGTTCGGGTTATGGGAGCGGTAATGACTGGAGTGCTTTTGTCAGGACGCACAGGAGCTTCTTTTGCCGCTGAACTGGGAATTATGCAGGCGAATGAAGAAATTGACGCGTTTAAGACTTTGGGAGTTAATCCGATTGAATATCTGGTTATGCCGCGCATTTTGGCTTTGCTTATTATGATGCCGCTTTTAACTTTATACGCGGATTTTATGGGTATATTAGGAGGTTTTGTTATCAGCGTAGGCATGCTTAATATTAATCCGGTGGAGTATCTGCATCATACTAAAAACGCTGTGAAACTTAATAATCTTTGGGTGGGGCTTGTTCAGGGGTTTGTTTTTGGCATAATTATCGCGGTTTCCGGATGCCTTCGCGGGATTAAATGTGAGAGAAGTGCCGCGGCAGTAGGAGAGGCGACTACTTCGGCGGTAGTTACCGCGATTACAGGTATTGTTATAGCGACCGCGATTATTACATTTATTTGCCAGATTATAGGAGTATGAATACCGTGTCATTGCGGGGAGCGGAGCGACGAAGCAATCTTGTAGTTTTCGCATCGTCGGGATAAAGATTGCCGCGGTCACCTTTGGTGACCTCGCAATGACAAAAATGGCTATTATGACACAGTCTCAATGACATTAATTTGGATAGTAATAATTTAAAGGAGCAAATTTAATTTATGGTAATATCTTCTCAGTCAATTATAGAAGTGCGTAATCTTGATTTAGCCTATGATGATTATGTCGTAATGCGTAATCTTAATTTTAGCGTGGACAAAGGCGATATTTTTATTGTTATGGGAGGCAGTGGATGCGGCAAGAGCACTTTGCTTAAATCCCTTATCGGGCTTAAACAGCCGGAAAAAGGGGAGGTTTTATATTCAGGGAAAAACTTTTGGGAAATTGATGATATAGAACAGCAGGCGGTTATGCGTAGTTTTGGAGTCCTCTATCAGGGCGGCGCGTTGTGGAGTTCTTTGACTTTGGCAGAGAACACCGCGCTTGCTTTACAGCTGTATACGGATTTGGACGTTTCACAGATACGGGAAATTGTTTCATTAAAGCTTTCATTAGTGGGGTTAGAAGGTTATGAAGATTTTTATCCTTCGGAGATAAGCGGAGGCATGCGTAAAAGAGCCGGGCTTGCGCGGGCTATCGCGCTTGACCCTGAGATTATTTTTTTTGATGAACCTTCATCCGGGCTTGATCCGGTAAGCGCGAGTATGCTCGATGATCTGATACTTCAGTTAAGAGATACATTGGGAGCTACGATTGTGGTTGTTACTCATGAACTTGCGAGTATTTTCGCTATAGGCAGTAATGCGATATTTCTTGATACTGAAAGTAAGAGCATGATTGCCGAAGGCAGCCCTAAAGATTTATTAGCTAATTCAAAAGATCCTAGAGTTATCCAGTTTTTAACCAGAGGGGGAAAATAGTGCCAGAGTTCTATAGAAAATGTGTCATTGCGAGCGAGCCGAAGGCGAGCGTGGCAATCCTGATTTAAGATTGCTTCGTCGGGCTTTGCCCTTCTCGCAATGACACTATCGGGAAAAAAGGGAGTTAAATAATGAGTAAAAAAGCGAATAAAACGGCAATAGGCGCGTTTGTGGTAGGATCTGTTGTATTATTAATAATAGCGATATTGGCTTTTGGTTCAGGGGCGTTGTTTAAGCAATCGGATAAATATATTCTGTTTTTTGACGGCTCTGTTAAAGGCCTTTCAGTGGGAGCTCCGGTTATTTTTCGGGGGGTAAAAATCGGCACCGTTAAAGAGATTAGTTTGCTTTATGATCCAAAAACTAAGGATGTATTAATTCCAGTAATTATTGATGTAGAGTTAAGTAGGGTAAAAGGCATTCCTGAAAGGGTGGGTTATCCCGATTATATGACATTAGTTAATCAGGGATTGCGGGCGCGGCTTGAAATACAGAATTTTATAACCGGACAGCTTATGCTCGCGTTTGATTTTTATCCTGATAAACCAGCACAGCTGCGCGGCATTATAAAGCAATACCCTGAATTACCCGCGCTTCCTATATCTCCGGATATTTTTGAAGTTATGCAGGAGATCCCGATTAAAGAAATCGCCAGCGATTTGAAAGGCACAGTCGAAGGCATCAATAAGCTGGTAAATGAAGGGTTTTTTGGAGTAAGGAATGCTCTTAAAGAAATAACTCAAGCGGCCCGCTCTTTGCGGTTGTTTCTGGATTATCTTGAGCAGCATCCTGAGGCGTTTTTAAAAGGTAAACCGGAAAGATAGGAGGAAATGCAAAATGCGAAATGTTTTTAATTTGTCATTCTGCGGCTTGACCGCAGAATCTGATCCTGCGATCAAGTCGCAGGATGACAACTGTGTGATAAAAAATTCTGCCCCGATGTTACGTCGAGACAGGATAACAAGAAATGGTATTGTACTTTGTCTAATTTTTGTTTTAACTTTATCCGGCTGCTTATCTGTGTCAAACAGCCCTGCATCGAGGTTTTATACCCTTTCGGGCACAGGTACTTTACAGTCAATAGATGATAAAAAATTTGATATAGCTTCTGGTTTAATTATTGGAGTTGGGCCTGTTAAAATTCCCGAATATTTAAACCGCCCGCAGATTGTGACTCAGGATAAGAATAAGATGCTTAAGTTTGCTGAGTTTGACCGTTGGGGCGAATCGCTTGATTCTTCGATATGCCGGCTGATTAATGAAGGCCTTACTGTTATGCTGCCTTCCGCGGCTATTAGGTTGTTCCCTTGGAATTTAGATATTCCAGTTGATTATCAAGTAATTGTGGATATTGTCCAATTAGAATGTGAATTGGATAAAGATTTATATTTAGTCGCGCAGTGGTCAGTTATTGATTTAAGTGATAGAAAAATGATGCTGATAAAAAGATCAGAATTCAGGCAGCCGATTAGCCCGCGTAATTATTCTGGTTTAGCTAAAACATTAAGCGTGGCATGCGCGTCATTAAGCGAGGAAATCGCGCAGGCGCTGTCAGCTTTACCGCCCCGCCCGCAAAAGAAAGAAAACGCAGCAATATCTCAGCCGGAAATGTTTAATGTATCCTATGCGCCTAGGCCGGTAAAAAAAAGGTGAAAAGTAGTTGTAAATTGTAAATTTAAAAAAATTGTAAATAAAGTAGATTAAATAACAGACCTGCCTGTAAATTTCCTGCCCGCATTAGAGAATAGCCATATTTAATTTTTTCTATTTCGGGATACTAAGTATGGTATAATATTTTAATATGTAAGGGAACTTTTTTTCTCTTTTCTTTGTCTAATATTATAAGGATAGGAAAAGGATGAGGAATCTTGTGTTAAAAATTAATTTTTTATTCCGCAAAGGATCCCGCCAACGGCGGAGTCCCAACGGGACGTGGCGGGAAAAAAATGCTATTGCATTTTTTTGGTTTATATTTTTGCTGTTTATTTTTTTAAATACGGCAATAGCAGAAGAAACTCTTACCTGGCAGGACTGTATTAAAGAAGCGGCAAAGAATCATCCAGATTTAATTGCTTCAAAAGAAGAAATAAAACAATCAGAGGCTGGTAAAACAATTACCGCAAGCGCTCTTTTTCCTCAAATTGACAGCAATTTAAACGCCTCTACCGCAAGGACTGATAATGGTACAACCAGCTCTACAGCAGATAATTATAGCTATGGATTATCAGCAACGCAATTATTGTTTGATGGTGTCAAAACAATTAATGAAGTGCATTCCGCTTCAGAGAATATAAAGGCCTCAAAACAGAGTTTCAGGTTTACTTCTTCTGCTATAAGATATAATTTAAGAAGCGCTTTTATTGATTTACTTCGGACACAGGAATTATTGCGTATTACGCAGGAGATTTATGATATCAGAAGGTCAAACTTAGAATTAGTTACTTTACGTTACCAATCGGGATTAGAGCATAAAGGCGCTTTGCTAACAGCGCAAGCGGATGTATCCGAGGCTAAATATGAAATTTCTAAAGCCAAGAGAAATGTTGAAGTAGCGCAAAGAGACCTCGAAAAAGAAATGGGCAGGGACCAATTGACTCCTGTAGTGGTAAAGGCTGATTTTGAAGTTAAAGATACCGCTAAGGAAAAACCGGATTTTACAATTTTAGCAGAAAATAATCCTTCTTTACAGCAGCTTATTGCGCAAAAGAATGCCGCGGCCTATAGTTTGAAATCTACCTATGCTAATTTTTCTCCCACTTTATCCGGGCAGGCAGGAGCGAATAAAACTAATTCTCATTGGCCGCCGCGTAATGACCAGTGGAACTTAGGGCTTGTTTTATCCATGCCTATATTTGAAGGAGGTTTGAGGTTCGCGCAGGTTTCTCAGGCAAGAGCGGTATTAAATCAACTTAGAGAAAATGAAAGAAGCTCAAGAGACAGCGCAATCTTAACATTGGAACAAACTTGGGCAATCCTTCAGGATGGGATAGAAGATGTTGCGGTGCGCAAAGAATCTTTAATCGCCACTGAAGAACGTTCTCGAATAGCTCAGGCGCAATATTCTACAGGGTTTATTTCATTCGATAACTGGATAATTATTGAAAATAATCTTGTTCAGGCAAAAAGGGCTTTTTTAGACTCGCAGGCTAGCGCGTTATTAGCTGAAGCGGGATGGATTTTAGCGAAAGGAGAAACATTAGAATATGAATAAAAAATTAAAAATGGTTTTTATTTTGTTGGTACTTATAAGTATTGCCGTGTTTATTGTGATAAAAATGAGGCCAAAGTCAGGTTCAGGCGAGACAGTTAAGGAAATAAACCCGGTTTTTGGTTATATTCAGACGGTTATTTCAACTACAGGGACAGTTTTACCTAAGAACCGCCTTGAAATAAGGCCTCCGGTTAACGGCCGTGTAGAAAGTATTTTGGTAAAAGAAGGGCAGAAAGTAAAAATAGGCCAGATTTTAGCCTGGATGAGTTCTACTGAAAGAGCCGCTCTTTTGGATGCCGCGCAGGGCCAAGGTGAAAAAGAATTAAAATACTGGCAGGAGGCGTATAAACCCATAGCTTTATTATCTCCAATTGACGCGGAAGTGATTGTAGCGACAGTCCAGCCCGGACAGACTGTTACGACAAATGATCCGGTAGTTGTATTATCCGACCAGCTTATTATTCGCGCGCAGGTGGATGAAACAGATATAGGAAAAATCAAATCTGGCCAAAAAGCTATTGTTACTTTAGATGCTTATCCTGATACTGAAATTAAAGTTGAAGTTGAACATATATATTATGAATCCAAAACCGTTAATAATGTCACTATTTATGAAGCAGACCTTTTACCTGAAGAAGTGCCATTGTTTTTTCGTTCGGGTATGAACGCGACAATAAATTTTATAGAAAAAAGCAGCCCGCATGCTTTACTTGTTCCGCTTGAAGCAGTGCATAGAGAAATAGTAAAAGATCGAACGTATGTGTTATTAAAACAGGATAATGATAATGAGCCTGTTGAACGTATTGTTGAATTAGGTATTTCTGATGATAAAAATGTAGAAATTCTTTCAGGTATAAATGAGAAGGATAAAATAATGATTAAGGCAAAAAAATACTTTCTGCCAAAAAGCGATACAGGGACTAATCCTTTTATGCCAGCGCGTAGAAAGAGGTAATCTATATGGTTTTGCATAAAAATGATTACATGTAAATTGATAATTATGTGTCACATTTAATTATACAAAAACATTACTGTCCAAATTAGTGTCATTGCGAGCGGAGCGAAGCAATCTTAACGACGGAAGATTGCTTCGTCACTTCGTTCCTCGCAATCAAACTGTGTCGTAATTGCATTTTTGGTAGCCGCTCCGTAAGCGGAGCGTTTTACCAGCGTCGGAAACGCAACCTAAAGGTTGCGGCTACCGCGTTAAAATATGGATTGCGACACAGTCTGAATGACGCTAATTTAGACAGTAATGATAAAATAAACATAATGGAATTTAAAGCTATAGCTACAGGAATAGGCAGTTTGCCTTATATTGATGTTGATAGGGCTTTGGATATGATTTTTAGATACTGCCCGGAAGCTCCGTTTTGGCCTCAGCTTCCCAAGCGTGATATGCGTGAAGGCATGGTTGCTCAGTTTAGCGAAAATCTTCCTTGTTTAAAAATTATTCCTGACGGGTTGTATTTTGACCCGTTAAATCAGGACAGCGAATTAGAGGTTTTTTATGAACAAATAATTGCTAATAACACAGAGCATTTCCGGATTAGCACGGATTTCAGCCAAGGGCTGTATAAATTTTACCAGAGATTAGAGTCCGGAGAGCATAAAAAAATCCAGTTTATCAAATGCCATATCACCGGGCCGTGGACTTTCGCGGCGAGTATAAAAGATGAAAAGGGGGTTGCTCTTTTGCATAATCCTGTATTCTTGCAGGTAATAATAAAAGGCCTGATTATGAAAGCCTTGTGGCAGGTTAAGCTGTTTGAGAAATTCGGTAAAAAAATAATTGTTTTTATTGATGAGCCGTATTTATCAGGTTTTGGCTCTGCTTATTCACCAGTAAATAGAGAAGATGTTGTCCAAGGGCTGGCTGAATTGACCGAAGGCATAAAATCCGATAATGTTTTGACAGGCACGCATTGCTGCGGCAATACCGACTGGTCTATATTTACGGATATTAAATCTTTAGACATAATTAATTTTGACGCTTTTAGCTTTTTTGAAAAACTGGCAATTTATTCGGAGAATCTTAAAAGGTTTTTAAAAAGAGGCGGGATGTTATGCTGGGGGATTGTTCCTACTAATAGTTGGACAGGTAAAGAGACTGCAGGTTTATTATCCGCGAAGATAAAAGATGATATTGATGTTCTGTCAATAAAAGGTGTAAATAGAGAATTATTAAATAAGAATATTCTCATAAGCCCTGCCTGCGGGCTGGGGACTCTGGATATAAAAACCGCGGAAATGATATTGAGAGTATTATTTGAAACAGCTTTTTCTATGAATAGTTAAATAGTCAGCAAAAAATACTTGAAATTATAGCTATAAAGGGATAGAATTAATCCTAAGGTAGAAATCACCGGTTTTTAAACCGGTGATGAATGCAAGGAACCTCCTAAATTATTAATAGTATTATGTGAAATATTGTTTTTAACGGTGTAGGAAAGTATAAACTTCCTACACCACTGAAAATTTTTAATAGTTATCGCCGAAGGTGATTTTCTTGGTAAAAAGGAGCCTCGGACTTTAGTCCGAGGGGTTCCACT
>JBDRLG010000034.1:0-16339 GCA_043813255.1 Candidatus Omnitrophota bacterium
GTTTTTCGGCGGCTGCGGAACTCGCCCGTCGGCTCTTACGAGCCAGGACGGGCTCAAACAGTCCTCGCCGAAAGATTCCGAAAAACTTTTCCGCTCATAAACCAGCCTCTTAATGCAGATAAAGAATACAAAACAAGGGGGGCAAGTGAGCTTTTTACATATCCCGTTATTTATCAAAGAGTTACCATAATTGCTCCACAATATTCACGAATGACTCCAAGTTATTGCTGGGTTTTTCAGCAATAACTACTTAAAAGCGGTTATTATTTTTAATAGCTGGAGGCTGTATGAAAGTATTCGTTAGGATTCAATGTTTAATATTATTGTTTATAATAAGCGTATGTTTTCCCTGCTGTCTTTTTGCAGAAACAATAATTCTTAAGTCAAAAGAGACTATAAAAGGCCAAATAATCAATAAGTCTGATAAATATATTGTAATTAATGTCAATGGAGCAGATATTTCGTATTCTATAGATTTAATTGAAAGCATTGATGGAGAAAAAATATCCGAATTCGTTGCGGCAGAAGAAAGTAGTGGTGAAAAAAGATCGGTCGATAGTGTTACCGTAAAAACTGAATATGTCTTTGGGCTGGATACCGGCAATTATATTAATCGCGGACTTACTTCTCAAATTAGAGGTGATTATGAACAGGCCATCTCTGATTTTACTAAAGCTATAGAAATTAATCCTAATGATGCACATGGGTATAACAATAGAGGACTTATTTATGAAATTAAAGGCAGTTATGATCAGGCAATCGCTGATTTTAATAAAGCTATTGAAATAAACCCTGATTTTGAAGGTCCCTATTGTAATCGAGGAAATACATATTTTGATATAGGCAATTACGACCAAGCTTTGGCTGATTTTAGTAAAGATATTGAACTCCATCCTAATTCATCAATAGCCTATTATGGTAGAGCAAATACTTATATGCATAGAGGTAGTTATGAACAGGCAATTTTTGATTTTACTAAAGCCATTACAATCACTCCCGATTATGCTGAAGCCTATTGTAACCGGGGTCTTGTATATACCCGTACTAGCAATTACGACCAAGCCTTGGCTGATTTTAACAAAGCCATTGAAATAAACCCAAAATATGCAGCAGCGTATAACAACAGAGCAGTAATTTACTATCAAAAGAAGAACTACGCAGGTAGTTGGCAGGATGTATATAAAGCAGAAGAATTAGGTGCTAAGGTGAACCCTGGATTGATTGCGGCATTAAATAAGGCTTATCCTTTGCAATCATCAAAACCAGTTGTTTTTTCTAAAAAAATGCCCTCGGGTAAAAAAATAAATTATTATTTAGAAAAGAGAAAAAAAGAGGGGCGAGAATCAACGATTCCTTCGGAGAAAACCGGAGGAGTAGTTTTTCAGATAATGTTCTTTGGAGGTATTATTTTTATGATGTTGATAGCCGGTGGATTCGGCATATTGATATATAAATTGTTGCCTAAAAATAAAAAAGTAAAAACGTGTTCTGTCGAAGAATTTCCACGTGCTCAATTCATTGTTATTCCTTTATCCGACGGAAGGGAAATCACTATAAAGCCGGATTCCAATTTTTTTATTGAGTTAATTAATAATTTTACCAATGATACGAAGCCCCCGGTAGATAATATAGATTCTATGAAGCTTTATATAAAAATAAGAAATAAAAAATATGCGTTAGCAGTGTCTCTAAGTGGCTGGAATTTTCAGGGCGAAAAGCCAAATTGCCGGGTTTTGCAGAATTCTATACAAATGATCCGTATTATAAATTCCATTCAGAAAGATTATCTTAAAAAGTAGTAGTAGTGAGTGTTTAAGTGTTTCTTCATTCGCGAAAAGCTCGGATTTTTGCAGGGCGGAAGGCATGTTTAAAGACGCGTTAAACATAGATGTTTATTTTAAGCCAGCGCGAATAAATCTTGGAATATTGGATGATGCTAGAGATTTGACTCACTAATCTTCCCCCTTTTCAAAATACAAAATACGAAAATTCGAAAATACGAAAAATTTGACAAATCAGGATTAATATGCTATACTTCCTTCACATTACATAAAAAAGATTAGAAAACCTCTGGCCGTAAGGAAAGACAACTAACCTTTACGGTTTTTTTTATTACGGATGAAATTTTTACATGAACAAAAATACTAATATGCATAATTCTTTACAGGAAAACAATCAGGCGGATAGAAATTTTTATGGGCTGGGTATCGCTCCAAAGATTCTTGAGATTCTTGAGCGTATGAGGTTTAAAGTTCCTACGCCGATCCAGGTCAAGGCAATTCCTATAGCTATTGAAGGTAAGGATATTATAGGCATTGCGCAGACAGGAACTGGCAAAACACATTCTTTCGCTGTTCCGATGGTTCAGCGCCTTGCGCAAATAAAAGGCAAGGGGCTTGTGCTTGCTCCGACACGCGAACTGGCTATTCAGATACAAGAGGCTTTTAAAGGTGTTGCTTATCCATACGGAATGAATACAGCTTGTCTTATTGGCGGCGCTTCTATGCATGATCAAATACAGTCATTACGCAAGAATCCTCGTATTATTGTTGCCACTCCGGGCAGGCTTCTTGATCATATGAAGGGATGGAATGTTGTAATTGAGGATGTTAGTATATTGGTTCTTGATGAGGCAGACCGTATGCTTGATATGGGTTTCTCTGAACAAATAGAAAGAATCTTCCGTTTTTTGCCGAGAGACAGGCAAACAATGCTTTTTTCCGCGACTATCCCTAAAGAAATTATTAATATAGCGGCTAAACATATGAAATTGCCGGTTTCTGTGGAGGTTGCTCCTTCAGGTACTGCCGCGGAATTTGTTACTCAGGAAGTATTTATTGTTAGAAAGGATGCCAAAACCCGCCTTTTAGGTAAAATACTTAAACAATATCATGGAGCAGTTCTTATATTTTCCCGCACTAAGCATTATGCCCGCAAGCTTACAAGGGATATTAGGGATATGGGGTGTAGAGCGGCTGAAATGCATTCTGACCGTTCCCTGCTTCAGCGGCGTGAAGCACTTGAAGGATTTAAATCAGGCAAGTATAGAGTATTGGTTGCTACTGATATTGCCGCTAGAGGAATTGATGTTACCGGAATTGAGGTAGTTATTAATTTTGATCTTCCCGAAGATTCAGAAAATTATGTGCATCGTATTGGCCGTACAGGAAGAGCAGGCCAAAAAGGCCATGCAATTTCATTCGCGACACCTGATCAAAAGCGCGATCTGTGTGATATCGAAAAAATTATTAAGGTGTCGCTGCCTATTTCTCAACACCCGGAAATTCCTGGTGAACAATTTAGCGAATCTTCAGGAAATCATTCTAATAAGAGATTTAAAGGCAGTTATAAGCAAAGGCCGCATAGATTTAATAAACCGCACAAATTTTTTCCGCAAAAACACCGCAAGAATGACCATAAAGCCAAAGTCTAAATAACACCTTTTAGAATATTTTCCTATACTAGAATAAACCATTTGTTTATGTTTGCCTGTTATGATAATATGTAAACCGATATTGGTATATTTATCCTAAAATTTGGATTTATCTTTGGGGAGAAAATATTATGGAAAAAAAGAAGATTCTTATTGTTGATGATGAGCCTGAAATTAGGAATTTGCTTAAGGTTTTTTTTGAGAAAAGAGACTATAACGCGGTAGCGGAAGAAAACGGTGTTCTTGCCTTAAAGATTATGGGACAACAGCAGTTTGATTGTTTGATAAGCGATATAAATATGCCGTTGATGAATGGCATAGATTTTTCTCAGCAGGCAAGAGATATGTGCCCGGACTTGGTTATTATTCTTTTAACAGGCTATGGTTCGCTGGAAACCGCCCAAAAAGCAATTAAGACGGGCATTAGTGATTATTTAACCAAGCCGGTTGATCCTGAACAATTAAGGGTTTCGGTTGAACGAGGCCTGAAGTTTATGGAAGAAAGAAGAAAAGATGTATCTTATTATAGAGAGTTAACAAAAAGCTTAGAGGAAGACCGGATGAAACTGGATTCTTTAAAGGATGATTTAATAGGCTTGATAAATCATGAATTAAGAACCCCTATTTCAGTTATATCCGAAAGTTTTAATGTCTTGAAAGATACAGTTATTATCCCCGAAGACACGAAATTTACCAATTTAACTGAAGAGGAGAAAAAACGGACAATTGAGATCTTTAATAAGGGGCATAGGAGATTAAAAGATATTATAGGAGACCTTAGCTATTATTTAGATCTAAACAAAGGAGTTGAATTAAAAACAAGCGAGGTGAATTTAAAAGATTTCTTATTAGCTAATTTTGACGGCTTCAACAACCTTATTTTGGGAAAAAACGCGGTGCTTAAAAGTGAATTTCACGACGGCGGCTTAAAAGTACGTATTGATAAAGATAGATTCATTGATGTTTTATCAAGAATTATTAATAACGCGGTTGGGCATAATTCTGAAGGCGTGGAGATAACCTTGCGGCTGAACCCGGGAAAAAGCATAGTT
Organism: Candidatus Omnitrophota bacterium; assembly: GCA_043813255.1. Taxonomy (GTDB): domain Bacteria; phylum Omnitrophota; class Gorgyraeia; order Gygaellales; family Profunditerraquicolaceae; genus JBDRLG01. The sequence continues at coordinate 4,486 of JBDRLG010000034.1, forward strand.
GAAACAGGGGCGGAAAAAAAACTTGTCAGGATAGAAATATCTGATAATGGCAAAGGGATTACAAAAGAAGTGATGGAGCGGATTTTTACTATTTTTAACGTATCCGATATAATGCAGCACAGCAGAGGGCTGGGTTTAGGATTGGTTATTTGTAAAAAGGTTATCGATTTACACCAAGGGAATATTACAGTGGATAGCCAAGAGGGAAAGTCAACCACAGTAACTATTAAACTACCGGTAATTGGTGAATAAATTTATGGTTAAGAAAAAGATTATCTGCACAATAGGCCCTGCCAGTGATAGAGTGACTGTGTTAAGAAATATGATCTTTGCCGGGATGGACGTTGCCCGGTTGAATCTTTCACACGGCACACACCTCGAGCATCAGAAGAGAATAAAATTAATCAGGGAATTAAATAAAAAATATAGAAGGCATGTCAGAATACTGCAGGATTTAGAAGGGTATCGTGTAAGAATAGGAGAATTTAAAGAGAAAAAGGTAATTGAGCTAAAGAAAAGGCAGGTTTATTTATTAAGCAATCAGAAGAGTTTGTTTGGCAAAGAAAATGTTATTCCTTTTGATTATGAAGGGGCATTAACAGATATTAAAAAAGGCAGCCATATATTTATTGACGATGGTAATATTTGTTTATTGGCAAAGCAGGTAAACCGCCAGTATATTAAAGTAGAAGTAATTATCCCGGGTATTTTAAAAGAGAACAAAGGAGTTAATATCCCTGAGGCAAAGTTTAAGTTTAAAGGAATAACGCAAAAAGACAGGATAGATATTGAATTTGGTATAAAAAATAAAGTAGATTATATCGCCCAGTCGTTTGTAAGGAATAAAAATGATGTTCTTCAGGTCAAAGATTTAATTAAGCGCGGTTTGCCGCAGTGCAGGGTAATCGCTAAAATAGAAAACCGCGAAGGAATTAAAAATATCGATTCGATAATTCAGTCCGCTGACGGAATAATGGTCGCGCGCGGAGATATGGGGGTATCAATTCCGATATATGAAATACCGATAGTTCAGAAACAGATTATCAAAAAATGCAACCAATCAAAAAAATTTGTAATAACCGCTACTCAAATGCTTGAAAGTATGACAGAACATATCCGCCCTACCAGAGCTGAAGTTACTGATGTGGCTAATGCGGTTTTAGACGGCACGGATTATGTTATGCTTTCGGGAGAAACAGCCGCGGGCAAGCACCCTGTTGAAGCGGTAAAAATGATGAACAAAATAATCGAGTTTACCGAAAGGTCTTTAAGATGAGTAAATCATCTTATCCTTTTATGAAAAGTTTTAAAAGTAAGCTTACAGTTATATTCATCGCGGCAATGTTGTTTATTGGCGCGATGAATAATTTTTTGATATACAGGTATGCTTTAAAATCACAATTTAACAGCTTAAGGAATAAACTAAAGATAATCGCGCAGATATCAACCTTAGCGATTGATAAAGATTTGCTCAAGCAGATACCTTTAAATCCCGAAGGGATTAATACCCCGCAATATAAAATTATAAAAGATAAACTAAGCAAGATTATAGAAATAAACTCTCCGGTAAAATATATTTATTTGTTAAAGAAAACCGCGGATAAAGGGATGTGGCAGTTTATTATTGATATTGATCTGCCGCAGAAAGAAATAAAATCCCGCAGGAAAATAGCGCTTCCCGGTAGTCTATATAACGCGGGGCGTTTCCCGCAAATGCTTAATGCTTATAATGGACCAAGCGCGGATGAAAAATTAGAAGTTGATGAATGGGGGGTAACTTTATCGGGTTACGCGCCTGTTATAGATAAAGACGGCAGTACTTTAGCTGTTTTAGGCGTGGATATAATGGCGGATGATGTTTATAAAATGCAAAGGGTTGTCCATCTCCGTGCTGTTTTTGTATTGTTATTGGGGGTGGTTTTATCTGTGATTTTAGCCGTGGTTATTTCCAAGCGCATAACTGAGCCAGTGAAAAAATTGGTGGATGGTACTCGCCATATCGCGGATGGAAATTTAGGATATCGTATAGAAATAAAAGGCGAGGATGAAATGAGCCAGCTGGCAAATGCTTTTAATCAGATGGCAATGTCTCTTGCTGAATCAAGAAAAAAGCTTCTTAGTTATTTTTACCGCGTAGTGCAATCTTTGGTACGGATTTTAGAGGCTAAAGATAATTATACCAGAGGCCATTCTGAAAGAGTGGCTGAATACGCCCAGAAAATAGCACAGAAGATGGGTTTTTCAGAAGACAAAGTAGAATTATTAAAGGAAGTAACCTTGCTTCATGATATAGGTAAAATAGGGATAAAAGAAAGTATATTGAATAAGAAAGGCGAGTTGGATTCCGATGAGTGGGAATCAGTTAAAAAGCATTCACTTATAGGCGAAGATATTTTAAAACCGCTTTTTTTAAGCGAAGAAATGCTTGAAATTGTCAGGGCTCATCATGAACGTTATGATGGTAAAGGCTATCCGGATAAACTTTCCGGAGATCAGATAAGTATATTCGCGGCAATAGTTTCGGTAGCAGACGCGTATGATGCCATGACTTCTTCCAGAGCTTACAGGCCGGCTTTATCCAAGGAAGAAGCTGTTGAAGAGCTCAAGAGAAATAAGGGCACACAGTTTAATCCGCAGGTAGTTGATATTTTTATTAACATTTTAGAGCAGGAAACGTAATCTAAAAATAGGGATTATAAAATAGCCGCCTTTGATTATGTAGAATGAAAACATTGCTGATATTATCTGTGTAATCTTTTCTGTAATCTGTGTAATCATAGGCTGGAAAGATTTTTGTGACAGCCTATCTAAAAATAAAGGGGGCTCGTCGCCCCCTTGGGTTGAATGAATCTTGTAACCTCTCGTTTGCAATTAAAATATGCCATAAATTAGTGTAATTTGCAAGAGTCTTTAATGGTTTTTTAGAAAACGTTTTCTTAACGACCAATAAAGGAAGGACATCGGCCCGTAGGGATGATTCCTTTAGATCTTGATGAATGTAAAGAGTTGATGCAAAATTTTATAGATAATAATCTTAAGCTTTGGAGTGAAGATATTGGAGAGTTATAGGAATGGAGAAGAAGGCCTTAAGGGGAAAATATATGAAGTTAGCAATAAAAGAAGCTCAGAAGAACTTTAAGGGTTTAGAAGGAGGGCCTTTTGGCGCCTGTATAGTGAAAGGTTCTAAAATAATTTCTCTTGCTCGTAATACTGTATTAAAAAGCGATGCTACTTCTCACGCGGAGATAAACGCGATCAGGGCCGCGTCTAAAAAATTGAAAAGTTTTGATCTTTCCGGTTGTGTAATTTATTCTACCACTGAACCCTGCCCTATGTGTTTTAGCGCTATTCACTGGGCAAGAATAAATACTATAGTCTATGGGGCTTGTATTAAAGACGCCAAGATGATAGGTTTTAATGAATTGAATATTTCTAATTACCGGTTAAAGAATCTGGGAAAGAGTAAAATCCAAATTTTCTCCGGATTCCTGCGCGATGAGTGCTTGAGATTATTTAATGAATGGAATAAACTTAAAAATAAAGTTTTGTATTAATAAATAAATACACTATAATATAAAGGAAATAAACCAAAATTAATATAGGAGTATATGTTAAGAAAACATAAAGAAAAAATTATTTTTTTCTTAATTATTTTTTTCTTTCCTTCCTTTGTCCCTCATCATATTTCTGCCAAAGAAAATAAAACAGTTCCGGGGATTGTTTTGTCACTTGAAGAATCAATTTCCATCGCTTTTAAAAATAATAAAGATATACGGATACAGAAAGAAGAAATTAGAGTCGCGAAAGCAGGTATTCTTGAAGCACAGAGCCAGCTTCTGCCAAAGTTAAATTTAGACGCTTCTTATGTTCATACCGGAGAGATCCTTAGTCTTAGCTCTTCGGTGTTAAGCAGCACTAAAAAAGATTCGGGTGTTGTAACTGGATATAAGAATGATAATCAGTTAGGGCTTTCTCTTACCGATGTAGTTTATAATGGAGGCGCTAATATATCCGGGTTAAAACAGTCTATAGTTAGTTTTAACGCGCAGAAGGAAATTCTTAGAGCCAGAGAATTGGCTATGGAATTTGAAACAAAGAGGCTTTATTATGGGCTTTTATTGGCTATTGAAACAAGGCGCATAGCCCAGGAATTGTTAGACCAGTCAAAGGAACATTATGAAGATGTAAAACGTAAATTTGAACAAGGGACAGCTTCTAAATTTGACCTTTTACAGTCTAAAGTGCAAGTTTCAAAAGTTTTTCCTGAAGTAGTTAAAGCTGAAAACGCGGTTGATTTAACAATGGCGGATTTAAATAAATTGCTGGGGTTGGATGTGAGGACTTATATTACGCCTAAAGAAAGCCTGTCTTTTTTACCAATAGAAATTGAAGAAGAGGAATTTTTAAAGCAGGCCTATCTTAATCAGCCAGAGATGATTTTGAAATCTTTGGGGATTGATATTGAGAAATGGAATATTAAAATCGCCAAAGCAAGTAATAGGCCGCAGGTTAACGCGGGGTTAGGTTATAGCTATAGGTCTAATGATATAGGGGATATGTTTAATAATAAACATAGCAACTGGAACGCTGGTTTCACGGTGAGCATCCCGATTTTTGACGGGTTTTCATCTCGCGCGAAAGTTGAACGGGCCAAAAGCCGCTATATACAGTCAATATTAGAAAAAACAAATTTAATCGACCGGATTGCTGTAGAAATTAGGCAGGCTTGTCTTGATTTGGAGTATTCGCGGGCAATCATTGATTCACAGGAAGCAAACGTTGGAGAGGCGGAAGAAGCTTTAAGGATTTCAGAAGTGCGGTATGATAATGGAGTGGGAATTAACCTTGATGTTCTGGATGCACAGGTTTCATTGAGCCAAATAGAAGAGAATCTTTCAGGAGGTATTTACGATTATCTTATGGCAAAGGCTTCTTTAGATAGGACTATGGGCAAGAGTATACTAAGGAGTCAATAATGTAGTGTATAAAAACTTGGAAGCATTATTGAAAAAAAACCTGCTCCATAGTATAAGCACATAAAAATTCTCTCACGATAATTTTTAAGTATACTACGGAATCAATAATGTAAAGTATAAAAACCTAGAAGCATTATTGAGGAGAAAAACGATGAAAAAACATTTTAAGACAATATTGATTATCGCTTTGATTGCGGTAATTGCCTTTTTGTCATATCAGATCTTTCAGAGAGAAGAAAGAAAAAATAATAAAGAGATAAAGGTTTCCGGCAATATTGAAGGCGATGATGTGCGTATTTCTTTCAGGGTTGACGGCCAGATAGTGGAACTTCTTACTGATGAAGGAGAAGTTATCAAACGGGGTGATATCGTTGCTAGGTTAAATACGGATGAATTAACTAAGGTAAGAGATAATGCTGCTGCCGCGCTTAAGGCCGCGAAATATAATTATGAATTAGCAAAGCTGGATTATGACAGAGCGGAAAATTTACTTAAGGGTGGTGCTATTTCAGTCCAGCAGAGAGATACTGCTAAGACTAAATTTGACGCGGATTACTCAGAAGTAGAAAAATTAGAAGCACAGCTTGAGTTGTCTAAAACCCGGCTTGGTTTCGCGGAATTAGCCGCGCCTTTAGACGGGTATGTTTTGGTAAAAAGTTCTCTTCCTGGGGAAGTCGTTCAGCCGGGGACACCTGTATTTACTGCCATAGACCTTAATAATATCTGGGTTACCGCCTATATAAATGAAACAGATTTAGGCAGGGCAAAACTTAATCAGCGGGCATATGTTACTACTGATACGTATCCGGGAAAAAAATATAAAGGATGGCTTTCTTTCGTTTCCAGTGAAGCGGAATTTACTCCCAAGTTTATCCAGACACAGCAGGAAAGAGTCAAGCTTGTTTACCGGGTAAAAGTCAGGGTGGATAATGAAAGCTTAGATTTAAAACCCGGTATGCCAGCAGACGCCTTCCTTATTGAATAATGATTACTATTAAAACCGAAAATCTTACCCGTAAATTCGGGGCGTTGACAGCCCTTGATCGTTTAAATCTTGAAGTTGAAGAAGGAGAAATCTTTGGTTTAGTCGGCCCTGACGGCGCTGGCAAAACCACTACTATGCGCCTTCTTACTGGGATATTGGATCCCACAGAAGGCAACGCCTGGGTTTATAATAAACATACAGTTAAAGAGGCTGAACCGTTAAAAGAATGTATCGCCTATATGTCTCAGCGTTTTGGCCTTTATGAAGAATTAACCGTGTTGGAAAATATTAATTTCTACGCGGATGTTTATGGCGTTACCAAAGAAAAACGTCAGGAGGATATTGAGCGGCTGTTAGGTTTTTCCGGGCTTTTGCCTTTTAAACAGCGTTTTGCCGGAAAGCTTTCTGGCGGTATGAAACAGAAATTAGGCTTGGCCTGCGCTTTGATTCATACTCCCCGGGTTTTATTTTTGGATGAGCCTACAAATGGAGTTGATCCGGTATCCAGAAGAGACTTCTGGAATATACTTTATGATTTGCTTAAAGAAAAAGTTACTATATTCTGCTCTACCTGTTATCTTGATGAAGCTGAGCGCTGCCGCAGGGTTGGCCTGATGCATAAAGGCAAGCTTCTTCGCTGCGATACCCCTGATAATATTAAAAAAGAGTGTAATGTTAAAACATTAGAACAAGCGTTTGTTTTAATAATTAATGATTATGAATCAAAACAACCAAAATAATTTTGCCGTAAGCGTCCAGAATTTAGAAAAAAGATTTGGCAGTTTTACCGCGGTTAACAAAATCAATTTTGAAGTTCAGGAAGGCGAAATTTTCGGATTCTTAGGGCCGAATGGCGCGGGAAAATCTACTACTATCAGGATGCTTTGCGGGATAATCAGCCCTACTTCGGGCAGTGGATTGGTAGGAGGTTATGATATTATCAAAGAACAGCATAGCATTAAAGAACATATTGGTTATATGTCCCAGAGGTTTTCTTTGTATGATGATTTAACCGTGGAAGAAAACATTAATTTTTATAGCGGGATATATAAGATTCCAGCAAAGGAAAAGAAAAAGCGTTTTGAAGAAACTATCCATACAGCGGGATTAGAAGGGATGGAATCTTTTTTAACTGTTAAGCTTGCCGGAGGATGGAAACAGCGGCTTGCTTTGGGCTGCGCGCTTCTGCATAAACCGAGGATTATATTTCTTGATGAGCCGACATCAGGCGTTGACCCAATTACCCGCGCTAATTTTTGGGGGATTATAAAACAATTATCTTCACAGGGAGTAACTGTTTTTATTACCACTCATTATATGGATGAGGCGGAGAATTGTAACCGCATGGTTTTAATTTATCACGGCACAATTATTGCTATGGGGACTCCTCAGCAGATGAAGACTGAACGCATGAAAAATGAAGTACTTGAAATTATCTTGCCTGATTCGCAGAATTGGCTGGATAAAGTCAGTAAGATCGAAGGTGTTAAAGAGGCGGCGTTATTTGGGGCTACTATTCATACTGTTGTTTATGACAGCTTAAAGGCTATCCCCGCGATAAAAGAATTCCTGCAAAAAGAAAACGCGGGCGCGTTTACGGTTAATAAGATACTTCCTTCTTTGGAAGACGTATTTGTTTCGTTAATAGAAAATTATGATAAGTCAGAGCCTAAGAAGAATTAAATCTGTAGCGTGGAAAGAATTTGTCCAGATTAAGCGTGACCCGCGTTCACTGGGATTGGCTCTGGCTATTCCGATGTTTATGTTGTTAATTTTTGGCTATGGCCTCTCGCTTGATATTGACCACGTGCGCACAGTTGTCTGGAATCAAGACGCCTCTTCTAAGGTGTCGCGCGACTTTCTGCTTAATTTTAAAAATTCCAAATATTTTAATATTGTCGGCTATACGGATAATTACCGCGATATAGGGCATATGATAGATACCGGTAAAGTGCTGATGGCATTAATTATTCCCAAGGATTTTTCTCATTATTTGGAATCAAATAAAACTGCTCCTTTACAGTTGATTGTCGACGGAAGTGACGCTAATACCGCGACAATATCCATGAATTATGTCCGCTCGGTTGTTTCTAAATATAATATAAATTTAGTTACTGATACATTTGCTGAGCATGGCTTTAATCCGCCAAAGACATTAGATGCCCGCACGAGGGTTTGGTTTAATATGGGTTTGACTAGTACATGGTATATTGTTCCCGGAGTTATCGCGATGATTATTATGATTATCTCGGCGTTGATTGTTTCTATTACTATAGCGAGGGAATGGGAGAGGGGTACGATGGAACAGCTTATTTCTACTCCTGTGAAGGCCCCCGAGTTGATACTTGGTAAATTTATACCTTATTTTGTTATTGCTTTTTTTGACTTAACAGTTGGAGTTTTGATGGCAAGATTTCTGTTTGAGGTTCCTTTCAGGGGTAGTTATTTATTGCTTGTTATTTTAAGCGCTTTGTTTTTAACCGGAGCGTTATCGCAAGGTATTTTGATTTCTGTAGTAGCTCGCACTCAATTGATGGCTAGCCAGCTTGCCAGCCTTACTACGCTTATCCCTACGGTCCTGCTTTCGGGATTTATTTATCCTATTTTTAACATGCCAAAGGCTCTTCAGGTTGTTACTTATCTTATTCCGGCGAAGTATTACATTGTTATATTAAGAGAATTATTTTTAAAAGGCGGCGATTTAAGTACTATGTGGGAACAAGCTCTTTTTCTGGTGTTATTTGCTTTTGTGATGATGTTTTTAGCGATAAAACAATTCAAAAAGAAGGTGCCAGCGTAATGTTTGAACGGGCAATAGCTATTTTAACAAAGGAATTTAAACAAATCTTTCGCGACCCGCGGATGAAGACGGTTATTTTTATCACGCCGCTTGTCCAGATAATCCTGTTTGGTTATGCCGCGAATAAAGATATTAATTATATTCCTACCGCGATTTACGACAGAGATAATACTAAAGAGAGCCGTAATCTTATACACCGTTTTACTTATTCCAAATATTTTGTTCCTGATCGGTATATATATGAAGATAGAGAGCAGGACGAGGTGCTTAATAAAGCTTTGGATAGCCTTGTCCTTCGTATTGACCGGGGTTTTGGACGTAATCTTAAATCTGGCAAAGACGCTATGATACAGCTTGCTTATGATGGCAGTGATTCAAATACTGCAATGGTTATTATGGGATATGCTAATACAATTGTAAGCAAATACCAAAGTGATTTTTTATTAAAACAAGCCGGCGATATGGGCTGGACAAGGCCTATAGCCAGCGTAGATTTAAGGGACCGCGCGTGGTTTAACGGCAACCTTATATCAAGGAATTATTATTTGCCGGGAGTAATAGCTATTATTGTAACCATGATGTCTCTTTTATTAACCGCCATGGCTATAGTTAAAGAAAAAGAAATCGGCACCATGGAACAGTTGATCGTTAGCCCGATAAAGCCGATTGAGCTTATTATCGGAAAACTGCTTCCTTTTGCTGTAATTGCGCTTATACAGGTTACTCTTGTTACTATTCTAGGGGTGCTTTGGTTTCATATCCCGTTAAGAGGAAGTATTCCGTTGCTGATGCTTTCTACTTGTGTATATTTATTTACGACTTTAGGCATAGGGTTATTTATTTCTACTATATCCTCGACTCAGCAGGAAGCTATGATGTCGGTTTTTCTTTTTTATATGCCCACAGTCCTTCTCTCCGGATTTGCTTATCCGATAGCAAATATGCCTAAGATTATACAGTGGTTTACTTTTATTAATCCTCTGCGTTATTTTTTAATAGTTATTAGAGGGATCTTTTTAAAAGGAGTAGGTATCAATATACTTTGGCACCAGCTTGTGGTTTTGTTAATAATGGGCATAGTAGTTATTACATTTAGTTCTTTGCGTTTTAAGAACAGGTTAGGGTAAATATAGTATTTTTCCCCTTTGAAAAAGGGGGTTAGGGGGATTTAATATGAAAAAAGTAATTTTATCTTTCGCGCTTTTGTTGCTTGTTCTGAGTATCCCAGTTTTTGTTTTAGCAAGAGGAGAAATAGGGCTTTTTGATACGATGGCTGAGCCGTGTTTAATATCTCCGATAACTGAAGAAGTGGATTTAAGGGGCAAGGATTTTCTTGAGTTTAAATGGATGTCATACGCAAGCGAAGTAATGAAGAGGCGTAATTATGAATTCAAGTTATATGAAGGTTATAATATGTATGAAGACGGATTAATGGATAAGGAATTACTGCCAAAGAACGTTTATTCAATTAAAATAGACGCGAAAAAATTTGAAAATGACAAAGTTTATACCTGGGCTTTAAAACAAATTGCAATGGATGGAAGAAAAGGAGACTTAAGTTACAGCTCTTTTAAAGTAATTAAATAAACAACTTCGCATAATGGAAAAAATAACTATTAAACAACGTCTTTTATCGTTGCTTAAAATGAACAACACTCCCAAAGAAATAGCTTTGGGTGTGTCTTTAGGAGTTTTTATAGGTATTACTCCATTATACGGATTCCATACTCTGTTGGTAATCCTTTTCGCTCTGGCGGTTAAGAAAGCAAATAAAATAGCCATACTGCTGGGCACAAATATTTCAATCCCTCCGACAATTCCCTTTTTGACCTGGGGAGGCTATAGTATTGGAAAAAGAATCCTTGATGACCATTGGCCAGAATTGAATTTGGCATTTTTTAAAAATTTTACTCTTAAAGACATACATTTAATCTATTTTCCGTTACTTTTGGGAAGCATAGTGCTAGGAATTATTACCGCGATTGCGTTTTATTTTATTACTCTGCACTTTGCAAAACGATTTAAAAAAACAGGATAACAAGCTATTTCTCTTTCCTGCTTGACGAAACCCCTTTGCTAGAGTAGAATAAATCTGCAAATTAAGGCAATAATACAATAAATAATCCTGCCGTAAATAAAATATAAATAATATTTAGCGCGAGGGTGGCGGAATGGCAGACGCGACAGTTTGAGGGGCTGTTGGTCGCAAGACTGTGAGGGTTCAACTCCCTCTCCTCGCACTATTTTAAACCTCACCTACATTGTTAATTAATTAGAAGAAAGGAATATAAGATGTCTACTATTGAGGATTTTAGAAAATTAGAACTAAAAGCCGCTGAAATTAAAGAAGTTACTGAACATCCTAACGCCGACAGGTTGTATGTAATAAAAGTTGATTTAGGCGATAAAACCAAACAGATTGTTGCAGGAATAAGAGGCTCTTACCAAAAGGAAGATTTAATCGGTAAACAGGTGGTAGTGATTGATAATTTAGAGCCGGCAGTTTTACGCGGAGTAGAAAGCCAAGGCATGATTTTGGCGGCTAGCGATGAAGAGGGTATTTGTATTATAAGCCCGCAGAGAAATGTAAAACTGGGAAGTATTGTAAAATGATAAAACAGTTTGTGCCTAGCAGGGTTTGTTTAAAGTGCCGGGGATGCTGCAGGTTTATAGAAGCTGACAGTGTATGGCAGCCATCACTTTTGGAAAATGAAGCAGAGGCTTTGTCTAAGAACAGGACAACAGCAGATTATATTACTAAAGATAAAAGGATTTGTTTGATTCCTTCTAAAAACAAAGATATTTTTTATTGCGCTTTTTTTGATACCTCTAAGAATAAGTGTAAGATTTATCTAAAGCGGCCGTTAGAATGCCAAATGTATCCTTTCCTTATTAACCGCAGGGATAATAAAATATTCTTATCCGTTGATCTGAATTGTCCGTTTATTAAAGAGAGTCTGTTGCAAAATACCTCAAATTTGTCATTCTGCGGCTCGCCTCGCGGCGAAGCCGAGGGCTTGACCGCAGAATCTATAAAAATTTTATCGTCGATAATAGATCCTGCGCTTTCGCGCAGGATGACAGAAATAGAGT
>JBDRLG010000035.1:0-7811 GCA_043813255.1 Candidatus Omnitrophota bacterium
CGAGCAGATAGTAGATACAGTCAGTGTAACAATAAATGATGGCAAAGGCGGGACAGTAAGCGGGAATGTTGAGATAACAGTAAATCCCGTAGAAGAAATAAAAGAGGCAAATTTAAGCGTAGGAACAAACAGCGGGTACGCGGGAGATACAGGGATATTAATACCTATAAATTTAAGTTCAGAGTATGAAGAGGGATTAGTATGCGCGATAAATTTTGATATATTGTATGACCAGACAGCGTTGAAAGTAGAGGGTGTGACAGCAGGAGAAGCAGCAGCAGCGGCAGAGAAGTTAGTAACACCTTCGTATCCTGAACCTGGGGTATTAAGGGTGATAGTATTTGGGATGAATCAGAATAAAATGAAAGATGGAATAATAGTAAATGTAAATTTTGAGATATTAGCAGGAGCAGAAGCGGGCAATAAGGATTTAAAGTTAAAGGCTTGTTCAGCCAGTGATCCAGATGCCAAGGAGGTAACTTTAAATACGGCTAATGGAGAGATAGAGATATTAGAGCATCCAAATCAGCCGCCAATAGCAGATAATCAAACAGTCAATACAGAGGAAGATAAAGCTGTTAGTATAACATTAACAGGTAGTGACCCTGATAATGATAAATTGACATATATTATAGTGGCTCAAGCCAGCCATGGCAGTCTTTCTGGTACAGGTTCAAAAGTTAATTATACTCCAGCTGAAAATTACAATGGCAGCGATAAATTTAGTTTTAAAGTTAACGATGGCAAAGAAGATAGCAATATCGCTGAAGTGGCTATAGATATTAGCCCGCTAAATGACGCGCCAGTATTAGCTAAAATAGAAGATAAAGAGGTTGAAGCAGAGACAGAGCTGAAATTTAAATTAGAAGCAACAGATGTGGAAGGAGATAAATTAGAATTCAGCATAATTGATGCTCCTCAAGGCGCAAGTATAGATAAGGACACAGGAGAGTTTAGCTGGAAGCCCGCATATGATCAGGCGAGGCAGTATCAAATAGAGTTTGAAGTAGAAGATACCGGGAAGTTAAGTGATAGCCAGAAGGCAAAGATCAAAGTAACTAAAGAAGGGACTCCTCCGGAAGGAGAAATTTATATAAATGGGGGAGCTGAATATACAAATAAGGAAGATGTAATATTGACATTATCCGCAGTTGATATGGGAGGCAGCGGAGTAGAATTAATGCAATTATCAAATCATGGGAGCAGTTTTAGTGAATATGAGCCGTATGCCACTAGTAAACAATGGAAACTTAGCGAAGGAGAAGGTAAAAAACAGGTGTATGTAAGGTTTAAGGATAAAGCGGGTAATGAAAGTAAAGTTTATAAAACAGAGATTATATTAGATAAAATAGAGCCTAGCGGCAGAGTAGAGATTAATAAAGGCGCTAATTATACTAATAATCCGCAGGTAAAACTACAATTAGAAGCATCTGACAAATTATCAGGTATAAGCAAGGTTAAGATAAAGAATGAAAGTGAGCCCGCATGGAAAGAATTTAGTTATGAAAAAGAATACATCTGGCAGTTAACGCCGTCAGATGGGACAAAATATGTGTATGTAGAATTGGAAGATGGCGCGGGAAATAAGAGCCAGGAGCAGATAAGCGCCAGTATAGTATTGGATACTACTGCGCCGGCTAAGCCTGTAGTAACGGATACAGATCCGAGAAGGAAGATAAATACCGTAACAAAGGATTTGATTACATTAAAAGGCACTAAAGAAAAAGATGCAAGTATATATATAAATGGTGAAGAGAAAGTAAATCTCAATAGCTCTGAAACATGGACAACTCAGTATAAACTGAAAGAGGGAGAAAATATTTTAAAAATTACTTCAAAAGATATTGCCGGCAATGAAAGCGCGGCAGAAGAGTTAACTATCAGGCTAAAAACGAGGATAAGATTTATAATAATTCAGCCGATTAGGAGATATGTAGGCAGGCATCATCTGGTAGGCGATAGCTTGAATGTTATGGTTTTGTATACTATAGATGATGATAAGGCAGTAAGGAGCCAAAAGGCGAGTTTAAAAGAAGGCAGCAATATAATAACAATAAGCGCGCAGGATGAATTTGGGAATGAAGATAAATATGAACTGGATTTAGTATTGGATACACAAGGGCCGCAGATAGGCGTTGATTCCTATTTAGATAATGAAACTGTAACTACACAAAATATTAGTTTATCTGGTGCTGTACAAGATTCTGCCAGCGGGATAGCGGAAATTAAGGTAAACGGAAGGACGGCTCAGATCAGCGGAAATAGATTTACCAGTAATGTTAGTTTGGCTAAAGGGGTAAATACAATAATAATAGAAGCTAAAGATAACGCTGATAATGTGAGCAGTAAGACGTTAAGTTTGAATTATCTTGTTCCTGAAGAACCGCCGGTATATGTGGAGCCTGTAGAACCAGTAGAGAAATCGAGTCCCACCCCAACTACTTATACTCCTGGACAAACTATAATTCTTACACCGGAATATAAAGAAAGCGTTACTCAATCTGGCAAGGATGAATTTTCTAAGTGGAAAGAGAAAAATACACAGCAGAAGCATTATGTCCCGGAAGCTATAGCTGATAATAAATATACACCTCCTCTAATAAAAAATGAAATAAGAAATGAGAAGGGTTTAAACACTCAGAGATTGAATGAATACTATGAACGGAAAGAAAGACAAGTTATTACGCCAGCAGATACGGATATGGGTTCGTATAGAATTATAGAAAAGACAGAAGAAAAAGAACCAGTTATTGAAGAAGTATTGCCTCCTCAAACAGAAAAATCTGTGGAAACAACAGAAGAATCCTCACCAGAAATTGTAGTAGCATTAAAGCCTATTAAACGGTTTTTAATGTGGAGAAGTTATCAAATGGAAATAGTAGAGGGGATTAAAACAAAGCCTCTGTCTTGGGTATTAGCAGATAAACAGAAATTACCATTTATGTTAAAACTCGATGAGCATAAAGGGACAATATACGGGGTAATATGGGGAAAAGGAAGTTTTGATTTGAAGATTAAGATTACTACTCAAGATCAGGAAACAAAAGAAGTAACAATAAAATTAAACGTAGATTAAATAGGGTGGTTAAAATGGGAACTGAGAAGCCAAAGATATTAATTGTTGACGACGAATCGGAAATAGTAGATATCCTTGCCCATTCCTTAAGGCTTAAAGGTTATGAAGCAAAAGGCGCGTATAATGGGCAGGACGCGTTGGGCATATTACAAAAAGAAAAAGTAGACCTTGTTTTATTGGATTTGAATATGCCGGGTTTAAGCGGGCAGGATATGGTAAAAATTATAAAAAATAAATATCCTAATGTGAAAATAATCATTGTTACCGCTTTTGTTGATGAAGGCCAGAAATTGTTTCAGGAGAAACACCTGGAAGGTTTATTTATTAAACCGATGAGGTTACAAGAACTGCATTGTAAATTGAGAGAAGTAATAGAATCTAAAATTATCCAAAAAGCAGGGTTTAATGAGAAGAAGAATGTCAGAGAAAGGCTGTTTTTAATTAAGGCAAAACTCTTATTTTGGGAGCCGGCATCAGAGTTCCTTAATTTTTTAAAAAGATATTTTAACAATTTATCAAAGAAAGGAGAAATTTATCAAATAGAGAATGTTTTAGATGAATTATCTCTAACAGAGAAAGTGAAAAAATTTAAACCGGAAATATTAGTCGTTAATATGGCTGTTTTTAGCAAAATACACATAGGCCCTTATCTTAAAGACAATCTTGGCATTATTAAGGAAATAATAATTTATAAGAGGTCAGGAAATTTTATACAAGATGTTTCAGAATTGGAAAGGCTGGCAAAGACAATACAACTTGTCTGTTTGAAAAATGGTTTAATTGAGATTAAATGAGTGGAGAGATAGAATATTGATAAATTATAGACAAAAGAAAGAGTTTCCAAGCGGAGGAAGTTATATTGAAAAGTAACAAAAAGTAAAGTATAATTATTATGTAGTAATATATAATATTGTAAATTTGACAATTTAAAACCTTTTTGAAAAAGGCAAACTTAGGGTAACCTGAGGGCGCAAAATGACGGTCCCACATCTTGTTATAAGCATAGAAACGGGAGGCCGCATTGCCAAAGATAGAATAAATACGCCCTAAGGTTGACTAAAGTCCCTTAGGGCTTTTTTTTGAAAGATGCGGCAGTTAAAAAAGGGGAGAGATATGGGCAAGAGAAAAAGTATTTTGTTGTTAGTAGCGGGGTTTTGCTTGTGTTTATTGGCAGCAGCAGCGCAGGCTCAAAATTCAGCTGTTATTACAGTGGGTAGTAATTCCGCTTATAAGAAAACAACAGTAACAGTGCCGGTGAATTTTAATCCAGCTTTGGATAAAGGAGTAAGCGCGGTAAGTTTCCACTTAGAATATAACCCCGCTGAGCTTAAATTTAAAGAAGCAAAAACAGGCCCCGCGGCATTAAATGCCGAAAAAAATGTTTCAGTTAATAATAAAGGTAATGGGGTTGTGAAGTTTGTTATCTTTGGCTTGAATAATACAGTGATAGCAAAAGGGGTGTTAGCAGAAGTTAGTTTTGATATTTTAGCTTCAGCCGCTACAGGAAAAGCGGTATTGGTTTTAAGTAACTATAGTGCTTCGACTCCTGACGCAACCGCGGTTCCATTAGTTGCCAGCAATGGCGCTATCGCTATAACAGATACTATTGTAACTACAGCAAGTAAGAGCCAGATGGAAGAAAAGAAAATTGTATCGGAAGAAAATAGAATGATAACTATAGCTCAAAGCCCGGTACCAGAGCCTGCTTTGCCGTTAACTTCAGGACAAACTATAATTGTAGCCTCGGAATATAAGGGGAGTGTTGTTCAGAGAAGCGGGGAAGAAGGACTTAAGCCGATAGAGAAAAACAGAGATATGCCTCCTCAGGAATTAGATCAACAGTATGAACAACAAGAAAGTCAGCCAGTACTGCCAGTTGAGCAGTCTATGGATGAATCAGCTAAATATAGACTAATTGAAGAGAAAGACAATACTAAACAAATTGAAAAAGAATCGTCTTTGGGCAAAGATGAACAAGCAAAAGCATCAGAAAAAAAAGTAGTGCCGGAGATTATAGTAAAGCCGGTTAAACATTTGTTTATATGGAGGAGTTATAGGCTGGAATTAGCCAAGGAAAGCCGGATAATGCCTTTATCATGGGAATTAAGCAAGAAACAAAAACTCCCGTTTCTATTGGTGTTAGATAAGAAGAATGGCTCAATATTTGGTATAGTTTGGGGAAAAGGAGAATTTGAATTGAAATTAAATATAATTACCAAGGACAAGCAGTTTATAGAAGTGCCTTGTAAATTGAAGATAGAATAAGTTATCGGGAAGGAAAAATAAGAATGAAGATTAAAAAAATAAGCATTTTGGTTATTCTTATTTATATTGTGAGTTTCCTAGGATGCAATAGGGCTAAGCCAGCCAGTCTCCTGCTCTATTGCGGGGCAGGGATCCGGCCGCCTGTATCTGAAATAATAAATATTTTTGAGAAAGAAAGGGGGATTAAAGTAGAGTGTATTTACAATGGAAGCAATATTCTTTTAGGGCAGATTAAATTATCCCGCAAGGGAGATTTATTTATGCCGGGGGATTCTTATTATTTAGAACAAGCTAAGGCTGAAGGCTTCATTAAAGACAAATGTATAGTTGCTTATTTTGTCCCGGTAATAATGGTTCAGAAAGGTAATCCGAAAGAGATAAAGGGATTAAATGATTTAACTCGCAAAGGGGTGCGTTTTGGAGCAGGTGATCTGAGAGCCTGCGCAATCGGGATGCAGGCAGTTAAGATCTTTGAGAAGAATAAGATACCTTTGAAAGAAATTGAGGCAAATACGGTGTTTACTGCCGCGACTGTCAATGAACTGGGGATGGCTATTAAGTTAGGGCATATTGACGCGGCAATAGTCTGGGATGCTGTAGCGCGGTATTATCCGCAAGATGCCCAGATTATAGCTATACCTTTGAAGCAAAATATTATTTCTCAAATACCGATAGGCGTATTAAGCTTTGGCAGGAATAAATTATTAAGCAGAGAATTTATTGAGTTTATGGTTTCTAAGCAAGGGCGGGAAGTTTTTCGCAAATATAATTATACATTAAAAGTGAAAAAGGGAGAATAGTTATGAAGAATAAAGACATTATTTTAGTTGTAGTGATTTTGGCGTTAATAGGAGTTATGCTTTTTGCATTACGCTCTTTGAACCAAGGCGTAACTCAGGGGAAAGAAATTTTAGTTTATTGCGGTAATTCAATGATGCCTGCTGTGGAAGAGATTGCTAAGGAATATGAGAAGCGCTATAACGAAAAAGTTACATTTAATACAGGCGGTTCAGAGACTCTTTTGCCGGCAATTATATTAAGCGGCAAAGGCGATATTTTTGTCTGCCATGACCCTTTTGCGGAGCGCCTTACAGTGAAGGGGCTTATGGAAAAATATGAAACAGTTGGATGTCTTTATCCAGTAGTTATTGTGCCTAAAGGTAATCCTTTGAATATACATTCACTGGAAGATTTAGCACGGCCGGGTGTGCGTGTAGGCATGACTGACCCGCGTTTTTCAACAGCCGGCGAAATATTGCATGAGTTGTTTAAGAAAAAAGGATTAGAAGATGCTATTTCCAAAAATATAGTGATGGAATCCAAAACACATTATGATATTGCCAACGCGCTGGCCCTTGGGCATATTGATGTTTGTATAGTATGGAATTTTATAGCTGCTTTGTATAATAATGATGTTGATGTTGTAACAGGGGCTTCGCCTAAGGTTACCAAAATACGCGAACAATTAAAAAATTATGGTTTTGATCTGGTGCTGGTTCCTGAAGGGTTACCTGAAACGCGAGTTACAGTATGTTTATTAAAATGCACGCAGAAATATAAAGAAGCGGATAATTTCTTTAATTTATGCGTTTCTGAGTTTGGCAGAAAAACGTTTATAAAGCATGGTTATACTAAGCCAAAGCTTTAGGGAGTGAAGATGAACAGGAAAACAACAGGCAGGCTGAAATTTAATTTTTCTTTTTTGGATATCACAGCTGTTGCTATGCTTGTTATCTATGTTGGTTTTATTATAGCTTTGATAGCCGGGGATATATTTTATCTGCCTATGGCTAAATTTATAGAAATATTTAAGAACAGGGATATCCTTTTTGCCATGAAGTTAAGCCTTATTACTTCAACGCTTAGCGTTATACTTTCTTTGCTTTTTGCCGTGCCCATTGGTTATGTTTTAAGCCGTTATCAGTTTGCTGGTAAATTGCTGGTTGATACAATTATTGATATTCTTATTGTCCTGCCGCCTCTGGTTATAGGCGTGAGCCTGCTTATTTTCTTTAGGACACCTTTGGGGCAGGCAATTGAGGCAAGCGGCCTGCATTTTGTTTATACCCCTTTAGGGATAGTGCTGGCGCAGTTTATAGTTGCTTCAGCTTTTGGAGTGCGCGCGATAAAGGCGGCGTTTGATACCATAGATAAACGCTTGGAAGATGTGGCGCGGACATTAGGGTTTTCAAAGTTTAAGGCGTTTCTTAAAGTAACACTGCCAATGGCGCGCAATGGGATTATTGCCGGAGCGGTTATTACCTGGGCGCGCGCTGTAGGGATTTTTGGGCCGATAATGGTGTTTGTCGGCACTACGCGTTTAAAAACAGAGATCCTGCCGACTTCAATTTATCTGGAGCTTTCAATCGGCAGGATTGAAGAGGCTCTGGCGATTTCTATGGTAATGATTATATTTTCAGTAATTACAATAGCTTTGTTTAAAAAATTAGGAGGCACTGTCCGGATATGA
>JBDRLG010000036.1:0-15148 GCA_043813255.1 Candidatus Omnitrophota bacterium
TCGCCCGTCGGCTCTTACGAGCCAGGACGGGCTCAAACAGTCCTCGCCGAAAGATTCCGAAAAACTTTTCCGCTCATAAACCAGCCTCTTAATGCAGCTAAAGAATACAAAACAAGGGAGCAAGTGAGCTTTTTACATATCACGTTATTTATCAAAGAGTTACCATAATTGCTCCACAATATTCACGAATGACTCAATAATGTTTGTCATCTTGTGCGTAAGTAGTTGTCATCCTGCGGCTCGCCTCGCGGCGAAGCCGAGGGCTTGACCGCAGGATCTATACTTTTGACTAAATGAAATATTTGTTTCAATATTGGGATAAAATCAAAGAAAAATTAGAAAGCAAAAAAATAATCTTGTTTCTTGATTATGACGGGACGTTGTCTCCCATTAGAAAAACACCGCAGGAAGCTGTCATCCCCCTAGTAAATAAAAATCTTTTGATTAAATTATCAAAAGACCCTGTTTTTAAAATAGTGATTATCTCAGGCCGCGCGTTAAAGAATATAAAGAATGTTATTAAAATACCGCGTATTATTTATGTCGGTAATCATGGTTTGGAAATAGAAGGGCCGGGCATTAAATTCCATAATAATATTTCTCCCGCTGTTAAATTAAATTTGAGTAAAATAAAGAAACAGTTAAACAAAGAACTCTTAGCGATAAAAGGTATTCTTATCGAAGACAAAGGGTTAACTTTAAGTATACATTACCGCTTGACTAGCCCCAAGGATATTGATATAGTGAAACAAACAATTTATAAAATCGCATCCGGATGTTTAGCTAAAAAAATTATCAGGATTAATGAAGGCAAAAAAGTAATAGAGATTAAGCCAAATGTTGACTTGGATAAAGGCAAAGCGGTTTTATGGCTGCTGCCTAGATTAACAGGATTTTCAGAAAAAAATAATTTTATTATTTATATAGGTGATGATACAACAGACGAGGACGCGTTTAAAGTATTAAAGGGCAAAGGGCTAACAATATTCGTAGGCGCGCCTAAAAAATCTTACGCCGGTTATTATTTTAAAAATACACGCGAAACCACCAAATTTTTACAGCAGTTATCAGTGGTTTGACCGATTGTCATCCTGCGGCTTGAGCGGTTGTCATCCTGTCCCGACGTAACGTCGGGGCAGGATCTTATAGCCGATAAAATGCTTCTGGATTCTCCGACCAAGTCGGAGAATGACAATTAGAAGGCGTAACAGCTTTAGAGACGCAAGATTTCGCGGCTCTATAAAGGAAGAGGGATTATGAACGGGGTTCCAAAAGTAAAAGAACCTTTTAAATTTGCCTCCCGCCTGCATTTAACAGAACTTACAGGTTTAAGGGCTTCAAATCTTACCCAGTTATTGGAGCTTATTAAAACAGTCCCTGGCTCTTCAATCTACCAGCATACTCATAGATTTTTACAACAGCATTTATACCTTTCTCCTGAGCCGCCTAATGATTTTTCTTATTGGGTAATTGAGGTATTGGGCGAAGATGAATTAGGCGAAATGCTGGCAAGTATTGATACAGTTAGTTTCTCTAATATTAGGGCATTAAGAGAAGAGATAATAAAGACTATAGATAATTACCTAAAAGATAAACCGCTGGCCAAATTGAAATTTGCGCGGGAAAATGAAGAATTTTACTTTTTGAAGTCAATAAGTTTTGTCATCCCGACTAATTATGCTGCCTTTGATTTAAGGGAGTTTGTGGAAATATTAAAAAAAATAAATATAGATTCAATATATTTCCATATTTTTGAAGCGCGCTTAAGGCTGGAAAGAGAGGATAATGATTTCTCATACTGGATAGAAACATCTATTGGTGATAAAGAATTGGCAGACAGGATTTCAATTATTGACCCGTATACATACACGCTGGAAGATTTAAGGAAAAAAATAATCGGCATAATAGAAAAAAGGATATCAGGATAAAATGATAGGTATAGAAGATTACGCTCCGATTGTAGGCCAGGCGGTAATAGATGATTTAAAACTAATAAGCGACAGGCTTAAAGGAAAAATTATACAGCATATAAATTCAACAGCCGTGGGCGGCGGGGTCGCTGAAATATTAAACCGCATGGTCCCGTTATTAAAAGAGCTGGGAGTAGATACCCGCTGGGACGTGATAAAAGGCGGAGAACAATTTTTTGAAGTAACCAAAAAATTCCATAATCTGCTTCATGGCAAGGGCGATGATGCCACTGATTTAGATTTTGGGATATTTATGGAAACAAGCGAAATTAATATAAAGGAAGTAGATACTTATGGAGATATTGTATACGTGCATGACCCTCAGCCAATAGCGCTGGTTAATAGAAAAGCGTCTAATAAATGGCTCTGGAGATGCCATATTGATGTGTCTAATCCAAATGAAAAAGTCTGGAAATTCCTGCAGGAATTTATCGCTAAATATGATTCCGCGGTATTTTCCGCCCCCAGTTTCGCGCGAAAGCTTCCTATTAGGCAATTTTTAATCGCGCCTTCAATAGACCCGTTAAGCGATAAAAATAAAGAACTGCCGCAGGAGACAATAGACGCGGTGCTGCGTAAATATAATATTGTTAAAGATAAGCCTATAGTTACACAGATTTCCCGTTTTGACCGGCTTAAAGACCCAGTGGGAGTAATTGAGGCGTATCAGCAGGTAAAAAAATATATTGACTGCCAGTTGATTTTAGCCGGCGGCACAGCAATAGATGACCCCGAAGGGCTTAAAGTCCTTGATGAAGTCAGGGAAAAAGCCCATAAAGACCCGGACATACATATTTTATTACTGCCGCACAGCGATATTGAAGTTAACGCCTTGCAGAGAGCATCAGATGTTATCGTGCAAAAATCAATTAAAGAAGGGTTCGGGCTTACAGTATCTGAAGCCTTATGGAAAGCTAAACCCGTAGTTGCCGGAAATGTAGGAGGCATCCCATTGCAGATAAAACATAAATACTCCGGCCTTTTGAGCCATTCTGTACAGGGAGCCGCGTTTGCCATAAAACAGCTTTTAAACAGCCCCGACTATGCCAAGAGATTAGGGGAAAACGGCAGAGAGCACGTCCGAAACAATTTCTTAATCACCCGTCATTTAAAGGATTATATCCTGCTATTCCATTCCTTATACCACCCTGAAGACGTAGTTTATTTGTAAATAGGGTATCCTTCATCTTTTACCCTCTCCCCGACGGAGACTGTGTCAAATAGGAGTGTCATTCCCGCGAAAGCGGGAATCTCCGACGATGATTTTTAGATCCCCGATTAAAACATTCGGGGATGACAAAATAGTCTCGTCGATGACAATTTCATTTGACCCAGTCTCCACGGGGAGAGGGATAGGGTGAGGGGAAAATATTCTCCGCAAAAAAACTTGTTAGATTTTTTCTTTTTCTACGTCTATTAAGAGTAGAAAGGGGGAAAATGTATATGTCTAATTTAATTCCGGCAGAAGTAATAGCTGCAAAGATACTAATTATTAGAGGTAAGAGGGTAATTCTGGATAGAGATTTAGCTAAATTATATGAAGTTGATACGAGTCAGCTTACCCGGCAAGTAAAACGTAATATTGATAGGTTCCCGGAAGACTTTATGTTTCAATTAACAAAAGAAGAAGTTAAAAACTTGATGTGCCAATTTGGCATATCAAGTTGGGGTGGCACACGTAAGCTGCCTTATGCATTTACTGAGCAGGGTATAGCTATGCTTTCAGGAGTGCTCTATAGTAAGAGAGCTATACAAGTAAATATCCAGATTATGAGAGCGTTTATTCAGTTGAAAAAGAGAAGAAAATAATCGGGTTTGGTGGCTATGATAAAAAGGATTAAGTTTTAGAGATAAGGAGAAAATAAAAATGTCTAAAGAAATAACCATAGAAGTCATTGCTACAAGGATTCTAGAATTAAGGGGTAAAAAAGTAATGCTGGATCGGGATTTGGCTAAACTTTATGGAGTTCAGCCTAAGGTTTTGAATCAAGCTGTAAAGAGAAATATTAAGCGCTTCCCGGATGATTTCATGTTTAGATTGTCTTGGGAAGAAGTAGAGTCTTTAAAATCACAAATTACAATTTTAAATTCAAGGTCACAATTTGTGACCTTGAAGCAAGGCCAGAATATTAAGTATTTACCGCATGTTTTTACAGAACATGGTGTAGCTATGCTTTCAAGCGTGTTAAATAGCGAAAAAGCAATACAGGTAAATATCTTAATTATGCGGGCTTTTACCAAATTAAAAGAAATTATTTTAACGCATAAAGACTTAGCCGTAAAAATTGAAGTACTTGAGAAAAAATATGCAGAACATGATCAGACTATAAAGGCAATATTTGAAGCAATCAGGCAGTTGCTTGAACCTAAGGATGCAAAGGAAAAGAAAATAATTGGGTTTGGTGGTAACTAATTTAGTGCGGAGGGAGGGAGTTGAACCCTCAAGGGTTACCCCATACGCTTCTGAGACGTACGCGTATGCCAGTTCCGCCACCCCCGCAGTAATCAATAAGTATATTCCAGTCTAATCTTTCTGTCAAATAAAGAATTGCGGGTTAGGGGTTTTGTTGGTATAATATTTCGTCTTATTATAGGTTTAATATAAAGTGATTTATGGTAGCCGCAAGCTTTAGCTTGCGTTTTAGAGTCTGTTGCAAAATACCTCAAATTTTTCATAATACCATTCTGTCCCGACGTAACGTCGCGGGGCAGAATCTATAAAAATTTTAGGTCCTGTGGTTTAACCACAGGATAATAGATTCTATGCTTTTCCACCGTAGGCGGATCCGCCTTCGGAGGACGCGCAGGATGACAGAAATAGATTTTTGCAACTCTTTTATTACGCGGGCTAAAGCCCGCGGCTACCATATAAAATATAATTAACAGATGATATTAAAGAGGTAATTATGTTTTTTCAGTCATTTATAAGTTCTGGTTTGGCAATGCTGGAGATTTTGATTATCGGCGGCATAGGTTTTTTTCTGGTAAGAAAGAACCTGCTGGAAGATAAAGGGTTAGGAACTCTAAGCCGTTTGACTATTGATGTTACATTACCGGTTTTGATATTCTGCCAGCTGGTCAAGAATTTTAATTTTAGTATTTATCCGAACTGGTGGGTTTTTCCTGTGTTAAGCATTGTGGTTACCACTCTTGGTTTGATTATAGGAGAGATTTTTATAAGGTTTATTAAGGGGCAGGAGCATAAAAAGCAGTTTTTAGGCATGATTGCTTTTCAGAATTCAGGGTATCTGCCTTTGGCACTTATTGCCGCTTTATTGCCCAAAGATACTCAGGAGGTGTTATTCATATATTTATTTTTGTTTCTTTTGGGGTTCAATTTGGTAATGTGGTCTTTTGGCGTGCATATGCTTACATCACAGCAAAAGAAAAAATTTGACTGGGTAAGTTTATTTAATCCGCCGGTAATCGCGACTTTAGTCAGTTTGGTTTTTGTTTTTTTTGGGGTAAACAAAATTATTCCGGAATTTGTGCTTAAGCCTTTGAGCGCCTTAGGGAAATGCACAGTGCCTTTATCTATGTTGATAGTAGGCGGAAATTTAGCCTTGATTCGTTTAAAGCACATTGATAAGAAGGCAGTTTCTTTAATGATATTAGCAAAGATGATAATTCTTCCTGCTATAGGGATTATAACGGTAATTATTTTTAAACTGCCGGCATTGCTGGGATTGTTGTTTATTATACAGCTGATTGTTCCTCCGGCGACTTCATTATCGGTAATTTTACGGCATTATAAAAAAGAGGACTTATTAGTCAGCCAGGGGATATTATTTACTTATATCGCGGGGATTATCACTATGCCGGTATTTTTAAGTTTGTATTTCTTTTTTGTAGGTTCAAAATGAGTAATGTAATAACTACTAACCGCAAGGCTTACAGGGATTATGAGATTTTTGATAAGTTTGAATGCGGTATACAATTGGTAGGCAGTGAAGTAAAGTCTTTAAGGGATGGGAAAATTAATTTAGAAGACAGCTTCGCGCGCATTGAAAAGAATGAAGTAAAGTTGTATAATACTTATATAAGCCCTTACGCGCAGGCAAGTTATTTGAATGTTGATTCAGTCAGGACAAGAAAACTGCTTTTGCACAAGAGCCAGATAAATAAACTTGCCGCTAAAATTAATCAAAAAGGGACTACGCTTGTTCCTTTGAAGGCATATTTTAATGACCGGGGTTTTGTAAAAATAGAGCTCGGGCTTTGTAAAGGTAAGAAGATTTACGATAAGAGAAGCGATATTAAAAAAAGAGAAACAATGCGTGAAGTCAGCCGCGCGTTAAAGCATCGCAGAAGGTAAATAGTTAATACTGAAAAAGTGTCATTGCGACCCCGACGTAACGTCGGGGGAAGCAATCTTTATTTTAAGATTGCTTCTTCGTCTTTGGCTCCCCGCAATCAGACTGTGTCGTAATTACATTTCCGGTAGCCGCTCCGTAAGCGGAGCGTTTTATCAGCGTCGGAAACGCCCCGCCAAGGCGGGGCGGCTACCGCGTTAAAATATAGAATGTGACACAGTCTGAATGACACAAAAACAAGGTTTTTTAGTGAAAAACCAAATAAATTTTTTTGATTGAATCTAATTGTTAAAAATGTTATATTTTATGGTAAGGAAAGTTCTAAATCTCGCCTTTGGCGGGATGAAATTTCTTGATTGGGGGTGAAAGGGCTCGACTTAGGTAAGCCGGGTAAGAGCAGCATGCCGCGGATGCAAGTATGGCCGCGTTAACAATCCTTGCAAAACATAAATGCAAAAACAACAACAAATCGGTTAGCATCAATAAGCCCTATGGGAGCATTTTCCCCTATGGGTGGTTTAGTGCCAGCTGGTTGCATTAGCATGGTAAGCCCTCACTAATTAATTAGAGAGGCCTCTATTCGTCTTGTCTACGTGATGAAATAGAGACGACAGTAGACTGGCCCTGATTGTTAGCCTTTGGTGTCAGGGTAAGACTTAAAAGGATGCGGTTTGTCCAATCCTGTTTATCGGAGTGGCCAAAACTTAAGAGTAA
Organism: Candidatus Omnitrophota bacterium; assembly: GCA_043813255.1. Taxonomy (GTDB): domain Bacteria; phylum Omnitrophota; class Gorgyraeia; order Gygaellales; family Profunditerraquicolaceae; genus JBDRLG01. Next base: position 6,998 of record JBDRLG010000036.1, read on the forward strand.
AAGATAAACTAAGCATGAAGCGGCTTTTATTTGGTTACGTAAGGACGGCGGTTCGATTCCGCCCACCTCCACCAATTAATAGTGTCTGGCAGAGAATGGTTTTCGCCGTAGGCGTATCCGCCTACGGCGGAAGCAGGCAACGGTAAATAAAAAATTCAAATGTTTAAAAAACTAAAATCCAAAAATAAATCATTTTTCGTACTGTTTACTGTCTACTTTTTACTGTCTACTTTTTTAAACGGTTGTTCAACAGTCTCCTCTAAAAATTCGATCGCTGTTTACCATATTAACGGCACAAGCTATATGCCTTTGCCGGTTTTATGCGCTCAGAGGGGTATAGATTGGGATTATGATACGTTTACCCGCGGGATTACTTTAAGAAAAGAAACGCATAAAATAAATCTGGCTGTAGGCCAGCCGCTTATTGTTATTGATGGTAAATCAAAGGACTTAAAATATCCGGTAGAATTTTATCGGGGGACAATTGTTGTTCCTGTGAAGTTTAAAGAACAGGTTTTAGATCTGTTGTTTAAACAGCTGTCTTTAAATTCTCAATCAGCGCGAAAACAAAAAGCATTTTTATCAATTAAGAAGGTAGTTATTGACGCGGGCCACGGCGGTAAAGACCCGGGCGCGATCGGCAGAGGAATAGGGTTAAAGGAAAAAGACGTCAATTTGGATATTGCTCTGCGTTTAGCTGAAGCTTTGAAAAAAGAAGGCATTGAAGTTATTATGACCCGTTCCACAGATGTTTTTATTCCTTTGAAAAAGAGGGTGGATATAGCTAATACTGCCAATGCCGATCTTTTTATAAGTATTCACGCCAATTCAAACCGCGTGAGAAGCTTAGAGGGTTTTGAAGTGTATTATATTTCCGAGAATGTCAGTGATTCAAAACGGGCATTGTCTTCCGCGGAGAATGATTTTTTGAACATAGACAAGAATTGTTTTGATCATTATACTTTGGATTTAAAAGCTGTTTTATGGGATTTGATTTATACAAACAGCCGCGCGGAATCAGTGGAATTGGCACAAGCTATCTGCCATTCAGTTAACCGGAATTTAAGCGCTAAAGTATTGGGAGTTAAGACTGCCGCGTTCTGTGTTTTAAAAGGCACTCATATGCCGGCGGTATTGGTGGAAACAGGCTTTTTATCTAACCGTAACGAGGAAAGCTTATTAAAGAGTGGTTCTTACCGTCAACAGGTTGCTGATGCGGTATTTGAGGGAGTAGAAGATTATTCTAAAGATTGTGTTTTCGCGGAGGCATTAAAATAAAAATTTATAAGCTATCAGCTTTCAGCAATCAGCTCTCAGCAAATTATTTTCTGACGTTCGTCAGGTAAGTTAAGCTGAAAGCTGAAGGCTGATAGCTGAAAGCTAATTTTAATGGGAATTTTTAGATGAAAAATCCTATCGGTGTATTTGATTCAGGAGTAGGCGGGCTTACAGTGGTAAAAGAATTAATTAACCACCTGCCTAATGAAGAGATTGTTTATTTTGGGGATACAGCAAGGGTTCCTTACGGCATAAAATCAAAAGAAACTGTTATCCGGTTTTCTATTGAAAATATTTTATTTTTGCTTAAACATGATGTTAAGTTGATTTGTGTCGCTTGTAATACAGTATCAAGTTTTGCCCTGCCGGTAATAAGAAATTATTTTAGGGTTCCGATAGTCGGAGTTATTACTCCCGGAGTAGGAGAAGCAGTTCATTCCAGCCGTAATAAACGTATTGGAGTAATAGGCACGCGCGGCACTATAAACAGCCGTGCGTATGAGAATGAAATTAAACAAATGGACCCTTCAATAAAGGTTACCGCGGTTGCCTGTCCGTTATTTGTGCCTTTTGCCGAAGAGGGCTGGTTAGAAGGTAAAGTAGTCGATGATGTAGTCAGGATGTATTTGGAGCCGTTAAAAAAAGCTAAAGTGGATACAGTTATTTTAGGCTGTACCCATTATCCGTTATTAAAGCCGGTAATTCAACAGGCTTTAGGCAATAATGTTAAACTGGTGGATTCCGCTAAACAGGTAGCTATTGAAGTAAAAAAGATTTTAACTACAGAATCATTGGTAAATACAGCGCGAAATTCAAAAGGAAAACAAAAATTTTATGTCAGCGATAATCCAAAGTGGTTTAATGATTTAGCCTGCCGGTTTCTGGGAAGAGTAGTGAAAGATGTTACTAAGATTGATCAGTCAGCGCAGAGTTGAAATTAAGAATGTATAAGTTGATTCTGAAGTCTGTTGTAAAATGCCTTTTGTGTCATCCTGCGATCCTGAATCAAGTTCAGGACAGGCTTAATCGCAGTTGTCATCCTGCGACTTAATCGCAGGATCAGATTCTGTCCCGAAGTAACGTCGGGGCAGAATGATAAATAGATGGAAGGGGTTTTAATATGTATAGTGTCCAAGTAGAGGCAGGTTTTAGCGCCGCGCATAATTTAAGGGGATATAAAGGAAAATGCGAGGATTTGCATGGGCACAATTGGAAAGTGGAAGTTGTTGTGGAAAAATCCCGGCTTGATAAAATAGGCATGGTGGTAGATTTCAGGCTTCTTAAAGAGGCCCTTAATTCTTTTCTGGAAGAATTTGACCATAAATATTTAAACGAAATTCCGTATTTCAAAAAAGTCAATCCCACCTCAGAAAATATTGCTAAATATATTTTTGAGGGCATCAAGCCCAATGTTCCCGGGCTTAAAACAGTAACAGTCTGGGAGTCGGAAAATTCATCTGCTTGTTATTATGAAGAATAGGGAAAGTTTATTAACAGTGGCAAAGCAGGCTGTTGTTTTGTTATCCGGAGGGCTGGATTCGGCGGTAACGCTGTATTGTGCTTTAGAAAAAGGTTATAAATGTTCCTGCCTTATTTTTGATTATGGCCAGCGCCATAAAAAAGAAATAAATTACGCGAAAAAAATTGCCGGTATAGCAAGATGTTCTTATCGGATTATTAATATTGATTTGCCTTGGAAAGGCTCTAGCTTGTTGGATGGAGAGCTTAGCGTTACCCCTCATCCTTTACCCTCTCCCCATAGAGGAGAGGGGCTGGGTGAGGGGGATAATATTGAAATCCCCTTAACTTATGTGCCTAGCCGTAATATAATATTTTTGAGCTTTGCTCTTTCTTATGCTGAGGCTTTAAACGCTGGCGCGATATTCATTGGCGCGCACGCTCAGGATTATTCCGGTTATCCTGACTGCAGGCCGGAATTTTACCGCGCGTTTATTAAAGCGGCAAAAGCGGGGACTAAAGCGGGAGTGCAAGGTAATCCAATTAAAATTATTACGCCATTAATAAACAAAAATAAATCGCAGATTATTAAGTTAGGTAAAAAACTAAATGTTCCTTTTGAATATACATGGTCTTGTTATGAAGGAGCGCAGTCGCCCTGCGGCAGATGCGATAGCTGTTATTTCAGGGCGAAAGGGTTTAAAGAAGCGGGGTTGGAAGATTTTGGAATGTTAAGAGGGGGAAATAGGAGGCGCGGATAATGAAAGGAAAGATTGCTGAAATATTTGAGAGTGTTCAGGGAGAAGGGCTTTATTTTGGGCATAAACAATTATTTATCCGTTTCTTTGGATGCAACTTAAATTGTAAATTCTGCGATACAAAACCGATTAATTATGTTGAATATGAAGTGGAAGAATTATTTGAAAAAATAAAATCTAACAATAATCAGCTGCGTTTTGTATCTTTTACCGGAGGAGAACCTCTGGTACAAAAAGATTTCCTTAAGAACGTTTCAAAATTGACAAAAGAAAACGGATTTATGAATTATTTAGACAGCAACGGGATTATGGCAGAAGAATTAAAAGAAGTGATTGAATTTATAGATGTTATTGCTATGGATTTAAAACTTCCCAGTTCCACGGGAATGGATGGTTTTTGGCAGGAGCACCGCAGGTTTTTGCAGGTTGCTTCAGAAAAAGAGGTGTTTTTAAAGACAGTGATTTGTGAAAATACCTCAGATGAAGATTTTAAAAAGGCAGTAGATTTAATAAAAGATACTTGCAGCAGCGCGGTTTTAGTCTTACAGCCTGATAGTTCTAAATTAAGTGATTTCTTAGAAGAAAAACTGCAAGAATTTAATCAGATATGTTATGAAGAGGGAATTGTCAGCTGTATAATTCCTCAGATGCATAAAATTATAGGGATCAAATGAAAAACAACAGCAAAAATTCATACGAAGGATTACAAAAAAATATCAGGGATTTAAAAACACCCAAGATTGGCGTCTGGAAAAATCAGTATTCTGATAAAGAATACACGATAAATTTGGATATCCCGGAGTTTACCTGTATCTGCCCTAAAACAGGCCTGCCGGATTTTGCTAATATAATAGTCACGTATTCTCCGGATAAATACTGCGTGGAATTAAAGTCTTTTAAGATGTACACAATATTTTTCCGGAATGTGGGAATATTCCATGAACACCTGATTAACAAAATGCTGGAAGACTTTGTTTTTGCCTGTAAGCCTCGCCGGGTAAAAATCACTGGAGAATTTAATCCCCGCGGAGGCATAACCACTACAGTTAGCAGAGAATATAGTATTAATGAAGGGGATTTTTAAGTGAAAATAATATCAGCCCAAAAAATCAGAGAAGCGGTTTCTCAATTATGCCTTGAGGCAAATGTCTATCTGAGAAAAGATGTGCTTGCGGCTTTAAAGTCCGCAATGTTAAAAGAAACTAACAGCCGCGCTAAGAAATTATTACAAGCGATAATTGAAAATGCCGCTGTCGCGTCAAAGGATAAATTAGCTGTTTGTCAGGATACCGGGCTGCCTGTTGTATTTTTGGAAGTTGGGCAGGGCGTAAAAATAAATGGAGATTTAAAAACAGCTGTCCATAAAGGCATAGAAGATGGGTATAAAAAAGGAAGTTTCAGAAATTCCGTTATTGAGCATCCTTTGGAAAGAGGGCAATCCGGTTATCATCCCGGGGTTATTCATTATGATATAGTAAATAATAATAAATTAAAAATTACGGTTTTACCTAAAGGTTTTGGCGCTGAAAATAAAACACAGCTTAAAATGTTTAAGCCGACTGCCAAAATAGAAGAGATTAAAAAATTTATAATTGAGGTTGTGCGCAGTGCCGGCGCGGATGCCTGCCCGCCGTATATTGTGGGAGTAGGTATTGGTGGAACAGCTGATTACGCATGCCTATTAGCTAAAAAAGCGCTGCTAAAAAATATCGTCCATCGTCCATCGTCACTGCCTACCGGACAGGCAGGCATCGTCCATCGTTTGGGAAAACAATTATTAAATGATATAAACAAATTAAATATCGGCCCAATGGGGCTGGGTGGCAGGACTACTTGTTTAGGTGTTAATGTAGAAATGCATCCAACACATATTGCCGGCTTACCGGTTTGCGTGAACCTAAGTTGTCATGCTTTAAGAAGCGCGAGTAAAATTGTGTAATGAAAAAATTAAATATTCCTTTAGATAAAAAAGAAATTGAGAGTTTAAAAGCAGGTGATGAAATACTGCTTAGCGGCTTAATTTATACAGCCAGAGACCAGGCGCATAAAAGGTTAGCCGAAGCAATTTCTAAAGGCGATAAATTACCTGTTGACTTAAAAGGAAAAGTATTTTATTATTGTGGGCCGGCTAAAACTCCTAAAGGGAAAATCATTGGTTCTTGCGGGCCAACCACAAGCTCAAGAATGGATGAGTTTACTCCTGCAATGCTAAAAGCAGGGCTTGCGGCGATGATTGGCAAAGGGGCGCGTTCCAAAGAAGTAGTTAAAGCAATAAAAAAATATAAGGCAGTTTATTTTTTGGCTTATGCCGGGTGCGGGGCTTTACTGTCAACATATGTTACAAAAGCAAATCCAATTGTGTATCTTGATTTAGGGCCTGAAGCGATTTATGAGTTGGAAGTAAAAGATTTTCCGGTTATCGTAGGGATAGATTCAATAGGGAAAAATATTTATAAAAGATGTTAATAGCCGTGAATAAAAATACTCAACACTCACTACTCACGACTCACAACTAATATAGGAGGCGTAATGATTCGTTTAGACAATAGGGCGGCAGATAATGTAAGGAAAGTATCGATTACTAAAGATTTCTTAAAATACGCTGAAGGCTCATGCCTGATTGAATTAGGCAATACTAAAGTTATTTGTTCTGCTTCAGTAGATGAAAAAGTCCCGCCTTTTTTAAGAAATAGCGGTAATGGCTGGGTAACTGCGGAATACGGTATGCTTCCCCGGTCCTGCAAGACGCGCATACCGCGTAATAAGGATTCCGGCCGTACATATGAAATACAGCGTTTAGTAGGAAGAAGCCTGCGGGCGGTTACTGATATGAAGAGTATGGGAGAGAGGACTGTTTGGCTTGATTGCGATGTTATACAAGCTGACGGCGGCACGCGCACAGCGGCAATCACCGGAAGCTTTATTGCTTTAGTGGACGCGTTTAATAAGCTTAAGAATGATGGTTTGATAAGCAATATTCCAATCAAAGAATTTGTAGCGGCTACCAGTGTGGGTATTTTTAATGGTGAATTATTGCTTGATTTATGTTATGATGAAGATTCCCGCGCGGATGTGGATATGAATGTTGTTATGACTTCAAAGGGAAAGTTTATTGAGATACAGGGTACTGCTGAACGCCAGACTTTTGATAAGGCCCAGATGAACCAGCTGATTGATTTAGCCGCGAAAGGGATAGAGGAATTAATTAGTATCCAGCGGAATTTATTAAAAGGGATAATATAAGGAAGATAAAAAATCCCCTCTAACTCCCCTTTGTTAAAGGGGAGGAAAGAGAGCGGTATTTTTGTATATTTCCCCCTTTGAAAAAGGGGGATTAAGGGCACTAGTGTCCCATCATAACTTAAACAACAGCAACTGGTTATGATTTTGATTATTTTCAATTATGTAATCCTCGTCATTTAATAGACGAGAGAGCAATGTTTTTTCGAAAGCCGAAACACTTAAAATCTGTAGAATAGTATAAAGATTTTTTTCTACTTTTAAGCTCTTTTTAATAATCGCAACAAGGACATAAGCAGAGATGGCAATCCAAATTTGTGTTTTGACTGCGTTCTCGGAAATTCCAAAGAATTTTTTTATTCTTAAATGTTGCTTAATCCATTTAAAGAATAATTCAATTTTCCAACGTTGCTTATAAAGCTGAGCAATTGTTTCAGCCGAAAGTTTAAAATTATTTGTAAACCATATCAAACGTTTATTTCGTTCTTTATCATAAAAGACAATTTTCCTGATTTTGTCCGGATAATATTGCGGAGTATCCGTGCCTGTTAAAACAACTACTTGATCACAGCGCAAACCCGTTGTTTTATCGACATGTTGAGAATATAGCCTTCTTGATTTAATATTCGCTCTTGATCTTACAATAAAGAATGAAGCCGATTGATTAAAAACATAAAGGCGTTTAAAATCAAGATAACCTCGATCCATAATATAAAAAGAACCGGCTTCAGGAATTAACAAGTCAAGAATTTCAACATCGTGAATTTTAGCATCTGTAATCTCGACGAAAGATGGAATATTTCCGCGTAAATCCAACAATGTATGCATTCTCACGCCCGCTTGTTCTTGACAATAAGCGGCCCATGAGAAAATTGATAGACACAAATTAATTGTTGTTGAATCTAACGCATAAACGGTTTCTTTAAGCTCAACGCCAAAATCTTCGTTTGAGTATAAATTTCTGGCTTTATGAATTAATATCTGTGCAAAATCAGCATAAATACGCCAGTCTCTTATGTTATTAGCATTAGACAAAGTATTACGTGCAATTTGTCCTCGAATGCCCATATGATATAATTTACTTTTCATTGATCTTAAACAAGCTTCAATATCTCTAAGGCTTTCACGAAAAGTTAATTGGGCAAATGCCATGCATAAAAACTGATCCATGCACGAAAAACTTTTGACTTTATAATCACCTTGATAACGTTCAACGCATTTGCGGAATTCATACAAAGGTAAAAATTCCATTACTTGAGAAAAAACAGTTTTGCCTATATTCATTGGCCGCTCCTTTAGTTAGAGCGCCAAGATAACACATAATCAAATTGAAATCGATTAAAATGTTTTTCTGTGCTAAAATATTATAAATAATTCAGTTACATCAAATCATAGTGCCAACGTTGGGACACTAGTG
>JBDRLG010000037.1:0-2603 GCA_043813255.1 Candidatus Omnitrophota bacterium
CCGTATACACATCCTCTCTTTTCCTTTTACATCAGGTGTAGCATTCTTTTTTAATATATCGTGGATACTTTTTTTTCTTTGTTGTTTATCGAACGGGCCTTTTAATGGATGGGACAGAGAAAGAACCCCATTGTTTCTAATAACAAATCCCTTAATCGTTTCCCATTCCATTGCCGTAGGGCCTTGATAAGATAGCTCAGCTATGACCTGATTAATAAGCTCCATTAGCTTTTGAAACTTTGTAATTCCTTTTGCTTTAAGTTCAATTTTGTATTTCTCAAAAAGTGTTTTGCTTAAACCATAAACATTAATTTGCTGGCCCCGATATCTTTCTTGTATATCCTGATAGGTAATCTTAAAACCAAGATTTAATTCATTGATTTTTTCCCTTACACCTTCTACAAACTGACTTCTATTTTTTAATACCTCCTGTATACGTTGATAATCAGGGTCTCTTCCTATGTTACACAAGAATACAGCGAAATCTTCGGTTGTTCTTATTCGCGGGAAGTAACCTGCAAAATGCACAGTTTCACCTAAACCATAGTCTTGCCCGCGGCAATCTTTGCCCTGGCAGAACAATCCAATACCAAGATATAACTCTATCTCTTCAAAATACTTTACGATTTTAAATACTTCATGAAAACTAACAAAAGTCATATAATCCCAAATATACAGCGCCTCTACTTTGTTAAGCCAGGCTATCAGCACAGCTTCAATAGGAGTATACCTGCCGCCTGAAACAGTAGTATGTAAATCAAAAATGCACATATTCTTAGCGGCGGAGTTTCTTTTTATCCATTTTTTGCTATCGGCAATTATCTTGGCTGCATTAAGGCGTATATATATTGCAGCCTGGACATCTCTAATTTTCTCCATGGCATCATTTAAATTCATTTTTATCTGACCGGGTGTATTATCCACAAACTCTATTTCTTCTTGAAGAGGAAGGTTCTTAACTCTCTCTTGGCCGACTCCGTTTACTGCTAATGCCCTGGATAACGCGGAGTTAAGCGACTCTTCACCAATTAACGGAGAGATTAACAAATCAGGCCCTTTAGGATTATGATAATAAAAAGGCAGCGAAGCAAATTGAGCATGTTCTAAAAATGTCTTTTCACACCATAAATATGCCCTTTCGTTTCTCAAGTCTATAGCGGATGGCGGCTCAGATTCCGGCCTCTTAAAGACTCTCCGGTGTCTTTCCTTAGACTGCCCTACTAGTTGAGTTATCTCTAGGTCATATACCCCTTTTCCTATACTTACGTCTTTAATATCCGTAATAGCATAGCTGCCTAAATAGCTATGTTCCTGTTTTAAATAGTCCGCAATACCCTCATTCCAGCCAAGCGCACTAAAGTTCTCTTGAAATAACTCAATAATCACTGCTTTGACTTCTAAAGGAGCGTTATTCAACAATCCTCTTTGCATATTAACAATATAAGGCAAAACCCCCGGGTTCTCGCTGGCAAAATAAATCCTGCTGATTATATTATCAGAAAAGAACCTATCTAAAGAATAAAAAGGCTCCAGCAGATCAGAAACAGCAAAAGAAATACCCTCGTCTTTTAAATGATTTCTTATCGCCTGTTGTAAACAAGGAATATTTTTCTGATAATAACAAACCACTTTATAAAGATTAGACCATTCTTTAAATTCTTTTGAACAATATATTTTTGAACAATATTCCATATCTATCTCTATCTGCGTCGTGTAGCTTAAAATTAAAAGTTTACTTCTTAAACTCAAATTATTCAATTTTCCTGCGTATTCCATTGTTAATTGTTCCATCGGCAGAGAGATTATTCCTTCGCTCCCATCTTTAAAGAATACACTAACCTCTATTGGCTTAAACTGACTACAGACAGATGAACTAACGGGACTGTTTTCTTCTATTATGGAAGAACTCGGAAAATATTGTGATAATTCTTCCTTCGCAGGATAACCTATCTCTTGCAAACTTGCGGCTGCGGCTTCCCGGACTTCCGGGTCTCTATCTTCTAAATCAGCTTCGTACTTTATAATCTGCAATTCTTTAGTTAACGCGCCTAATTTCTCCAATGACCAGGCTGCGGCTGCGCGGACATATGCGGCTGAATCTGTTAATCGTTGAATTAAGGCAGGAACTACTCGTTTATCTTGAATATTTCTCAGGGCCGCGGCCGCGGTTGCGCGGACATGCGATTGTGGATCACTTAAATCAATACTATAACGCTTTATCTTTAGCCGGGTAGTTAAAAGGCCTAATCCCTCTAAGGCATTGGCTGCGGCTTCCCGGACATAATAATCTGCATCGGTTAGACGCGAGATTAAAACACCGCCTGCGCGCCTATCTTTAATTCTTCCCAAGGATTCAACCACGGTTTGCCGGACATACGGATCTATATCGCTTATTTTCCGGATTAAATCTGGAACTGCGCATCTGTCTCCAAGATAACCTAAAAAATAGGCTGCGGCTTGGTAGACGTCCGGGCCTGAATCGCTTAACAGGCCTCGTAAAAACTCTGTAGAACGTTGAATAGAAGAAGAAACAGAGACAAAAAGGCCCCTCTTTGCTCTATTCGCGTAATTTCTGCTGGACGCGCCACGGGCACCGTTATTTA
>JBDRLG010000038.1:0-3506 GCA_043813255.1 Candidatus Omnitrophota bacterium
AAAAACTGCCACAGACTCCGCGGGAAATACAGCCACAGCATCAGTAATCGTATACCTATATACAGGCCAGCTTATCGGCCCTGAAGGAGGAGAAGTAACTTCATCTGACGGTAGAGTAAAAGTAATAATCCCCGCGGGAGCGTTAACCAGCCCAACAAGAATAAGGCTATCCAAAATAGATAAAGACACATTACAAGATACCGCGCCCAGCGGAAGTTCAGTATTAAGCGTAGTTGAATGTAAACCATACGGATTAGTATTTAATAAGCCAGTAGAGTTAATCTATAGCTTAGAGCAAGCGCAGATTCCCGGTACAGCAGTAGAACTAGGCCTTTATAACAGCATTGAAGATAAAATTACCCCCACAGGCCAAAAAGCCGTAATACCTGTAGACGGATATACAGTAAGATTCACATTGATGCATTTTTCCACCTACGCCTGCCTAGAGTATGCGAATACGCAAGGAGCACCAATAGGAGCAGGAGTCCAAATCCCCCTGCCAGATTTACTAACCGGAAGTTTCAGCCACGCAATCCCAATAACATCCCCACCCGGAAGAAAAGGAATGCAGCCGCAAATAGGATTAAGTTACCGTTCATCCAATCCCAATTCATGGGTAGGCTTAGGATTCAGCCTAAATTCAGGATACATCGTGCGTTCAACACGCTTAGGCCCGCCAAGCTATGATGACAAACAAGACACGTTTTATTTCATAACCGAAGCAGGGACCACAGAAATGGTCCACTTAATAGATAATCTATACCAATCAAAAGTAGAGTCCGGGTTTACCAAATTCTTTAAAGAACCAGATGATACATGGAAAGTAGTTACTAAAGACGGAGCGATATTAAGATTCGGCCAAAGCACAGACTCAAAAGAAACCTCTACCTCCGGCACATTCAGCTGGTATATTACCAAAGCCATTGACACCAACGGAAATTACATAGAATATTACTACACAAAAGACCAAGGCAAAGCCTATTTAAGCAGAATAGATTATACCGGAAATGAAACCGGTGTCTCACCAACAAACAGCGTAGAGTTTAGTTTAGAGCCAAGAGATGATATTATCTCAAGCTATATCTCAACCTCAAGAATAGCCACAGCCAAGCGATTAAAAGAAGTAGAAGCCAAAGTTAAAGGAGAGCTTGTCTGGCGTTATGAATTAGAATACGGATACAGCCCTGACAGTAACAGGTCGCTGTTAAAGTCAGTGAAGCAGTCCGGCAGTGATGGCAAGAGTTTACCGCAGCAGAGGTTTAATTATCAAAAGGCAAAGTAATTACGAAGGACGAGGGAAATACGAGGGATGAATGATGAGGGACGAGGGACGGGAAAAAAAGAAAATAAATAGTGTAAAGGAATTGGATGTTTATAGATTGGCGTTTGATACAGCAATGGAAATATATACGATTACAATGGAAAAAAAAGCAGATATGTTTTGTAAATAAGGAGGCAATTGAAATGGTTAAAATAAAGAAAAGAATTCCAACAATATTTTACGTCTTACGTCTTTCGTCCATCATCCTTCTTTTATCGTCCTTCGTCTTTCTTCCTTCATCTTTCGTATACAGCGCAGTGCCGCATTTGATTAACTACCAAGGCCGGCTCACAGATACAAGCAGTGTGCCATTAAACGGGCTGTACAATATAATTTTTAGGTTATATGACGCAGAGAACGCGGGCAATTTACTCTGGCAGGGCACTTATACCAGCGTTTCAATCAGCAAAGGGATATTTAATATCCTCTTGGGTGATATTAATGATGCTGGATTTAATTTTGCCGCGCTTGCTTTTGACAAGCCATATTGGCTGGAAATAAAAGTCGGAACAGATGACCCAATGACTCCAAGACAGAGGATTACCAGTGTTGGATACGCGATAAGGGCTGAGAAAGCGGATGCAGTTACAGGCATTGAAATAAGGACATCCGATCCCTCTTCGCCTATTGCCGGACAAATTTGGTTAAGGACAGACTCAGTCAAAACTAATATGATTAAGTTACCAGAAACCCTGCATACTTATGTTGGTTCAACCTATGGGGCGGAGGCAAATTCTATTGATGGCGATTTTTCTACTTATCAAGCAGATTCAATTGACCAACAATTAGGAAACGGAAGTTTTACAAAAACTTCTATTTCACAGCATATTTGGTTTAAAGACGTAATAATTAATTCAATAACTTATAAAATTAGGACACATGCTTTTGTAACCGGTGTTCAAAACACTTCTTATGAATATCATCAAAAAATTGAATATACCACAGATGGGACAAATTGGATATTAGTTCCTGGAACATTGGTGGAAGGAGGCCCATTTGGTTCAAATCAAGGGGACAAGGATATTACAACCAATACAACAATTGCTACAAATTTAACAGGAGTAATGGGTATTCGCGCATATTGTTCTGTTTCTGGACAACAAAGTGATGGCTGGATCTATTTAGCAAATCAAATTTTTGAGATTCAAGCCTTTAGCGATTTGCAAGGTGGATTGCGTATTTATGATGGAGAGAAGGTAATTACAATTGCTCAATAGATTAAGACGTAAATTAAAGTAATTTACTTAATTTAGGCCGTGGGAATGGAGGGAAAAATATGGTTGTTGATTTAGAAACGATATATAAAAGAAGATTTCGCGGCGAAGAGGAATTTCGTAATAAAATGTGGCAAATTCTGTGTAATGATTTTTTTCAAAAATACATTCCTAAAGATGCCACAGTGCTGGAAATTGCCGCCGGCTACTGTGAGTTTATTAATAATATCTCCGCAAAAAGGAAAATAGCATTAGATTTGAATCCAGATATTAAAAATTACGCAAAGGAAGAGGTAGAAACAATAGGATCAAGTTCTACAGATATGCGCCAGATAAAAGATTATTCTTGTGATATAGTGTTTATTAGCAACTTTTTTGAACATTTATCTAAAGAGGATATTCTAATAACTCTTAGAGAAGCGTATAGAGTATTAAAAACAGGCGGAAAAATTCTGATTCTTCAACCAAATATAAGGTTTTGTTATAAAGACTACTGGAATTTTTTTGATCATGTATGTCCGCTGGATGATAAAAGCCTAACTGAAGTTTTAGAAATAAATAATTTTAAAATAATTAAATTAATACCTAAATTTCTGCCTTATTCTACAAAAAGTAAATTTCTAAAAGCAACATTCTTAATAAAACTCTATTTAAAATTTCCAATTTTATATCAAATTTTTGGAAAACAAACTTTTATTTGCGCGCAAAAAATAATACATAAAACGTTTTAAATTAAATAGTATCTTTAAAACCTAAATATGCAAAAGAAATCCAATTATAATTTATCCTACAGAATTTGTGCCATCGCATTAATAGCCTTGCATCTAATTACTTTCGGCCCGATGAGGGAGGTATTCGCGTTTAGCGCAGAGAGCGCGAATTACAAATTAAACTCTGGAGTATTAAACACCGGAGGAGCCAGCCGAGAAAAGCTAAATATTAAGCTCTGGCAGGATGCCATAGGCGAGCCC
>JBDRLG010000039.1:0-3462 GCA_043813255.1 Candidatus Omnitrophota bacterium
TACTTCAAATAATCTTTCTCCTGCCTCAAATCCAATCTTTATTTTAAAAACCCTTGTTTTAGTACCAGGGTTAGTAACAGGTTCTATACTTATAACTTTTCCCATTCCCAAGCCTGGATATTTATTATTACTTACCACCCAATACCCTTCCTTTAACATAAGGCCTTCTACTTTTTCCAAGTCTCCAAGTTCAACCGGCTTACCCTCCATTGATGAAGAAACCTGATTTCTGTCTGTTTTATCAATATCATCTAACAATATAGAATCTTGCCGCACAGAGGAAGAACTTAGCGCAGTAACAATGTCCGCTTGCTTCCTTCCTATATTAAATATACGCCTGTCTAATTCTGTATCTATGGGGGAAGACATTTTTAAACCTCCAGCTTCAAATGCTGCCGGGATAATATAATTATTTAACACTAAACTTACTGCTGTTTGGCTAAAAATCTGTTCAGGGATTATATCAGGCCTGCCTTGTATTATTCCCGAAGAAACAGCAGAGGCTATTTCTCCTCCAAAACCTATCCCGCCTGAGAAATAACTCCTGATACTCTGGCCATAGGGAGTGCGCACCGGCTCTTTAAGGTTATATTCGCCATCCTTAAATGACTTTTGGTAATCTCTGTAGTAAGTGTCTTTGCTCCATGCCTGTTTTGATGTTAATCCAGTTAGGTTGCTTGAATTAATAATATCCTTGTAAGAATTATCGGACAGGTCGCGACCTGTCCCTACAGATTTTTCTGTTTTCTGTTCTCTGGTTTCTGTTATCTGCGAGTGAAAGCGAGCTTTAAACCACTGCGCTAATATTAAACTGTAATACACTTGCCTGAGCTTCGCATATCGCTTAGAGGTGTTTATTTCTTTGGTTAATTTGGGGATGATTAGTTCTTTGATTAACTGAGTGGAATAGGTGTTTAATTCTTTGACTCTGGGGTCTTTGAATTCATATGATTTGTTGGTATTTTGGTTGTGGGAGGACGCAAGGCCCTCCCCTACAATTTTTTGTCTCCTGTTCCCTGAACCCTGTCCCCCGTCCCCTGATAAATAATCTTCCTCCAGCATCACCTTCAATACCGCCTTATACACATACGCGGAAAGAATCGTCCCTCGTCCTTCGTCTCTCGTCTCTCTTACAATAATCTCCCCCGGCACTATCCATGGACGGGTTAATGTAGGAATGGTTATGTTATCGTAGCCGTATAGCTCTTCGGCTTTTTTATAGAGCTTATCCCAGTAGGCTTTTCCTTCTTTTGTCTGAGGAGAGGTGTATAAGGCGGTGTCTTTTTTTAATTGGACATCTGATTCTAAGAGGATTTTTCCGATGTCTGTTTTGGCTAATTCTGAATCTATTGTGTTGTTTGGGCTATCTGGGCGAAGATTAACCCAAAAGCTTTCATTGGGCAGGCTTAGGCCTATGAAGAAATATTCTAATAATTTGTTGGTTTCTTCTTTTAATATATTATCGGGATAGTTGAATCCATCCCCTACATTATCTGATTTTATAACGGACAGGTCACGACCTGTCCCTACAGTATTCTGTTCTCTGTCCCCCGAACCCTGAACCCCGTGCCCTGACAAAAAATCTCCCTTATCCAGCAGCAGCTTAAAATCACTGCTCTTGGTGTCATAGCCAAGATAACGTAGATGCAGAGGCCGGTATTTATCCTGCGAAAATGCGCTTTTTAAACCTGTGATATAACCTGATAGGTCAAGCTGGCCTGAAACTTGCGCGAATCCGCTTTGTTCAAATAACAACAGCGAACATAATACTATTGATATGATTTTACTGGGTTTATTAAACATAGTTGAGATATCTAAAAGAATTTGTTACGGGCCAGCGCAGAGGCTGGCCCCTACATATATGTAATTAATCCGATGTAAAAGTATACTTTATATAAAGGTAAAGTTCTCCGCTCCTCTAAATCATAACAGAAAGCGTGATCCCGAATTATATTAAAATATACTATATAAATAATATCGAGACAATACGTATTGGGGGTTTTAATGAAAACGGTTTCTTTTTACGTTTAGTAAATTTTGAATAGAAGATATAAAGTAAAAATTTAAATTATTATTTAGGAAGCTTATTTTTGGCTGTATCAAGAAGCCTTTCAGCGTCTTTCAAAATATTCTGCGCTTCTGATTGATGAACTAACCTTTCTTCATACTCTGCCATATTTTTCATTTTGAGAATTTTTATTACCCGGGTTGCAATAACATTGATATCTTCGCGGTTAAGTTGTTTAATGCTTTTAAAAAGATTAACGGCGTCTTCATGGCTCTGTCCGGCATGCCTTTGGCCTAAGTAATATACGCATAACGCATCAAGTGAAGCTATCCCTGAATGAATCGCGCTTATTGCCGAAGCATTCCAAAGACTTTGGCTATAGGACTGTTTAGCGGCGCTTAAACATTCTTCGGACCTTACGAGATAATTTGTATATAGATTTCTTTCTACTTTACTAATTTTTATCTTTTCCATTTAAATAATCTGAATTCCTGTTTTTATTTGTTTTAAAAGAGGCAGTTTATTTTTTTCTTGCAGCTGCGTTTCAGTTAATATATACGGCGCAATTCTGTTGCCGTATAAGCGAAGGCATAGAACAGAAAGCTTGTCAATATAAACTAATAATTGTGTGTGTTCCTTTTGTGATTTTACTAAAATAAATAAATCTATATCGCTATTTATTTTAGATTTAGCCTGTGCAATGGAACCATAAAGAATAACTCTTTTTACTAATTCTTTCGGGATATTATGGTATAAAGTTTCTTTTAAATGTTCAAGCGGGCTGGGGGCCGCGGATATCCCACGAATTACTTTGGATAAAACTATATAAACATAACTTTCTTTATTAATAGACCAGACGTTAGAATTGCCAACTCGCTCCATGTTGATTAAATTCAGGCCGCGCAGCTCTTTCATTAACCGGTTAATTGTCATGGGGGATATATTAAGCAGTTTGGCCAATTCATTTTCGCTCATGGAAGCTGTATGCCCAAAAAGATATTTTAAGATTTTAAGCTTGGCTTTTGAACCGATTATTTGTTCTAAAGAAAACTCGAATTGCATATCATCCTCCGCAATATAACATTTATGTGATGATTATAACATTTTTGTTATTATTGTCAACAGCTATTTTACTGCTGCAAATTAGCCCGGATATTTTCAAATAAGAATTCCGCGATTTGGAATATATACTTCCATTTTACATGTATTTTTGGAAGTATTAAGTAATTTCTTCTATTGGCAGGGCAAACGCTTTAACGCCTTCTTTACCTAACTGCTTCCGGAGCTCTTTTATGCAGGCAATAAGCTTTTGCGCTTCGTTTTGCTGAGAGGCTACATACAAAATATTATTTCTTCCCGGCCAAACATCACTGCCCAAATGAACGCCTGAAGTTTCTCCCCTGCCGTATACGCCTGTAACTTTGGTATAATTTTTTAAGGCGCAGCTTTCCAAA
>JBDRLG010000040.1:0-6344 GCA_043813255.1 Candidatus Omnitrophota bacterium
GGAATTAACTTTAGACTGGCTGAATAAACATAAAATTAAATTTTCCCAAGACGCTTTTAATAAACGCATGGAAGAACAAAAGATACGTTCTAAAATTACCAGTTCCATGAAAGGCGATGTTTTTGCTGTCCCAGAATTAAAGCTGGATGTACCGAATACAAAATTCATACGGAATAAACCCAATCTTTCTTCGCTAAAAATACTTAAAATAATCAAAAACAATAAAGAAGAAAAGAAAATAATGAAAGGCGATGAAGCAGAAATCATTCTAGATAAAACGATTTTTTATCCGGAATCAGGGGGGCAAGCAGGAGATTCAGGGCAAATTAAAAAAGGGAAAAACATCTTTCAGGTATTAGACACTCAAAAATCAGGGAAAATTATAATTCATACCGGCAAAGTCGTAGAAGGAAGTTTTGAAAAATCAGATTTAGTTTCTTTAACTCTTGATCTTCAAAGGCGGCTTTCAATCGCCAGAAACCATACTGCTACACATCTCCTGCAATCAGCTTTACGTAAAATACTCGGGCCTCATGTGCAGCAGCAAGGGTCATTGGTTGCCCAAGACCGCTTAAGGTTTGATTTTACCCATTTTAAGAATATAACTAAAGATGAACTAAACAGGATAGAAGAAGTAGTCAATGAATATATTATTGATAATCATCCGTTAAACGCCAAAGAAATGCCTTTATCAGAAGCAAAACGCTTAAGAGCACTTGCTTTCTTCGCGGAAAAATATGAAAGTAAAGTCAGAGTAGTCTCTATAGGAGACTTTTCAAAAGAATTCTGCGGCGGCACGCATCTTGATTCAACAGGCCAAATTGGATTATTTAAAATCCTGCAGGAAGGCTCAATTGCCAGCGGAGTCAGAAGAATAGAAGCGCTAACCGGAAAGTCTGCCTTTAAAGCAGTAAAAGAAGAAGAAAACATTGTTAAAGAAGTATCCTCTATTCTAAATACCTCTAAAGAGAAAATTTGCCAGGAATTAGAAAAAAAACTGGCTAAAATCAAAGAGATAGAAAAACAGCTCCATCTGCAAAAAACCGATTCAGTTAAAACTTCCGCGCAAGATTTACTAAAAACCGCCCAGCTTATAAATAATATTAATTTTATAGAAAAAATATTTGATGATCTGGATATGGCGGCATTACGCAATGCTGTTGACATATTAAAACAAAAGACAGATAATACTATTATCGCGTTAGCATCAAAAAATTCCGGCAAAGCCATGCTGGTTATCGGAATAACCACTGATTTATTAGCAAAAGGCATTGATGCCTGCGCTATTATTAAAAATATTTCCGGCATTTTCGGAGGATCAGGCGGAGGAAGAAAAGATTTCGCGCAGGCAGGGGGAAATAACCCCGATAATTTTCCGCTGGTTTTTGAAGAACTTAAAAAAATTATAGCTAATTTAAAATGAAAATAATACGATTTAACAGTAAGCAGCTTGAAAAAATTTACGCTAACCGGATTTTTCACTCTAAAAGGGTTGAAGAAAAAGTAAAAAAAATAGTTGATGATGTCCGCCTTTTTGGAGATGAAGCATTAATAAAATATACAAAAAAATTTGACAAGATAAAACTATCCGCGAAACAACTAAAAGTCTCCGCGATAGAAACAAGCGGAGCCTATCAAAGCATAAGCCCTAATTTTGTTCCTAACCTAAAAATCATTATTGAGAATATTAACCGGTTTTATACAAAAACCTTACGCAAATCATGGAAGATAAAAAATAATGACGGGCTTATTTTGGGAGAAATTTACCAGCCTATTGAAAAAGTAGGGATTTACATACCCGCGGGAACAGCTCCTCTGGTATCAACAGTTTATATGACAGTTTTACCGGCAAAAATAGCGGGTGTAAAGAAAATAGTCCTGATCAGCCCGCCTGATAAAAATGGTTATATAAACCCTCACATATTAGTAATAGCTAACTTGCTAAAGGTAGATGAGATATACCGGGTAGGAGGAGCTCAAGGGATAGCCGCGTTAGCTTATGGTACTAAAACGATTCCCAAGGTAGATAAGATTGTCGGCCCGGGTAATATTTATGTCAGTGAAGCTAAAAGGCAGGTTTTTGGAATAGTAGATATAGACATGATAGCAGGCCCTACAGAGCTGGTTATAATTGCTAACCGCCATAGTGACCCTAAATTCATAATCGCTGATCTTAAGGCGCAGGCAGAACACGCTGGCGGGCTTGCCATATTAATCACTAACTCAAAAACACTGGCAAAACAAATCAAAGCTGAAGTTGAAGACATAAATGGTTTTATTATCTTAACTAAAAATCTTAACCAAGCAGCAGAAGTAGCTAATCGAATAGCGCCTGAACATTTAGAAATATTAATAAAAAACCCGAAATTAATCAAAAGCATAAAAAATGCCGGAGCTATATTTTTAGGGCCTTACAGCCCGACAGCTGTGGGTGATTATGTCGCAGGCCCAAGCCATGTCCTGCCTACTTCAGGAACAGCAAGATTCTTTTCAGGGCTTTCTACTCTTGACTTTATCAAATCCAGCCATATAATTAGTTATTCTAAGAAAGCTTTAGAAAAAATCAGGGAACCGTTGGAAAAAATTGCTTCTATTGAAGGATTAAACAAACATTTAGATTCTGTAAAAGCAAGATTTTGAGAATTGTCATCCTGCGACTTGATCGCAGGATCAGATTCTGCGGTTAAACCGCAGAATGACAAATTTAAAGTACGGAGATTTTCAGATGAAAAAAAGAATATCAATAATAAAAAGGAAAACAAAAGAAACAGATATAACCGTAAAACTTAATATTGACGGCACAGGAAAAACAAAAATAAATACTGGTATTGGCATTTTAGACCATATGCTGGAACTTTTTGCTTTCCATGGATTTTTTGACCTTAGCGTCAACGCTAAAGGTGATTTAAAAATAGATATACACCATACAAATGAAGATATTGGCTTAGTATTAGGCATGGCTTTTAAAAAAGCTTTGGGGGATAAAAAAAGAATCCGCAGGTTCGGATGTTTTTCTGTGCCAATGGAAGAGAATATAGCCAATGTAGTATTGGATATTAATGGCAGGGGATTTTTGCAGCTTAACAAGAACCCTATCAACCGTCATGGAGAAACACCCAAACCTCAAGATGGATATTCCTTTAAAGATATAGAACATTTCTTAGACAGTTTCGCGAAAAATATTGGCATGAATTTAACAATAAATATTACCATGGGCACTGATTTACACGCTGCTTTAGAGCCAATCTTTAAGGCCTTAGGAATTGCTTTAGATCAAGCCACTCAGACGGACCCCCGCAGAAAAAGTATTCCTTCAACAAAAGGTGTAATTGACTAAATGATAGCAATAATTGATTATGGAATGGGAAATATCCACAGCGTGCAAAAAGCGCTTGAAGCCTTGGGAGCAAAAACGCTTGTTACTGACAAACCTGAAGAAATTTCACAATGCGAAAAATTAATATTACCCGGAGTTGGCGCTTTTGATGACGCTATGTCAGGGCTTAAACAACACGGATTAACAGAAGAGCTGATAAAACAGGTTACTAACAAAAAAATACTTTTAGGGATATGCCTGGGAATGCAGCTTTTTTTTGAACACAGCCAGGAAGCAGTAAAAGAAAAAGGGCTGGGATTAATAAAAGGAAGCGTGAAAAAATTTCCCAATATAAAAGAACTAAAAGTACCGCATATGGGCTGGAACCAGTTGAATATAAAACAAAAAGACTGCCCTTTGTTAAAAGATATTACAGATAATTCTTATGTCTATTTCTGCCATTCCTACTATGTAGATCCTATAGATAAAAATTCCTCCGCGGCAACAACGAATTATGGCGTAGATTTCAGCTCTATTGCCTGGCAGGATAATATTTATGGAGTTCAATTCCACCCTGAAAAAAGCCAGGAAACAGGGTTAAAGATATTGAAAAATTTTATGGAGCTAAAATGTTAATAATTCCCGCTATAGATATAAAAGATGGCAATGTTGTGCGCTTATTCCAAGGCAAGTTAAGCAACAAAAAGGTTTATTCAAAAGACCCGGTAAAAACCGCCAAATACTGGGTTAGACAAGGCGCGAATATAATCCATATAGTTGACTTAGATGGCGCTTCCAGCGGTATTATTAAAAACCTGAATATTGTCAAAAGTATAGCAAAAGAAATACCTATTCCCGTACAATTCGGCGGAGGAGTCCGGCAGATGGATACAATAAAGTTACTGCTTAAGGCGGGAGTAGACAGAGTTGTCTTAGGCACTAAAGCGGCTGAAGATAAAAGTTTTCTCAAAAAAGCCTTTACTAAATTCGGGGAAAAAATCATAGTCAGCATAGACGCTAAAGACCAATACGTATTAATAAAAGGCTGGCAGGAAAACTATAAAAAGCTGCATGCCTCAGTTTTGGCAAATACCTTAAAAGAGATAGGCTTTAAAGAATTTATTTATACCGATATTGCAAAAGACGGGACATTAAAAGGCCCTAACATGAGAAGCATAAAATCCATGCTAAAAGAAACAGGGATGAGTATTATCGCTTCAGGAGGAGTTTCCTGCCTTGAAGATATATATAAGCTTAAAATATTAGAAAAACAGGGAATTACAGGTATAATCATAGGGAAAGCTCTTTATGAAGGAAAATTTACTTTAAAACAGGCGTTAAAATTCGCCTAAAAGGAGGTAATAAAATGGCCTATAAGTCCTGCCGAAAAATCCTACTAATCATTATCTTGTTTCTAATTTGCGGATGCGCGACAACAGGAAGAAAGAACAATAGTGAATTTGAAGTTCAGGAACTAAAAAATCAGATTTTAGTATTAGAAAAACAAATTCAGGAAAAGAATAATTTAATCAATGATTTAAAAGAATCCTTAAGGAACGCGAAGGAAAAGAACTTTTCAAAAACAACAAGCAAAAAAAGTAAACGAAGCACCAGACAAATCCAGACAGCATTAAAGAACGCTGGCTATAACCCGGGAAAAATAGACGGAAAGATGGGAAAAAACACAAGAAGAGCCATTAAATCATTTCAAAAAAATAATGGCATAAAAGCAAATGGAAAAGTAAACGATCGAACTTGGAATATATTAAGTAAATATCTGAATAAAAAGTAAGATAATAGAACATTATTATACTGGTAGCCGCTCCGTAAGCGGAGCGTTTCATTACGCCCCGCCAAAGGCGAGGCGGCTACCGCAATTTTATACCGAATTCATATTAAGTTGCCAATGCTTACAAAGCGAATTATCCCTTGTTTAGACATAAAAGAAGGGCGGGTAGTAAAAGGAGTAAAATTCCTTGAGCTAAAAGACGCCGGAGACCCCATAGAAACAGCTAAAGTTTATGACCAGCAGAAAGCTGACGAACTTGTATTCCTAGATATAACCGCGAGTTTTGAAAAAAGAAAAACTTTAGTTAACTTAGTAGAAAAAATAGCCCAAAATATATACCTGCCATTTACAGTCGGCGGAGGAATTAATGATATTGAAGATATCAGAATCCTGCTTAACGCGGGAGCGGATAAAATATCTATAAATACCTCAGCAGTCAAATATCCTAAACTAATCAAAGAGGCATCAAGTAAATTCGGCAGCCAATGCATAGTAGTAGCAATAGATGCTAAATTAACGAAGGACGAGGGACGAAGGACGAAAGACGAAAAGTGGCAAGTTTATATTAATGGCGGCAGGACTCCTACAGAATTAGACGCTGTTGAATGGGCCAAAAAAGCCGCTGAATTAGGCGCGGGCGAGATACTATTAACCAGCATGGATTTTGACGGGACTAAAGATGGATACGACCTGCCATTAACCAAAGCAATTACTGATTCTATCAATATCCCCGTAATCGCTTCAGGCGGCGCTGGCAAACTCGAACATTTTTATGAAGCCATAAAACAGGCAAACGCGGACGCCTGCCTAGCCGCTTCAATTTTTCATTACCAGCAATTTTCCATAAAAGAAGTAAAAGAGTATTTAAGAAACAAAGGAATTCCTGTAAGAATATAAAAGAAAACCAGGGCTAATTACATTTTTGGTAGCCGCAGACTTTAGTCTACATTATATAATATATTTTTATCATCTACAGTTCAACTAGTTGTCATCCTGGGCTTAACTAATTGTCATCCTAAGTTTAACCAGTTGTCATCCTGAGTTTAGCTAATTGTCATCCTGCGGCTTGACCGCAGGATCTATCATAGGAGATTTTCTAATGAAAAAAGAAAAAAAATTCACCTTAAAAGACCTAAAATTCGACGAAAAAGGCCTCATCCCCGCGATAATTCAAGATAACAAAACCAATGAAGTACTCATGGTTGCCTATATGAATCTAGAATCCCTCAAAAGAACAAT
>JBDRLG010000041.1:0-10891 GCA_043813255.1 Candidatus Omnitrophota bacterium
CGGAAACTATAGGGTTGATTTCAACGCCAAAGCCTTTTGATAAAGCAACACATTCCATATCTATTGTTTCGTCATATTTATTTTTTGATGGAATAAGAATAAAAAGATCAATATCACTTTTTTTAAAAGCTGTCCCTTTAGCTAAAGATCCAAATAAAACAACCGATAATAGATTGAAGTCCGTTTTTTTAGGTAATACTGAAAGAAGCTTTTCAACAATAAAAAAAATCTTATCCCTTTTCTTTAGAAAATTATCAGCTATCTGATTTGATATCTTAACAAAGCTTGTCTTTACTTCAGGATGGCTGTAATTAGGTTTGCAATATTTACGGTTCGTGCGCTGAGTTACGATTAAAATACCTTTATCTTCTAACTCTTCGACTTGTCTGTGAACATAACTGTAGGAAATTTTTGTTTTAGCAGCTAATTCGTTTATTGTAAAGTCGGAGTATATATCATCGTAGAATAGTTTAATTATTTTATCTTGCATTTCAAACCCTCCTTATCACTTTTGGTGATAATGTTATCACCACAGGTGATAAATGTCAAGCAAAATCATTATAGGGGGAATAAATTGGCTCGTAGCGCAAGGAGCGAAAACCAAAGGTTGAAGCCTGAGCAACGAGACAATTTATTCGGGTAGGCGGGGGTTTTCCTCCTACCGCTGCTTTTTAACGACAATTAGGGAATTGGCGTGCGGATTGCCCGAAGGGCAAGAGGCAAAAACATCACCCTTACGGGTACAGGCAAAATCGCCCGAAAAGAGATTTTTTCTTTTGATTTTTTCGCCCCCTTTAATTCTTTCTTTTTTGAAGCCCAAAATTCTTTAAATCTTAAACGAAACCAAGGAGTTATAAAAAAATTATGCCTAAAGTCTATATTAAGACATTCGGTTGTCAAATGAACACCCGCGATGCTGAGGTTATTGCGGGGATTTTGCAACAGGCGGGGTTTGGGGCGGCGGATTCTGCGGAGTTGGCGGATGTGGTGATTTTTGTTACTTGTTCGGTTAGGCAGCATGCTGAGGATAAGGTGTGGTCGGAGATTGGGAGGATTTGTAAACGAAGGACGTCTCACACCAAAATAAAAAATATAGCGGGATCCCGTAAAGCGGGAAAGGACGAAGGACGAAAGACGATTATTGGGCTCGTCGGTTGCATGGCGCAGGAGCATAGGGAAAAGGCGTTTGAACGCTCGCCGGATGTGGATTTTGTGGTTGGGCCGCAGGATATTGGGAAAATTCCAAGTATTGTAAAAGAACTATCCGCTATGCGCTATCCGCTATACGCTAAAAAGATTTGGGAGACTCATGGGCAGGTTCGGCCGGAGGGGATTTATCATACGGGGTTTTATTATGAGAAGGACCATGCTTTTGTGGTGATTTCTGAGGGGTGCTCTAATTTTTGTTCTTATTGTGTGGTGCCGTATGTGCGGGGGCCGCTTAGGCATAGGGATTTTGAGGATGTTTTGCAAGAGGTGGAGCAGGCGGTTGGTTCGGGCAGGCGCAGGATTACTTTGTTGGGGCAGAATGTTTGTGCCTATGGCTTAAGGGATAGGGAACAGAAAAAAGGGCGGGTTTCGTTTATTGATTTGTTGATTTTGGTTAATGGGGTTAAGGGGCTGGAGGAGCTTAGTTTTATTACTTCTCATCCTAAGGATACTACTGTCGAGCTGTTTGAGGCTATGCAGTGGCTGGATAAATTAAAAAAATATCTTCATCTTCCTGTGCAGTCGGGTTCTGATAGGATTTTGAAATTGATGAATCGCGGGTATTCTCGAAAATATTATTTGGATTTGGTGGATAATTATCGTAGAATTGTAAGTAATGGGGTGCTGACTACGGATGTTATTGTGGGTTTTCCGGGTGAGACTGAAAGCGATTTTGAGGATACGGTTGATTTGGTGAAACGGGTGGAGTTTGATTCGGGGTTTATTTTTAAGTATTCGCCGCGGCCGTTTACTAGCGCTTTGAATTTTGTGGATGATGTGGCGAAGGATGAAAAAGAGCGCAGGCATGCGGTGATTTTGGAGTTGCAGAGGGGGATTTCTAAGGAAATTAAAAAATCAAAATTCAAAATTTAAAATGATAATTAAAAATTTAAGAAATATTTTATTAATGATGATAGATCCTGCGGTTAAGCCGCAGGATGACAATCGGTTAAACCGTAGGATGACAATCGGTCAAGCCGTAGGATGACAACTGGTCAAGCCGCAGGATGACAATTGGTTAAGCCGTAGGATGATAACCGGTTAAGCCGTAGGATGATAAAAATGGTATTTTGTAATAGGTCTATAATTGGTATTTGGAATTTATTTGTAATTTGGTGTTTGGTGTTTGGAATTTTTACTAGTGTTTATGCTTTGAATTTGGATAGTGTGAAGGTGTCGTTTGTTAAGGGGGATTATAAGGAGGCTATAACTGAAGGGGAGAAGGTTATGGCTGAGGCTTCAGGCGCTAAGGGGTTGGATGAGTTGTATTATATTTTGGGGTTGTGTTATATGAAGGAAGGTAATTATTTGCGCGCGGGGGATATTTTTGAGATTATTCTTAGGGAGTTTAAACAAAGCAGGTTTAGGAATGAGGCTAAGCTTGGGCTGGCGGATACTTATTTTTTTAAGGGTGATTATGAGCGGGCTAAGAAGGAGTATGAGAATTTGTTGCATAATAGTGACGCTAAGAAATTGCAGGCGCTGGTGTATCAGCGTTTGAGTGAATGCGCTTTGAAGTCTAGGGATACGCGAAGCGCTAGTGATTATGTGGAGATGTTAAATAATAATTTCCCTCTGAATATTGAGCCGAAGATTGATTTGAGTTTGTGGGATTCTGAGGGTGGTGGTTATTGTGTGCAGGTGGGGTCTTTTTCCAGCAGTACTAACGCGAGGAATCTTAAGCGTAAATTAGAGAATAAAGGGTATTCTGTTTTTATTGAGGATGGCCGTTCTAAGGGGAAAGCTATTTCCCGGGTTAAGGTGGGGAGTTTTGTTTCTCGGCAGGAGGCAGCTGCGGCGGAGAGAAGGCTTTCGCGGGAAGGGTATCCTACTAGGATTTGTCCGTGAGATATTTGTATTAAGATTGCTTTGTCCCTTCGGGACTCGCAATGACACTGAAGAATGTATGTGCGGCATCGTCAGTTGGGAAGAAAAGGAGTAAATGAAGCATCGAGTGGTTTTTTTGGTTGGGCCTACGGCTGTGGGCAAGTCTGCGGTTGGGGTTTGTTTGGCTGGTAAAATCGGCGGGGAAATTATTTCTTGTGATTCTATGCAGGTATATAAAGGTATGGAGATTATTTCCTGCCAGCCGGATGAGGGTTTAAAGAAAAAAATTCCGCATCATTTGATTGCTGAAGTTTTGCCTTCCAGAGAATTTAATGTGTCTTCTTATCGCAGGCGCGCGGTAAAATTAATTGATCAGATTATTAAAAGGGGCAGGGTTCCTGTTTTTGTGGGTGGGACTGGGTTGTATATGAGTATTGTGATTGATGGAATTTTTATTGTTAAGGCTGAGGATTTGGCGCTTAGGGAGAAATTTTATCAGCAGGCTTTGGAACATGGCAGTGCTTTTTTGCATGAGCGGCTTAAAAAGGTTGATCCTGAGGCGGCGGGTAAAATTCATCCTAATGATACTAGGCGTATGGTGCGGGCTTTGGAGGTTTTTGAGGTTACGGGTAAACCGATTTCTTTTTTGCAGAAACAGAGAAAAGGAATCGTGGATAAATATGATCTGAGTATTTTTTGTCTTAATATGGAGCGTCAATTGCTTTATAAGAGGATTAAGCAAAGGGTGGATGAGATGTTTGCTTTGGGGCTGGAGGATGAGGTTAAAAATTTATTGAAAAGGAAATTAAGTATGACTGCTTCTAAGGCGATTGGGATAGCGGAGTTGAAGGGGTATTTTGATGGGGAGTATGGGTTGGAGGAGGCTAAGGAAAAAATTTGCCGTAATACTTGCCTTTATTCTAAACGTCAGTTGACTTGGTTTCGTAAGGATAAACGCGTGCGTTGGATTGATGTGGGATTAGAGGATAAACCGCGGGATGTTGCGGGGAGGATAATAAAATATTTTTCCCCCTTTAAAAAAGGGGGATTATAGGGGGATTTTACTTTAGGGAAAAATAAAAATCCCCCCTTGCCCCCCTTTTTCTAAGGGGGGATAAAAAATTGTAAAGTAAGAAAGGTTATATGGAAAAAGCATTATTAGTTACTGTGGATTTGGAGTCTGAAAGGGATAAGTGGCCGTTGGAAGATGTGATTTATGAGCTGGAGGAGCTGGCTTCTGCTTGTGGGGTGGAGATTGTGGATAATATTGTTTGCAGGCGGGATGTTCTTACGGCTAATTTATTTATTGGTAAGGGTAAGGCTGAGGAGGTTAGTTTTGCTTGTCTTGAGCAGAATGTTGATACGGTTATTTTTAGCCATGATTTGTCTGGGACTCAGCAGAGGAATTTGGAGGAGATTATTGGTAAAAAAACTATTGACCGGACTCAGCTGATTCTTGATATTTTTTCCCGGCATGCTAAGAGCCTTGAGGGTAAGATGCAGGTTGAGCTTGCTCAGCTGCAGTATTTGATGCCGCGGCTTATTGGTAAGGGGATTATTCTTTCTCGTTTGGGTGGCGGTGTTGGGACAAGAGGGCCCGGGGAACAGAAATTGGAAATTGACCGCAGGCGTATTAGAAGCCGTATTGATAGATTGAAACAGGATTTACAAAATGTGGTTTTGCATAGGAGGACTTTGAAAAAGAAGCGGCAGGAGAATGCTCTGCCGTCTGTGGTCTTGGTCGGATATACCAATGCCGGAAAATCTACGTTGATGAACGCGTTATGCGGCACTGAGCAGCATGTGAAAAATAGTTTGTTTACTACGTTGGATACTGTTTCAAGGAATCTTCAGCTTTCTAATGGCGAGAATGTTATTATTTCTGATACTGTAGGGTTTTTACAGAATTTGCCGCATCATTTGATTGAGGCTTTTAAGGCGACTTTGGAAGAAGTTTCTGAGGCTGATTTGTTGATTCATGTGCTGGATGTGAGCCACGCGCGCGTGTCTGAGCATGCTAAGGCGGTGAAGGCTGTATTGAAAGAGTTGGGGGCTGACCAGAATCAGATTATTACCGTTTTAAATAAATCTGATTTGTTGGAGGATAAAGTTTGGCTGAGAAAATTGGTTGATGATTTTGATAATTCTGTGCCGATTTCCGCGAAACTTAAAGAGAATTTTGATGAGTTATTGAAAAAGATTCAGGAGGTTTTTCAGGCTAGGATGAGTTTGATTGAAGTTTTGCTTCCGCATAGCCGGATGGACCTTTTGGATTTGTTTTATCGTGAGGGTAAGGTGAGGAAGGTGGATTATCTTGATAAAGGGGTTAAGGTGGAGGTTAATTTACCGAAAATTATTATTAGTAAATATTTGAAAAATATAGAGTTTAGGGATATAAGATAGAGGTTATTTAGTTACTTTAAAAATGTGTAGAAATACGACATTTCTATTTTGGTAACAATACGACATTTCTACTTTGGCTTGACATGTAGAAATACTAGTATTGACAAAGCAATAATTTATGTTAAAATTACTCTTTAGCATTTTAAGGGTGAGAGTGCTAATTTAGATGGATTCTGCCCCGACGTTACGTCGGGATAGAATGACGAATTTAAGGCATTTTGCACAGTCTCACAGTTAGAAGGTGTCTTAATTTGGCAGGGGTGATTGGATGGTTCGCAATACGGATTACGAATCTCGCAGAAGGGCGGTTTTAGGGGCTACTATTAATAGGTATATTGGGGAGGCTGTGCCTATTTCTTCTGAGGATATTGCTAAAGAGTTTTCTTTGAGTTCGGCGACTATTAGGAATATTTTCGCGGAATTAGAAGACGACGGGTATCTTACTCATCCTTATACTTCCGCGGGCAGGATTCCTACGGATAAGGGTTATCGTTATTATGTGGATTTTCTTCTTTTTCAGATAGATCTTTTGGATGATGAGAAACAGCGTATTGTTGGGGAATATACACGTGAGATTGACAGGCTGGAAGATGTTTTGGAGAAAACTTCTGAAGTGATTTGCGCGCGGACTCATTATGCTAGTATTGTTTCTTTTCTTGATTGGGATGATAGGATTTTTTATAAGGGGATTAGGTTTATTTTGGAGCAACCGGAGTTTCAGGATTTTGCTAAGATTCGGCTGATTGTTAAAATGATTGAGGAAAAACAAGAAATGCTTAGTATTATCAGCCGTGAGTTTAAAGAGAAGGTAAAGGTTTATATTGGGGATGAATTGGGGTATCCGTGTATGGATAATTGCGCGATGATTGTTTCCAGCTATAGTGTGAAGAAACGGCCTGTGGGCAGGCTGGCTATTATTGGGCCGATGCGTATGGAGTATAATTTGATTATTCCTAAGCTGGAATATATTTCAAGTGTTTTAAGCGAGGTGTTAGAGTAAGATGGAACAGGATAAGAATAATAATAGTAATAAAAAAGAAGAGAAGGATCTTAAGGAAGAGAAAAAGGATATTCTTATTTCTGAGGCAGAGTATTTGAGGCTGAAAGAATCGGCTGATAAGGCCGAAGAATATGAGGATAAAATTTTAAGGCTGCATGCTGATTTTGATAATTTGCGTAAGCGCGTGGAGAGAGAAAAACTGGAATTTATTAAGTTTGCTAATGAAGGTGTTTTGCTGGAGCTGCTTAATATTCTTGATGATTTGGAGCGGACTATTGATTTGGCGGAATCTAAGCATCAGGATTTGCCGGTGTTTTTAAAGGGTGTGGAAATGATTCTGGCGCATCTTTATGATTTATTAAAGACGAATGGTATAAAGCCGATTGAAGCTCAGGGCAAGGTTTTTGACCCGCATATGCATGAGGCTTTGATGCAGGCGGAGAATGATGATTTACCAGAGCATACGGTTGTTGAGGAATTGCAAAAGGGTTATTTTTTGAATGATAGAGTGATAAGGACTTCTAAGGTTAAGGTTTCAAAAAAAATAGTTAGTAGTTAGTAAAAATAAAAATCAAATAATATAAAAGGGATGATAGAGGGGTGTAGTGAGAGAATCCCCCTCCCTGGCCCTCCCCACAAGGGGGAGGGAAGATTATGTTTAAGGAGGTAAGAAATGGCAAAAGTTATTGGTATTGATTTGGGGACTTCTAATTCAGCGGCGGCAGTTATGGAGGGTGGCAGGCCGGTGATTATTCCTTCGGCAGAAGGCGCGGGTGTTTCTTCCGGCAAGGCGTTTCCTTCTTATGTTGCTTTTACTAAGGATGGCCAGCGTTTGGTGGGTGAGCCGGCAAGGCGTCAGGCGGCGATTAATCCTGAGGGGACTATTCAGGCGGCTAAACGCAAGATGGGGACGGATCATAAATTTAGTATTTATGGCAAGGATTATTCTCCTCAGCAGATTTCCGCTTTTATTTTGCAGAAGATAAAACAGGATGCTGAGGCTTATTTGGGTGATAAGGTTGAGGAGGTTGTTATTACCTGCCCTGCGTATTTTGATGATAATCAGAGGACTGCTACTAAGGACGCGGGTGAAATCGCGGGGTTAAAGGTGTTGAGGATTATTAATGAGCCTACCGCGGCTTGTCTTGCTTATGGTTTGGAAAAGGCCGGCAAGGAGATGAAGATTTTAGTATTTGATTTTGGCGGCGGGACGCTGGATGTTACTATTATGGAGATGTGGAAAGAAGGCGGGTTTAAGGTTATGGCTACCAGCGGTGATACTCAGCTTGGCGGCACAGATATGGATAACGCGCTTATTGATTATATTGTTAAGGAATTTAAAAAAGCTAATGGTATTGATTTGAAGAATGATAAGATGGCTATACAGCGTTTGCGTGAGGCCGCTGAAAAAGCAAAGGTGGAGCTTTCTAGCACGGTTACTACGGATATTAACCTGCCTTTTATTACTGCGGATGCGAACGGGCCGAAACATTTGACTATGACTATTAACCGCGCGACTCTTGATGATTTAGTTGCTCCGATTATTGAAAGATGCCATGGTCCTCTTGAAAGGGCTATGAAGGATGCTAAAGAAGCTTTTACGAAAGAGGGCGTGGATTTCGCGGATAAAGGCGTGGATAAAATTATTATGGTTGGCGGACCTACGAGAATGCCTATTGTTCAGAAATTTGTTGAGGATTATTTCGGCAAAAAGATTGAGCGCGGAATTGACCCTATGGAGTGTGTTGCTTTAGGGGCGGCTGTTCAGGCGGCGATTATTAAAGGGGATGTAAAGGATGTATTGTTATTGGATGTTACTCCGCTGTCTTTAGGTATTATGACTTTGGGCGAGGTTAATACTAAATTGATAGATAGGAATACTACTATCCCTACGAGAAAAGGACAGGTTTTTTCAACCGCGGGCGATAATCAGACGGCTGTTACTATCCGCGTTTTGCAGGGCGAGCGGCCTATGGCTAATGATAATGTGGAATTGGGCAGGTTTGATTTGGTGGGTATTCCTGCCGCGCCCCGTGGTGTGCCGCAGATTGAGGTCGCGTTTGATATTGATGCTAATGGTATTGTGCATGTTTCCGCGAAAGATTTAGGCACGGGTAAGGAACAGTCTATACGTATTACCGCGCCTAAAAAACTTTCTCCGGAAGAGATTGATAAAATGGTGAAGGATGCGGAAAAATTTGCCGCTGATGATGCTAAGAAAAAAGAAGAAGTGGAAATGATTAATCAGGCGGATAATTTGATGTACGCGACTGAAAAATCGCTTAAGGATTATGGTGATAAAGTCAGCCAGGCTGAGCGCGCGGATATAGAGGCAAAACTTAATGATTTGAAGGCTGTGATGAAGGATAAGAATATAGATAGGATTAAAAAATCTATGGAAGATTTAACTAAGGCTTCTCATAAGCTTGCTGAGGAGATTTATAAACAGGCGGCGGCTAAACAAAAAGAGCAGGCTCAATCTCCTCAGGGAGAGCCGGGTAAAGAGGCAAAAGAGGAAAGCCCTAAAGAAGAGAAAAAAGGCAAAGAAGAAGAAGTTATTGACGCTGAATTTAAAGAAGAAGATAAGTGAAATGTAGGGGCGGCTCTATGCAGCCGCCCGTTAATAAATTCTTGTATCTGACCGTTAAAACAACCAGAATAAAATGATAAAAATTATATTATTACGGGCGAAAACATAGTTTCGCCCCTACAATATCGATAATTATTCAATGATTTAAACCAATGACAACAAAACGCGATTATTACGAAATATTGGGTGTTAAAAAAAGCGCGACTCTTGATGAGATTAAGAAGGCTTATAGAGAAGCTGTGTTGAAACATCATCCTGACCGTGTGCCTCATGAACAGAAAAAAGAAGCTGAGGAAAAGTTTAAGGAAATTTCTGAAGCTTATGCTGTTTTGTCTGACGCGCAGAAACGCGCTTTATATGATCAGTATGGGCATGCGGGTATAGACCAGAAGTATGCTCAGGAGGATATATTTAAAGGAGCGGATTTTAGCAGTATATTCCGCGATATGGGCGATTATGGTTTTGGCGGCGGGTTTTTTGATGAGTTGTTTGGAGATATAGGTTTTGATATTTTTGGTACAAGAGGAAAAGGTGGCTCTTCCGGAGGCCGCAGGCGCAGGGGCAGGGATTTAGAGATTGCTGTGAATATCAGTCTTGAGGAAGCTGCTAGTGGCGTGGAAAAAACTATTACTGTGCCGCGTTATGAAGTCTGCTTAACTTGTTCGGGAAGCGGAGCAAAACCGGGGAGTAAAAAAATAACCTGTCCGCAATGTAAGGGCGCTGGCCGTACAGTTGTTTCAAGCGGTTTTTTTCAGCTTGCCCAGACTTGTTCGCATTGTTCTGGAGAGGGTTCAATTATACAAACGCCTTGCCCTGATTGTCATGGAGAAGGCATGGCTAAAGTTACCCGCAAGATAAAGGTTAAGATTCCCGGGGGTGTGGATACAGGGTCTCATTTGAGAATTCGTGGTGAAGGAGAATCAGGCACTGCTGGCAAAGGCGATTTATATGTGATAATTGAAGTCAGTCCGCATTCTGTTTTTTCCCGGCATGGCAATGATATCTTAACGCAGATTAATATTAGTTTGCCCAAAGCAATATTAGGCGGGGAAATGGAAGTACCGGCTCTGCTTCATGAAAAAATTAAAATGAAAATTCCTGCCGGTACGCAGAGCCATAAGGTTTTTAGATTAAAGGAAAAAGGGATTCCTGATATTCATGGAAGGTCTATCGGGGATGAGTTGGTAAGAGTTATTGTAGAGATACCTGAAAAATTGAACAGCCAGCAGCGTAAGCTGGTAGAAGAATTTGCTAAAGCTTCTGGTGAAGAGATAAACACTAACGGCAGTTTTACTGAAAAAATAAAAAAAGTGTTCAAATGATTGAGAAAGTCTTAAGTCTTAAGTCGTAAGTTATAAGTCATAAATGAAAAAAATCTGAGATTTTATATTCTGAGTTTTTTTGTTTTTACTTATGACCTATGACTTATAACTTATGATTTTATTGAGGAGGTTGTTGTGCCAACATATGAATATGAATGCACGCATTGCGGACATACTTTTGAAGCATTTCAAAAAATGAGCGATGAAGCTTTGGATGTTTGCCCGCAATGTAATAATAAGGTAAGAAGGCTTATCGCTGGGGGCACGGGAATAATTTTTAAAGGCTCAGGGTTTTATGCTACGGATTATCGTAAGAGCCCTGCAAAAGAGCCTGTGGAATCAAAACCTGCAGTCTGCCCTAAAGCTCAAGAAGGATGTACTGGCTGCAGCCATCAGGGGCATTGAGGCTGTGTCGCAATTGTCTTTTTTTGTCATTGCGAAGGAGCGAAGCGACTGCGGCAATCTTAGTATTCGTCGGAAGAGATAAATAAGATTGCTTCGGCTTCGCCTCGCAATGACAAGAATGGCTATTATGACACA
>JBDRLG010000042.1:0-4552 GCA_043813255.1 Candidatus Omnitrophota bacterium
CGGATACAACACCTTCGGCATAGCAAGGCCGACATCCTGATTCTGCTCCATAAAATCAAACAGCTGCTCAAGCGTCCCCTGGTTAAAATAAACATCCGGGTTTAAGATTAGGGAATATTTGGTTTTTCCGGCCGCCTTACGCATAGCAATATTATGCCCGGCACCAAAACCTAAATTATTATTATTAAAGATATATTCTATATTCTTAAAAACGCATACTTCTCTTAAATCGTCAGTAGGAGAATTGTCTATCACGTAAAGATAAGTATTCAATCCGCTGTCAAGAAAACTGTCGATTGCCTTTCTTATACCCTCTTTGCTATTTTTGAATGCTACTATTGAACCAACGATATCATGCATTGTGGAGCGCCTCATTAGCTTGCTGATAATAAAATTTCGAATAATTCTTTCCAATCTTGCGAAAACGGTTTCGCAATAATATTTGACTTTATATTCTCAAAAGTAGCCGTCTCATCCATCACAGACTTCATTGCATCAGCTAATTGCTTATGGTTATTAGGACTGAAAAACTTCGCCTTACCATAAGTACCTAAAGTCTCATGAGCATAAGGCAGATCCGCAAGCAAAATTGGTTTATTATATTTCTCAAACTCGGTAATCGGCAGTCCCCAAGTTTCTAACTTTGAGGGAAAAATTAGGCAACCTGCAGCATCATAAAGATTAATAATATCCTCTCGTTTTTGTAGACCTAAAAAAATAATATTCTTTATATGTTTAAAAGAATTGTAAATGCTTTTTGAATACCAGTTCTCGTTTCCGAAAATAGTAAATATGATCTTAAAATTAGCGATTCCCTGTTTTAATAGCACCTCTGAAGCCCTACAAACAACTTCAAAATTCTTAAAAAACCTGGGGAAAGCCGGATAAAAGAATATAAAATCACCCTTATGCCTAATATTACCATTCTCCTTCTTCAAAGGATGTTCGTCATAAATCTTCGGATGAGCAACAATTACATTCTTGAGCCTGAATAATTTTATAAACTCCCGCCTCAACCAATCTTGCTGCACAATCACAGAGTCAGCCTTTTTAATATTTATCATGTACAGATATTTATAAAATAGATTAAACAAGGCAAATCTCGGGTCTATTACTGCTTCCTTAAGTGATAATTCATAAAAAGATGAGGCATTGTGACAATAAACCGCTAACCGCTGTGCTGTAACATTCGGAATTATATCGTGAAGTGATAACCAAAGAAAGGGATTAAGCCGTCTAGACAATTTACTAAAATAAAAGTATTCATAGTACAAACGATTAATCCACGATTTCTTGGATTGCGGAAATTCCAAATATTTTATATTTTTATAGGTTAATAACTCTTTTCTGTTTACCAGTACAATTATTTCATATTTATTCGCTAAATTAGCCGATAAATATCCAACACATTCCTGCAATACAGTTAAAGGCCCTGCCTCAAGCAAATTAATAGCTGAAACAATAATTTTTTTTTTCATTATCTTACCATAGTCAAAATACCTGGATTGGTTTTATTATGGACTTTATATGCAAAATAATAAACCCAGACAAAGAAAAACAAGCCATTGTAAAAATAATGGGCTTGCCGTAATAAGTAGAGAGTAAATAGAAGAAATATCCCATTGCTGATTATTTGCAGGTTATGATTATTCTTCATTTTGAGCCGGAATCTAAATATAAAATAAAAAACTACGATAATACCAAATAAACCTGTCTCGGAAAGCAATCGGAGAAAAAGCGAACCAGAATCGCCTTTGCAGACTTCAACGACTTCTCCAGCAACATGTAATGTAGGACGCAAAAAGCCCTTCAAAACTCCTAAGCTGTAGAATTTATCATATGAGACGGGATGGCTGCCTAAACCCATGCCAAATAAAAAGTTATTTATAAAGCTACTAAAGGCGATAAAAGCATTGCTAACAACCGCATAAACGCTCATATGCGTACTAGAGCTTACAGATGGATGAATAGCAAACGCTATAATACCGTTAATCC
Organism: Candidatus Omnitrophota bacterium; assembly: GCA_043813255.1. Taxonomy (GTDB): domain Bacteria; phylum Omnitrophota; class Gorgyraeia; order Gygaellales; family Profunditerraquicolaceae; genus JBDRLG01. The sequence continues at coordinate 1,996 of JBDRLG010000042.1, forward strand.
TCATGTTTATATCTGGCAAAAAACTATAAGCACCAAAAGCCAGAATTAATATTATTGTCATTATTAATATTAAATGACGCAATCCCTTATAACCAGTAACTATTAATATGCTTATTACGATTGCGATATAAGCAACTAGCGAAAATGTTAAGATATAACTTACAAATATCAATATACTTCCCCACTTCGATATTGAGAATAAAGGATTCTTTTTAAAAATATTTAAAAACGAAACTAAGAATGCCGGAGCCATTGTAACTGCAAAATGCGCCGGCTCCAGAAAGATTGAATTTACTTTCAACATCCTTACCAGTGTCCCTGCCGCATGACCACCACTTCCCCACTTATTCATCATCCACATCCACTTAAAATCATAACCCATTTTAAATCCTACCAAATAACTAAGTTCCTGAAATATCCCGATAACCGCCACGATAAGTGCAATCTGTAAATAAATTTTAAACAGTTTATTAATATCGTAATTATTAATTTTAACCAAAAGGTAATATGCAACCCCTGTTATTAAAATTCCCGAAACCTGTTTTACTAAAAGAAAAACTGTATCGTTGCCAAGATACACATTAAGGAGAGATAATATAGTGAAAATAATTAATACAACAAGAAAACTGGAATTTATACAAAGACTGTGATTACGCCAAATATAAATGGTCAGAAAAAATATTATAAAAAGGTACCCCAGATTAAACTCAAATGGCTGGCGCAATATAGTAAATGCGCCCCCAAAAACATTAAACACCAGCAAATAATTAAATAACGGTGTGATTTGTAAAATTTGTTTCCAGCTGTATTTAACCATACTGCACAGCCAATGCGCGGCCTCATTCAAGCATTGTTTCTTAATTATCGCGCGTTTTATCTTTACTCCAATAGTTACAATACGCTTAAACCTGCTTAATAAATGCCACGCCTTAACCATTCTTGGATTATATTTAAATTTTAGAAGCTTTGCGTTAAATTCCGCCCAAAGCTCTCCACTGTCAATGTGCGATGCCGCGTGAATTATCGTATACCAGGGATGCTCACGGCTCATAACTTTTAAGAAAGCATCTTTTGACTTACGGTCATCAGATAAATATTTATCTGCTAATTGCGAATAACCATTAAAATCCAAAAGAAATCTATCTACAAGCCCTCCATCATCTTGAAAACTTTTATTATCATTACGCCATAAAACAAGAGGGCTTTTAATATACTTCAGCCTGCATTTACTTTTAATAAAAGATAAAAGAACCGAAGCAGAAGCATAAGCTGTCCCATCAAAATCATGATTATATCCTGACTTATTCCATTCTTGCCGGTTTAGAATAACCGAACTCCAGAAACTAAAAAGTGCTCCGATTGAATTTGCCTTATCGCAATATTCAATAAAATCATCTTTTTCGTGAAGATTAAAAACCCTATCATTAACTTTCGCAGAAAGCCAAAACCGATCTCTAACAGGTTTCATGTCTAAATCACAGGCGGTTACATTACAAAGATATATTTCATACCCTGACTCGATTTCCTTTAGAATTCTTTTTATTGCTCCAGGTTTTAACGCGTCATCATCTGAAAATAGCCAGCAATATTGCCCATGCGCCAGCTCAATGGCTTTAGCCATATCCCTGTCAACCCCGCCATTTTTCTCCTGGCGACAGTAAACTAAATTCTTAAATTTATTCTGGTAACCTCGCACCACCTCCTGCGTATTATCCTGGGAATCTCCGTCAACAATAACAATCTCTACGCTATCACCAGCCTGAGAAATAATACTTTCTAGGGCTTGCCCGATAAAGCCGGCGCGATTACGCGTAGGCATACATATAGAAATCTTTATCTTATCCAATTTTTTCCTTCTCCAGATCAGCTTTAACCATCAGTTCAACAAGCGCTTTAAACTTAACCTTCGGCTTAAACCCGAATACTTTCATAGCTTTTGTTATATCACCAACTAGCGATGATGTCTTGGTCGGCCGGATTAATTTAGCATCAACAACCAGATATTTATCCGGCTTAAAATTTACAACAGCAAAAGCCTCCTCTACCCATTCTTTGACGGAATGCGCTTCGCCCGTAGCAATGACAAAATCATCCGGCTTATCTAATTGTAAAATCTGCCAAGCCGCCTCCATAAATTCTTTGGAATAGCCCCAATCAATACGCGCGCTTAAATCACCTAAAACTAATTTTTTCTGTTTACCTAAAGATATCCGCGCCACCGCTTGAGTAATTTTGCGCGTGACATATTCCGGAGTACGCCGGGGTGATTCATGGTTGTAAAGGATGGCGCTTGACGCAAATATACCAAAAGCCTGACGATAATACCGCGTAAGATAATAGGCAAAAGTTTTAGCGCAGGCATAAGGGCTCTGAGGATTAAAAGGAGTTGATTCATTCTGTACGGCAGTAGAAGTTAAGCCAAACATATTAGAAGTACAGGGTTGAAAATAACGTATCTTAGGGTTAACCTGACGGATGATTTCTAAATACGTCCTACTGCTGCGCCAGTAATATCCACAGAGTAACCGACCATATCATAGCTCCAACTGACATGATC
>JBDRLG010000043.1:0-13538 GCA_043813255.1 Candidatus Omnitrophota bacterium
TTTTTAAGGGGGAGGCAAGCTTATTTAACAAAACTTACTGTAACTATTATAGATATAAAAAATTTAACTAAAAACTTTTGACAATACATTTTCTACAATCCGGAGGATGACAATGAAAGTAGTTATAGTTGGCCCGGGAGCAATAGGATGTTTGCTGGCAGCCTATTTATCTAAATCTAAAGAAGAGATTTGGCTGCTGGATAAGGCAGCGGAAAAAGTTGAGATTATAAAACAGAAAGGGATAATAATTGAAGGCGTTTCAGGCAGCTGGAAAGCTAATGTGAAAATTACCGCTGATGTAAAACAGATAAAAAATCCTGATCTGATTATTATTTGTGTTAAGGCATACCACACAAAAAATGCTATTTTGCAGTGTAAACCGATTATATCGGATAATACCAGAGTGCTTACTTTACAGAACGGGATAGGCAATGTGGAGATTATTAGCGAAGTTATCGGTTCAGAAAAAGTAATCGCTGGAGTTACCAGCCATGGTGTAACATCCCTTGGCCCCGGGCATCTTAGGCACGCGGGTAAAGGCCTGACAACAATCGGGCAGTTAGACGGAAAAATCCCTGTTGAAATGAGTTCAATAAGGCAGCTTTTCAAAAAATCTAATATGGAAATTAAAATATCCCGTGATATTAAGGGGGTTTTATGGTCAAAGTTAATCATAAATTCCGGTATAAACGCCCTTAGCGCGATTACTCGTTTAACTAACGGAGATTTGATCAAATTTGAAAATACCCGCAGGATTATGAGAGAAGCCGTTTCTGAAGCATCTCGGCTTGTTAAGAGAAAGCGGATAAAACTTATTTATGATGACCCATTGGTAAAAGTAGAGGCGGTTTGTGAAGCAACATCCAGTAATCAATCTTCAATGCTGCAGGATGTTCTGAAGAAAAAACCAACGGAGATAGATTTTATAAACGGCGTAGTTATGAGGCAAGGCCAAAGTTTGGGAATAGCAGCTCCTGTAAATACTATGCTGGTAGATTTAGTAAAAATAATTGAACAAAGTTATCAGTTAGCAAAATGAACGTTTTATGTTAAAAAAAATATTATTTTTTATTCCTATTATTATAATATCTATACTTTTAATAATTCAGTTAAATAGGCAGCTTTGTATTGCTATGATATTTAAATTTAATTCTATACCCAATCAGATTCAGTATTTAGGTGAAGAAGAGCAAGAACCATCCGCGCCGGTAGAATACGCTTTGGAGTTTTTAAAGATAAGAAAAGATGAACAGGCTTTAGCTGCTGCCGAAAAAATTTTAGCGCAAGAAACAGATAATCTTGAAGCATTATGGGTAAAAGCGGAATTCTTAAGAAGGAAAGGTTTTACCACTCAAGCGCGAGATTTATTATATCAAATATTAAATATTAATCCGCAGCATTTTTCTTCTTTAAACAGCCTCGCGTATATAAAATACAAAAATAATGATTTGAATTCATCTTTATCTTTAGTAAATAAGATCTTAAATAGCCCTGGTGTAGATAATAATAATTTAGGGATGGCTTATCTGATGTTAGCTACAATAAACAGCGCGCTGGCTCAAGACGGTAATTTAGTGGATAAGCTGTTTTATTCCGGAAAAATTAAAAGGTATTTTTTAAAGGCCAAAGAATTAGCCCCTGATTTACCAGAAGTTTATTTGGGGCTTGGTTCATTTTATCTGATGGCGCCATCTATTATTGGCGGGAATTATGATAAGGCAATTGAGGAACTGGAACAGGCAGTTAAATTAGCTCCTGATTTTGCTACCGTGAATATCCGTTTAGCTCAGGCGTATAAAATGAAAGGCGATAATGATAAATATAGGGTGTATATAAGCCGTTCAAAAGCCTTGGATCCTAATAACGAGATTTTAAAAGAGCTGGGAGAATAATAAAATAAATTTTATCAGCTAATTTAAAATGGAGATTTTAAGTGAAAAATATAGAAATCTGCGGGATTTTTCGCGAGATTGCCAATATTTTAGAGATAAAAGGAGATAACCCTTTTCGTGTCCGCGCTTATGAGCGCGCAGCTGAGAATATTGAGTCTTTGACCGGTAATATTGAGGATTATGTCCAAGAAGGAAGGTTGAGTGAAATTTCAGGTATTGGCCATGATTTAGCTGAAAAGATTACTGAGTTTGTTAAAACAGGCAAGATAAAAAGTTATAATGAACTTAAAAAAACTATTCCTAAAGGATTGCTTGATTTATTGGATATTCCTCAAATCGGGCCAAAGACGGTTAAACTTTTATATGAAAAACTAAAGATTAAAAATTTGGCTGATTTGCAGAAAGCTATTGAAGAAAAAAAACTACAAGGTATTCCCGGTATAAAAGAAAAAACAATAGAGAATATAAAAAGAGGCATAGAGATTGTTAAAAAAGGCAGGCAGCGCATGCCGCTTGGTTTTGCTATTGCCGCGGCAGATGAGTTTACAAGGTTATTAAAACAAATCCCTGCGGCAGAAAATGTGTCTGTGGCGGGAAGCCTGCGCAGGCAGAAGGAAACTGTCAGGGATATAGATATACTGGTAGTTTCAAACCAGCCTCAAGAAATAATGGATACTTTTGTAAAAGCATCTTCAGTGAAAGAAATTCTGGCTGAAGGAATTACGAAGTCTTCGGTTCGAACAACGGATGGTTTGCAGGTTGACTGCCGGGTTGTTGAACAGAAATCTTATGGAGCCGCGTTAATATATTTTACCGGCTCTAAAAATTTTAATATTAAATTAAGGGCTATGGCCCAGAAAAAAGGCTTTAAGATTAATGAATACGGCGTATTTAAGCAAGACAGGTTTATCGCTGGAAAAACTGAACAAGAAATATTCAAATTGCTGGGGTTATCTTTTATTGAACCGGAGTTAAGAGAAGATAACGGAGAAATAGAATTAGCGGCAGATAATAAATTACCGCGTTTGATTGAACTTAAAGATATTAAAGGCGATTTACATACGCATTCTAAATGGTCTGATGGCCGTAACACTATAGAAGAAATGGCGTCTGCCGCCAAAAAAAAAGGGTATTCTTATATCGCGGTTACCGACCATTCCCAAAGCCTTAAAGTTGCTAAGGGATTAAGTATAGCGGATTTAAAGAAGAAAAAAGCAGAGATTGACAAGATAAATAGAAAAATGAAAGATTTCCGGATTTTATTCGGCACTGAGGTAGATATAGATTCTCAAGGTAATCTTGATTATAAAGATGAAGTTTTAAAAGAATTCGATATAGTAGTTGCCGCGATTCATACAGGGTTTAAACAGCCTAAAGCGCAGATTACCAAGAGATTGATTAAAGCCTGTAAGAATAAATACACGAATATTATTGCTCATCCCACAGGTTGTTTATGGGGAGTCAGAGAGCCTTATGAAGTAGATTTTAATGAAGTCTTTAAAGCCGCCTCAGATACCAATACTTGCATGGAAATTAATTCTTTCTCCGATCGCCTTGATTTAAATAGCGTCCATTCACGCTTTGCGAAGGAAATGGGGGTTCGAATATCAATAGATACAGATTCTCATGCCACAGCCCAGTTGGATATGATTAAATTGGGAGTAGCAGTGGCAAGAAGAGGCTGGCTTAGTAAAGGAGATGTAGTAAATACATTGGGGCTTAAGGAGTTGTTTAAGGTAATTAAAAAATGAAGATATTATTAAATCTGTTATTATCTAAATTAGTGTCATTGCGAGCGAAGCGAAGCAATCTTATCTTAAAAAGATTACTTCGTCACTTCGTTCCTCGTAATGACACGTTATTAGTATATAGAAATTGGTCTATAAAATTTTTTTTGATTTTTGCGTTTTGCGTTTTAAATTTTTCCTTTTTAACCGGATGCCAGAAAAAAAATCAGCTTTATCAGGAAACACAAATATTGATGGGAACATTTGTGGAAGTGAAGTCTGACAATGAATCCGCGTTGAATACCGCTTTTAATGAAATCAAAAGAGTTGAAAATCTGTTAAGCAAATATAAACCAGAGAGCGAAATATGCAGGTTGAATGAAGCTGGAAGCTTAAAAGTAAGCCTGGAAACTATAGGGATTATAAATAAAGCAAAAGAGTTTTGGCTGGCAAGCGGCGGATTATTTGATATTACAGTAGGGCCGCTTATAGATATCTGGGGGTTTACGGAATATTTATATAAACAACCTCCGGAGCAGGAGATATTAGATACACTTAATAAAGTGGGGTTTGAAAAGATCAGTATTAATTCCGTTGATAATTTGGTAGAATTTAAAGTCCCGGGAATGAAAATAGATTTGGGAGCTATCGCGAAAGGCTACGCTGTAGACTGCGCGATTAATAAAGTTAAAGAAATAGGGGTTGAAAATTGCCTTATTAATGCCGGTGGAGATATATATTGTCTTGGGAATAATTACGGCAGTTCTTGGGTTGTAGGTATCCAATCTCCTGATAAAAAGGGGATTTGTGAAAAGTTGGAACTTGAGAATAAAGCAGTAGCCACGTCCGGAGTGTATGAACAGTCTTTTAATAAAGGCGGCAGAAAATATGCTCATTTTCTTAATCCAAAAACAGGCTGGCCTGTAGATTCGCCAGTGGTGTCAGTAACTATAATAGCTGATGACTGCGTTACAGCTGACGCTTTAGCCACGGTTATATCACTATTGGGTAAAGAAAAAGGCGCTATTCTGATAAAAAATTATCCGGATGTCCAAGCAGAGGTTATAGAGAATCATGTTATTTAAAATAATTGATAAACAAGAATTAAATAGTAATACTGCAAAGATTACTGTGGAAGCGCCTTTGATCGCGAATAAAGCAAAGGCAGGGCAATTTGTTGTCCTTGTAATAGATGAGACAGGAGAGCGCGTACCTCTTACATTAGCGGGATGGGATAACTCGAATGGCACAATTACACTGATTTTTCAAAGGTTAGGTTTTAGCACTAAAAAACTTGGGGCGCTTAAGGCCGGTGATTATATCGCGCATATCCTTGGGCCATTAGGGCATCCTACGGAAATTATAACTTCATCAACAGTTGTCTGCGTCGGAGCAGGCGTAGGCATAGCTGAAGTATATCCTGTTTCTATGGCATTCAAAGAAGCCGGCAACCGCGTTATAAGTATTATTGGAACGCGTTCAAAGGATTTATTAATTCTTGAAAACCAAATGGGAAAAATATCCGATGAATTATTTATAAGTACAGATGACGGTTCTTACGGGCATAAAGGGTTTGTTATAGACGTATTAAAAGATTTGTTAAAAACTATTGAAAAATCATCTAATACGCGCTATCCTGAACTAGTTTATGCTGTAGGGCCGGTTCCTATGATGCAGGCAGCAGCTGATCTTACCAGGAATTATAATATTAAAACCATAGTTAGTTTAAACCCGATTATGGTTGACGCCACTGGGATGTGCGCTTCCTGCCGTTGTACAGTAGACGGTAAAACTGTTTATGGCTGTGTAGATGGCCCTGATTTTGACGCGCATAAAGTAGATTTTGATGAATTGCAAAAACGTTTGAAATTATTTGTGGATGAAGAAAATAAAATCTTATAAGCCTTCAGCAGCTTTCCCCTGCGGGGAGGCTTCGCTTTGCTTCGCACTCAGCAGTCAGCTATCAGCAAAAAAATCCCTAACTGTCGTCAGACAGATTTAGCTGAAAGCTGAAGGCTGACAGCTGAAAGCCGATTTATTATGAAAAATTCTTTGCATAAAAAAATAGCTGTTTTCGCTTTATTCCTTCCGGAAATAAGGGAATTAATACAGGAAAAAGATTTTAACGGGCTCAAAGCCCTGCTTAAGACGATACATTCCATGGATCTTGCCGAAGGCTGGAAATCTCTTGAGCTTACAGAAAAGATAATTGTATTTAAATTACTTAGCATACAGAAATCTATAGAGATATTTGAAAACCTTAAAGTCTCTGAGCAGACATATATATTAAATAATTTAGGTAATGAGCAAGTCTCTCAAATTATAAATGAAATGGCTCCTGATGAAAGGGCGGACCTTTTTAAAGAGTTTCCCACGAAGGTATTTAAAAAGTTTTTCGCGCTGGTAAATAAAGAAGAAGCGCAGGATTTAAGGAAATTGATGGTGTATAATGAAGGCACCGCGGGAAGTATCATGACTACAGAGTTCGTAGAATTAAAAAAAGAGATGACTGCCAAGCAGGCGTTATTATCTATTCAGGGAAATCTGCGCACTGAGCATAGGGAACCCCTGTATTCTATTTTTGTTACAGATGAAAAACACGCGTTGATAGGCAGTATCCCTTTGCAGGATTTGTTAAAAGCGCCTCCGGATATTTCTATTAAGGAATTAATACTGAGCGCTGAATTAATTAAAGTTGATGTCGAATCTGATATAGAAGATGTAGCCAACTGGTTTAGGAAATATGACCTGCTTGACGCTCCGGTGTTGGATAAGGATAATATTCTTGTTGGTATAATTACTGTTGACGATATCGTGGAGATTATTGAAAGGCAGAATACCAAGGAGATGTATGAAATAGGTAAAATGGATGCCAAGGGCGGGGAAATTATCAGTTATGCCCATACGACTACAATGGAATTAGTTAAAAGGCGCGTTGGCTGGCTTATTCTTTTGTTAGTAATTGATTTTTTAACCGGTACAGTTTTAAAAAATTTCCAGCATACATTAAGTTCAGTAGTCGCGTTAGCTTTTTTTATCCCTATGCTCTTGGATACAGGAGGTAATGCCGGCGCCCAGACATCAATTACAATTATAAGAGGCCTTGCGACAGGGGATGTGAATTTTAAAAACATCTATAAAATTATCAGGCTTGAATTTTCAGCCGCGTTATTTATGAGTTTAATAGTCGGGATAGTGGCTTTTGGCAGGGCTTTTCTTTTGCAGAAGGATTTCCACGTCGCGGTAGTCGTGGGGTTAAGTATGGTTATTATCGCTATACTCGCTATAGCGACTGGAGTATTTCTGCCTCTTTTTTCAAAAAGAATCGGCCTTGACCCTGCGGTTCTCGCGGGCCCTATAACTACCAGCATAGTAGACGTAGTAGGGCTGATAATTTATTTCAAGATTGCACAGATGTTTATCCCCGCGTTGAATATTTAATAGTAAAACAACATATGCCTGAGAAAGTCCCAAAACGGCCAGCAGCCGAAAGAATTAAAGATTTTTTTGAAGTCACGCTTGGATTTTCTGAACAAGAAGCGCTTCAAGAAGCCAAACGCTGCCTTGAGTGCCCTAACCCTTCCTGTGTCAGCGGCTGTCCTGTTGAAGTAGATATCCCCGCGTTTGTTAAATTAATCAAAGAAGGCAAAACAAAAGAAGCCCTTAAAAAAATCAAAGAAAAAAATAACCTCCCGGCAGTATGCGGAAGAGTCTGCCCTCAAGAAGGCCAGTGTGAAGCCGTATGCGTGCTTAATAAAAAGAATATCCCTATAAATATAGGAGCCTTAGAACGATACGCCGCGGATTATGGAATAGTCCATGGTCCACAGTCCATAGTCCATAGTGAAAAAAAAACTGTTAAAATTGCCGTGGTGGGCAGCGGGCCGGCGGGGCTGACTTGTTCTGCTGATTTAGCAAAACTGGGATATGAAGTTACGCTTTTTGAGTCTTTGCATCTGGCAGGAGGAGTTTTAATCTACGGCATTCCGGAATTTAGGCTGTCTAAAAAAACTGTTCAGGATGAAATAAAATATATAGAAAGCTTAGGTGTTGAAGTAAAAACTGATGTTTTGATTGGCAGGACTTTTACTATTGATGATTTATTTAAAGAGGGGTTTAAAGCGGTTTTTGTTGCCACTGGAGCGGGCCTGCCTCAATTTTTAGGAATTCCGGGCGAGCACTTAGACAGGGTTTATTCCGCTAATGAGTTTCTTACGCGGATAAATTTAATGAAAGCCTATAAATTTCCCGAGTATGCCACACCAATTAGTTTAGGCAAGAAGATAGTAGTTATTGGCGGAGGCAATGTAGCTTTTGATTGCGGCCGTATTGGTTTAAGGCTGGGTAAAGAAGTAACATTGGTATACCGGCGTACAGAAGCAGAAATGCCTGCCAGAAAAGAAGAAATACAAAACGCCAAAGAAGAAGGCGTGGTATTTAAATTACTTACACAGCCGGTTAAGATAATTGCCGATGAAAAAGGCTTTGTCAAAGGGCTGGAATGTATTAAAATGGAGTTAGCAGAACCGGATGATTCAGGCAGAAGGCGTCCTGTGCCGGTAAAGGATTCTAATTTTATTTTGGACGTAGATACAGTTATTGTGGCAATCGGCCAGAATCCAAATCCCTTATTGCCTAAAAATACTCCGGGCCTTAAAACTAATTCCAACGGCACCATACAGGTTGATGATAATTTAATGACTTCTATCGCCGGTGTTTTTGCCGGAGGAGATATTATTACCGGAGCAGATACAGTAATTTCCGCCATGGGCGCGGGAAAAAAAGCCGCCAAGGCGATAGATAAGTATTTAGAAAAATTGTGTAATGTTTAAAGTGTAATGTGTAAAGTAATTACATGGAAAAAAATAAAATTACAGTAAAAGATATTTTAGAATTAAAAAATAAGCGTAAAATTACTATGCTTACCGCCTATGATTACCCTATGGCATCTTTTATTGACAAGGCAGGCATAGATATAATTCTTATAGGGGATTCCTTGGCGAACGTAGTTTTAGGCCTTGAGTCAACTACTCAGGTAGGAATGGTTGAAATGATACATCATTCAAAAGCAGTAAGTTCTGCTGTTCAACACGCTTTAGTAGTTGGAGACATGCCATATGAATCATACCAAATTAACGCGCACAGTTGTGTAATAAATGCCCGCAGGTTTATTGAAGAAGCAAAATGCGGCGCGGTAAAACTTGAATGGTTTGATAATTGCCTGGAAGTGACTAAAGAAATTATAAACGCCGGGATTAAAGTAATGGGTCATATCGGGCTTACTCCCCAGACTGCTGATAAATTAGGCGGTTTTAAAGTGCAGGGTAAAGACGCTGAAACTGCCAAACAGCTTATTTGGCAGGCAGAGGCTTTGGAAATTGCCGGGTGTTTTGCTGTAGTGCTGGAATGCGTGCCGGACAGAATAGCGGAATTAATTACAAAAAAATTAAAAATTCCCACAATTGGAATTGGTGCAGGCAGTCATTGTGACGGGCAGGTATTGGTTACCTATGATATGCTTGGGTTATTTGAAAGGTACAAACCAAAATTTGTAAAACAATATATTAACCTTGGAGCATTAATTCAGGAAGCTGTAGAAAAATATAAGGAAGAAGTTATTGAATGCAAATTCCCCGCGGCAGAACACAGTTTTACTATAAAACAGGAAGAATTCGATAAAATAAATGAAGAAAAAAATTAAGAAACGTATTTATATTACTATTATTTTATTATTCGGGGTATTATTTGTAATAAAGTTTGCCGGTTCTCCTATTTTAAGGCTGTATCTTGAATCCGGTATTGGCAGTTGCAAAGAAATCCCCATATTCTGCATAATCCCTAATCCCGAGCCGGTTAATCAAGTGATAGACCAAGAGTATAACTTAGAATTAGTTGAATACCAACTGCCGCAGATTCAAATAAATGTTCCTAAGGAATTCAAAGTAATCAAGCAGAATGTTACTAAAATGTATTACAAAAAGAAAAAGTTTAAAACTAAAGACCCCGTAATGTATTTGGTTTACGAGCCCCCGGGATTTTTCATTGGGTTATTCCCGCACTTAAAAAAACAGGATATAAACAATGATTATGAATTCATAAGCCGAATAATGAGCACTAAAATGAATGATGTCAATAACCTGATAGATGCCTTTTTTATGGTTATGAAAGGTATTTTTATCCCGGATTTAGGCAATCAGCAGAATGTAGATATAGTCAGATTTACAGGAGAAAAGCAAAAAGGTTTTATAGGTTATAACCTGAATGAAGAAGAAAATTACTTTAACTGCGATATAATCACGGACGAAGGGTACTTTAAAGTATATATAAAAGACAGCAGGAAAAAGCTGGATTTAGAAAAAGTCCTGTCAATAATTTCTACTATAAAAAAAATAGATTCAAATATGGGATTAGTAAATTAAATAATATTTAGTAATAAAGGGGATGAATAAATGAAAAAATTAATATCTGTATTTGCTCTAAGTTGCTTTCTGTTATTTATATCATCTGTATATGGGCAAGGAAATAAATTCCCCGAATTAAAACCTATTATTAATCTTCCAAAAGGGTATGAACTTTCATTTAAAGCCGGGCCTGATTTTTATCTTTGGTATGGAATAAATGAATCCTCGGAGCGATTAAATTCTAAAAATAAAGAAGCTAGCTTTGGTATTTATTTCGGCTTACATCCGGATTTAAAGAGCAGAAATAAAAAAACAAAGAAATCCAATGGAGTCATAGCTAATACAGATATAACATGGCTTGACTGGAATGAATTTTCAGGAAAAGATATCTTATATAGGCGAGAGGCTGTATTTAGCTATTCTTATGGGAGAGGTTTCTTGCCTTTAAATATGCATGTTTTTATATCTGGTTATTCGAAAAATAAAGTCAAAAAATTGAGCGCTATATTTAAGGATATGGATTTTAAAAAAATAGAAATTCCACGTATAGATAAACAATAAAGCCAATAAAAAATACATTAATAAACCATAAACCAAAGATAAATGAAACAAAGACAGGTTAGAGTTATATTTATACACACAATATGTATTGTATTGTTTTATTGGCTGGTTATGCCTGTATTTGCCTTTGATGAAAAGGGTTTATTAACAAGAAATTTTGCCGGTTGGAACTTTAAATTAGGTTTAAATGAGCGTTTCCGGCAGGAATATAAGCGGAATTTTGATTTTAATAAGAGCCTTAAAGATAACGGGTGTTTATTTTTTAACCGCGTTATGGTTAATCTAAAGGCTTCTTTCAAGGATATAAGTGAAGTATTCGTAGAGGGTTTAGATGCGCAGGAGTGGGCTTATCACATCAAGCCTATTGTTAACCAAAGAGATAATTTTGATCTGCATCAGCTTTTTCTGCGGTTTAATAATATAGGATCTCAGCCTGTAGATTTTAAGGCAGGCCGGCAGGAAATTCAATATGGCAAGGGCAGGCTTATTGCCGCTCCTATATGGTCAAATGCCATACGTTCTTTTGACGCTATAGTTTTGCATATTCATCCTCAACAGGCGTATTATGATTTTTTATTTGCCGAGGTTGTTAAATATAACACTGATAATTTCAATAAGATTCAACATAAAGAAAAGCTTATGGGCGCATATGTTGGCTGTATGTGGGATAAGATTGCTATGTTTATTGAAGGGTATTTTCTCCCTCAGATTATACGCGGTGATGCTAAGACAAGCCGTTATACTGTTGGCTCAAGGATACACGGTAAATTATTTAGTAACTTATTATATGATTTTGAATTGCCTTATCAGTTCGGCAAAACCGCGGGCAAGACAATTAAAGCGTATGCGATACATTTTGACCTGACAGCTGGTTATTCATCAGTTCCCCTTGGCCCTGTATTTAATATTATATATAACCAAGCCAGTGGAGACAAAAACCCCAATGATAAAAAAACGAATACATTTATTCCTTTATACCAAAGTACGCATGCCCCTTATGGCCTTATGGATTTTTTTAGATGGGAAAATATGCGTGAATTTGCCGCTAAGATTACTTTAAACATTAATCAGCAATTCAGGATAATTCCCCAGACTAATTTTTTCTGGCTGATGAGTAAAAATGATTCGTGGTATAATTCTTCAGGGACAGCGTTACGCACTAAAACAACCGGAGACCGTGATTATTATGTAGGGCAGGAAATATCTTTACGGATACAGTATGACTTTATCAAGAATATAAAATTAGAAGTAGGAGGGGCTCATTTCTTTACTGGCGGCTATGTTAAAGATACCGGGCCTAATAATGACGCCGACTGGTTATACGCGCAGATTTCTTTTAAAATTTAGTAAAAAGGCTAAAAAATAAAGATACTAAAAACTTTGACAAAACTTTAAAAAGTGCTTGATAAATCCTGTTTTTTATGTTACTATATTTTTTCCCTGCCACGGAGTAAGATTTTTAATTAAAACCCAATAAAAAGTATTAAAATTTAGTGTTGCTTAAAAGTTTATTTAAATCATGAGTCTGTTGCAAAACTCCATTTTTGTCATCCTGTGGTTTAACCACAGTACCTCTAAAATGTTTATAGATTCTGCGGTCAAGCCCTCGGCTTCGCTGCGAGGCGAGCCGCAGAATGACGAATTCAAGGTATTTCGCAACAGCCCCATTATTATAGATAAGTTTTCTTTAGAAAGTAAATACTTTAAAAAAGATTATAGGATTTGTTTTTATTAAAGAGTGGAGTTTTGCAACTGATTCAACAGCATGGAGGTAAAGATGAAAACATTAGTAGGTATCACAATAGGTATTGTATTGATTTTTTCCGGCTTTGTTTATGCTTCTGACAATTATAAATCAAAAAGATACGCGGCATTAATATTTGCTCAGGATTACCAGCAGGAGCTTATAACAGAAGGCCGTAAAATAGAGAAAAGCATCCGCAAGAAAGAAAAAAGCAGCTCAAAGAGAGAGAAAAAGGTAGAAAGATTAGAAAAAGAAGAAGCAGGAATTGGCCATTTGGAAATAGGGCCGGAAATATATTATTTTAGGTATAAAGAGCCCGGAGTGATGAAAGAAGATGGCATGATGTATGGATTAACAGGCGCTTACAGCTGGCATAACAATTTCATGCTAAAAGCAGAAGGCAGGATAGCAGGCGGGCAGGTAGATTATGAAGGTTCAGGGACTATAGATAATATTTCGGATTTTTCAGCGGAAGTCAGAGGTTTAGGAGGGTATGATTTCAAGCCGTCGGAAGAATTTATTATTACGCCTTATTTTGGTATTGGGTATAGGTATTTAAATGATGATGCATCCGGTAAGATAAGTTCAACTAACTATGGCGGCTATGAAAGAGAATCAAATTATATTTACAGCCCGATAGGCGTAGAAGGTGTTTTTAATATGCAAGATGGTTGGTCTATAGGCGGTTTGGTAGAATATGATATCTTCTGGCAGGGAAAACAGAAGAGCCATTTAAGCGATGTTAGATGTTACGACCCTATTGCGGGTTACTATACTGATAATGATGTTGAAAATGATCAAGATAAAGGTTATGGTATTAGGGGTTCAATAAAACTCTTGAAGAAAGGTGAGAAATTAGATTTTGTAATAGAGCCTTTCATAAGATATTGGAATATCAAGAAGTCAAAAGAGGTTGCTACCTCGACTATCTCAGAAAATGGTTTATGGATTAAGTATGGGACAGTTATTGAACCAAAAAATAATTCTACAGAAATTGGTGTTAAGTTTATGATAGGGTTTTAATGGGCTGGGAGCGCTCCCACTAAACGCATAAAAAAATCCTTGCAAAAGTAATAAATTGTGATAAAGTATAATTTGTAGCAGAGATAAACTAGCTTATATCACAATAAGATATTGAAAGATACTTACAAGTGATGCAACTCAGCCAGCCTACAAGAAAGCTATTTTTATTATTTTTAATAATTCTGTTTTG
>JBDRLG010000044.1:0-11396 GCA_043813255.1 Candidatus Omnitrophota bacterium
TCCTGAGAAGAAAATAAAACAAATTGAAGTTTTTCCGGGAGATATCCGTGATCCTCATCTTGTTGAAATGGCAATGAACGGTTGTGATGTTGTGTTTCATTTAGCCGCGCTGATTGCTATTCCTTTTTCTTATCATTCTCCAGATTCTTATGTAGAAACGAATATTGGCGGGGCACTTAACGTACTGCAATCAGCCAGAAAACTGGATGTTAAAAAATTAATTGTTACTTCTACTTCTGAGTCTTATGGGACTGCTTGTTATGTCCCGATTGATGAAAAACATCCTATGCAGGCGCAATCTCCCTATAGTGCTACTAAGATTGCCGCTGATCGCCTAGCGGAATCTTTTTACCGGTCTTTTAATCTGCCGGTTGTAATTGCTCGTCCTTTTAATACTTATGGACCGAGGCAATCCGCGCGCGCCATAATTCCAACAATTATTACCCAATTGTTGGCGGGAGTTAAAGAAATCCGGCTGGGAAATTTAACGCCAACCCGTGATTTTAATTACGTGAAAGATGTATGCCGAGCTTTTTTAGAAATTGCCGGTTCCAAAAAAACCATAGGAGAAGAAATTAATATTTCTACCGGTATTGAAATATCTATTGAAGAATTAGTAAAAATCCTGGCTGGCAAGCTGAACAGCCGCGTAAAAATTATTGTTGAAAAAAAACGCAGGCGGCCTGAGAATTCCGAAGTAGAGAGGCTCCTCGGTAGTAATAAAAAAATAACAACGTTAACAAACTGGCAGCCAAAATATAATTTAGATAAGGGCCTTGAAGAAACAATTGCCTGGTTTAAAAAAGCGGAAAATATTAAAAAATATAAAACCGCAATATACAATGTTTAAATAATATAAAAATTCGGAGATATTATTATGCAGATAGATAAAAATGCCGCGAGTAAACATGTGCTGGCTGCTTTAGCGAATATAGCTGTATTTGATTCGGTAGAAAGAAAAAAAATTATTGATGGATCTCCACATATAAAACATTTATCTTTACGGTTGCTTTATAGCAAATTGATTAAACAAGTTTATGACTGCGCGCAAAAACGAACGTTGAAATCTCCTCCTAAGATATTAGATTTAGGGGCAGGAGACGGTTTAACTACTTTAGCTTTTCTGGAGCTTGGAGCTGTAGTAACAGCAGTGGATATTTCCGATAAGCAGCTTGTTGTGCTGAAAAATAAATGTAGGCATTTTAATGACCGGTTAGAAGTTCGTTGTGGTGATATAGAAAAAATTATGAAATCAGAGAATAGTACGTATGATGTTATTGTTGTCAGTTCTTTTTTACATCATATACCTGATTATCTGGGATTGATTCGTAAGGCGGTTATTCTTCTTTCTCCTCGCGGGCAATTTTTTTCTTTTCAGGATCCGTTAAAATATGATACTATTGGAAAACCTTCAAGAATTTTTAGTATTTTAGCATATTTTTCTTGGCGGATTTTTAAAGGAGATTTGTGGGGAGGGCTTAAAAGGCACATCCGGCGCAGCAGGGGGCTTTATTTGGATAATTCAGTCCATGATAATGCCGAGTACCATGTTACCAGAAAAGGCGTTGACCAAAATGCGATAGTCTCTTTGCTTAATAACGCGGGATTTAAATGCGACCTCATACGTTATTTTAGCATCCAGGGAAAATTACTGCAATCAATGGGGTCGGCTCTTAATATAAAAAATACCTTTGCTATAATCGCGCAAAAACGCGATAAAGATTAATTAGAGGATATGTTTAATAATAAATACTGGAAAAAAAATATTATTCTTTTAGTTGTCATAAGCCTTTCCATATATGCCCTGATTCTTAGGCTTGATAAACTCTCGCGTTGTGAACTTTGGAATGATGAGTTAAATCAATTAGAAGTAATGAAGGGGGATTTTTTACATCTGGTAAAGGAACTTCCCAGCAACGAGCGTAATTCTTATCTTAATTTGGATCATTTTGTAATCTATCCGTTTTTTAAAATATTTTCTTATAATAAGTGGGGTTTAGCCATACCACACATTATTATTACTATTTTAGGCTTTTATCTGCTTTATCTTATTTGTAAGCGTTATTTTAAAACTATATGGGGTTATCTCGTTACATTCAGCGTTATTTGCTTTAATGCGACTTTGATAAAACATGCTACTGAAATAAGGGGCTACGCGGTCCTTCCGACGATAGCTCTGGCGAGCCTGTATTTATCAGAGGTATTTATAAACGAAGTTAATTTAAGCCCGCTAAAAAAGTTTTTAATAGGTACATTTTTTTTGCTGGCTACCTGTTTTCATACTTATGGAATTTTTATCATATTTTTTTGTTTCGCTTATGTTTTATTAAATAAGCCGGCTAACCGGAATTTTAGCAGTATTTTTAAAGGTATTCCTAAAATATTGATTATTGCTTTTTTTGCCGTGCTGCCATTTTGGCTGTTTTGCGTATTTGGGCCAGTACATGTTCAATTTACAGCGGATGACACGTTTCAGTTTATACCGAACCCCTGCAATAATATTCTTGGCTTTTTAAAAGGTGTTTTTGGGAATTTGGTTGGGTTTAAAAAATTATATTTTTTATTGATTGTTTTGATATTCCCCTTTGTTTTTCCCTATAAAGAAAGATTCAAGCAGATTTCATTTTTATTTATTATGATATTTTCTCCGTTGGTATTGATTTTAATCTGCGATTTGATTGGGAAATATTGGTTTCTTCAGAGGCAGTTTATCTGGGTAATGCCATATTTCGCGTTTTTCTTAGGGTGGTCAAGCGATTCTTTTATAAATTATATTTATGAATTAAAGAGTTATTTAAATGATACTTCGACTCATAGGATGTGTTAAAATTTTAAAAATCTAAATTTTAACACATTCGTCGAAGTTTCGCTAAACAAGAACTTTTTTGTGCTCAAGGAGAAAAAAATGACTACGACGCTGATTATTCCGACTCTTAACGAAATTACCGGGATGAAAGAGATTATGCCGAAGATTAAAAAAGAATGGGTGGACCAAATAATCTTTCTTGATGGCGGTTCCACGGATGGCACTGTAGAGTATGCTAAGGATAATGGTTATGATGTTTATGTGCAGAAAAAAATCGGATTTCGCAATGCCTATACCGAAGTCTGGCCTCTTGTAAAAGGGGATATTGTAATTACCTTTAGTCCCGATGGTAATTCTATCCCTGAGATAATCCCCGCGTTGATAAAAAAGATGAAAGAGGGCTATGATATGGTCATTGCTTCCAGGTATTTCGGAAAAGCGCGCAGCTATGATGATGATCCTGTTACCGCTTTTGGGAACTGGATGTTTACCCGCATGGTTAATCTTCTTTACGGCGCCCATTATACAGATGCCATGGTAATTTATAGGGCTTATAAAAGAGAACTTCCTTATGATCTGGATCTGGATAAAGATGAAGGTTTTCTTTTCGCGGAAAAAATGTTTAATACCCATGTCAGCTGGGAACCTTTGCTTTCTGTGCGGGCGGTTAAAAGAAAATTAAAGATCGCGGAGATTCCCGCGGATGAGCCTTCCAGGATTGGCGGGGTAAGGAAACTAAAAGTCTTTAAATGGGGAGCGGTTTTTCTTCTTCAATTTATAAGAGAAAAATTCTGCTGGAAATAGTAACGGTATTATTATGGCTGAAAAACAGAATAATATAGTATTGGTTTATCCAAAATCAGGCGTTGATTTTGGGGCTTCGGTAGCTCCGCCTTTTTCGCTTTTAACAATCGCGGCGCCTATTCATCAGCAGGGGATAAAGGTTAAAATTATTG
Source organism: Candidatus Omnitrophota bacterium (assembly GCA_043813255.1). GTDB lineage: Bacteria > Omnitrophota > Gorgyraeia > Gygaellales > Profunditerraquicolaceae > JBDRLG01. The sequence goes on from JBDRLG010000044.1 coordinate 3,763, forward strand.
ACCAGCGCGTAGATAAAGAGTGGAGAACGCGTTTAAAGGAAGCCTTGAGGAACAAGCCAATATGCTGCGGTATTTCTACTATGACCGGTATGCAGATTCATTTTGCCTTAGAGGCGGCGAAACTTATTCGCGCGGAAACAAAAGGTAATACCCCGATTGTCTGGGGAGGAGTCCATCCCACCTTATTACCCGAGCAAACGTTGAAAAATTCCTATGTGGATATTGTGTGTGTTGGAGAAGGAGAAGAGACATTTTCTGATTTAGTAAATGTTCTTAAAAGCTATAAACCGCTCTTTGCCGTCAAGGGAATCGCGTTTTTAGATAAAGAAAAATTTGTTTTTACAGGGGATCGGCCTTTAGTTGATATTGAGAAAATGCTGCCGACTCCTTGGGATCTAATAAATGCCGAATCTTATATACACCCTCATCCTTTTATTAGTGAATCCAAAAGGGTTCTTGATATCGGGCAAAGCAGCCGAGGGTGTCCTTATAAATGCACTTTTTGTTATCATTCCGCGGGAAGCCAGCATCGCTGGAGAGCGATGTCCGCGCAAAAAACTCTAAGCATGATTACGGAAGATGTAAATAGATTTAAACTCGACGGAATTTGGCTTAGAGACGATGAGTTTTTTTTAGATATAAAACGGGTTCAGGAAATATGCGAAGGGATGATTAAGTTAAACATACCTCTATATACTTCAGGAGCAAGAGTAAATGATATCCTCAGGGCATCGCCTAAACAGCTGATGCTTATTAAACAAAGCGGGATGAGCATAATGAGGTTCGGAGCAGAGTCAGGCTCAAACAGAATATTAAAATACCTGCAAAAAGGCCAAACCGTAGAACAGATATTAGAGGTAAATCAAAAATGTAAAGATGCAGGTATTAAACCAATATATAGCTTGATGTGCGGGATACCGACTGAGACATTTAAAGAGGTTAACCAGACGCTTGATCTTTTCTTCCGTCTGCAAGAAGAGAATCCAGAGGCATCCTTGACTTCTATTTCCCAGTTTTTATCTTTTCCCGGAACAGTTATCCATAATACCGCTTTAGAAATGGGATTAAAACCTCCGCGGAGATTAGAAGATTGGGCTGGATGGTCAAATACCGATACGGATTTTAACGGAGAACAAAGGCCGTGGCTTAGTAAAAGGGAACGCGTTTGGCTCGGAAACCTAAGCTATTTAAGCAATATCGCCTATTCAGGCGCTAGTATCTTCTCAACAATAAAGAATAAACCAATGAGCGGAATTATTAATTTCGGATTAAAATTATTATCTAATTATTTTAAATGGCGTTTAAAAAATAAAAGCTATCATTTTGTTCCGGAAGTATTTTTGGTTCTTTGGGTGTACCGCTTATACACTAAATTATTAGATAAGAAGAGTACTTAAGTATGAAATTGAGAGAGGATTAAGCTATGAAAATTTTAGTTACTGGCGGTTCCGGTTATTTAGGGTCAGTATTAGTTCCTGAATTATTAAAATTAGGCCATAATGTTACTGTCCTGGATAATTTTATGTATGGACAGGATTCTTTACTGGAAAATTGCGCTTATGATAATTTTAACGTTATTAACGGAGATACCCGTGAAGAAAACATTTTGAAACCTCTGCTTAAAAATGTTGATTATATCATCCCTTTAGCCGCGTTGGTAGGCGCTCCTGTCTGTAATAGAGATAAAGTTGCGGCTGAAACCATAAACAGGGGCGCGATTGCGCTTCTCGCGAAATTGATATCCAAAGAACAAAGAATAATTATTCCCACAACAAACAGCGGATACGGGATAGGGCAGAAAGGCGTTTTTTGCACTGAAGAGACTCCTTTAAACCCCATAACTTTGTATGGCAAGCTAAAGGTAGAGGCGGAAAAGATTGTCTTAGACAGAGGCAATTCTATAAGCTTAAGATTAGCCACTGCTTTTGGTATATCCCCAAGGATGAGAATTGATTTATTAGTGAATGATTTTGTTTACAGGGCGGTAAAAGACCGGTTTGTAATTATATTTGAGGGGCATTTTAAAAGAAATTATATTCATGTCAGGGATGTTGCCAGGGCGTTTATTCACGCGATAAATAATTTTGATGTTATGAAAAACGGGGCTTTTAACGTGGGATTATCCGATGCCAACCTTTCTAAATTAGAGCTTTGCGTGAAGATAAAAGAACAAACCGCGGATTTTACGTATTTGGAAGCGCCTATAGGAGAAGATCCGGATAAAAGGGATTATATAGTTTCAAACGAGAAAATAGAGAAAACAGGATTTAAACCGGCCTATTCTCTTGAGTTTGGAATAAAAGAACTTATTAAAGGTTATAGAATTATATCAAATAACAGGTATGGCAATGTTTAAAGACTCAAAGATTTATATAGCTGGCCATACGAAATTGCTGGGGGCGGCGCTTTTAGCTAATCTAAAAGGGTATAAGAATATTATAACAAGGCTGCTGGATGAACTTGATTTAACAAAAAGGGAATGTGTTGATGAGTTTTTTGGCAAAGAACGGCCGGAATACGTATTTTTGTCTGCTGGTTTAACAGGAGGGATTGCGGCTAATAAGAATTTTCCCGCCGCGTTTTTTCATACGAATATCGCGATTCAGGATAATATCTTTGAAGCAGCCCAAAAATATAATGTAAAAAATTTAGTTTTTTATGGCTCATCATGTGTTTATCCAAAATATTGCCAACAGCCGATAAAAGAAGAATATTTAATGACAGGTGAATTAGAAGGCACGAGTGAAGCTTATTCCGCGGCAAAAATTGCCGGTATTTTTGCCTGCAAGGCCTATAACAGGCAATTTAATACAAAACGCTTTATAGCATTGATTCCTAATTCAATATATGGCCCGTGTGATACTTTTGATAAAGAAAATTCTCACGTTGCGGCCGCTTTAATAATGAAACTTCATGAAGCAAAATCTAAAGGTGAAAAGAAGGTAACTCTCTGGGGCAGTGGAACTCCTAAAAGAGAATTTATTTTTAGTTCAGATATTGCTAAAGCCTCTATTTTTGCTATGAATAATACCGATAGGCTTGAGAACATCCATTATAATGTCGGAACCGGTATTGAATATTCAATTAAGGAAATCGCCGGGATTATCGCGAATATAGTTGGTTTCGAGGGAAAAATAGAATGGGATACCACAAAACCGGACGGTACTCCCAGAAAAGCCCTTGACAGCAGTAAGTTCTTTTCTTTGGGATGGAAACCTATAACAACTTTAGAGAGCGGCCTTAGGCTTACGTATGAATGGTATACAAATACCATAAAGAACAATGAAAACAAAAAATAATTTTATCCCGACGCTCCAAAACCGACCCGCCTTGGCGGATCCGGATAAAGTCGGTCGGGATTCCGCCCGAGGGGGCTTCATGGATTTTCTTAAAAAGAAATCAATATTTGTCCGCAGACAGACACTGATGATACATGGAGCAGCTCCGCAAACAAGGATAGCCTCTTCGTTGTCAGCGCTGGAGATATTTACAGTTATGTATTACGGAAAAATACTTAAGTTCAATCCCAAAGACACAAATTGGGCCGGAAGAGACAGATTTATTATAAGTAAGGGGCATGGAGCGATTTCTCTTTACCCTATTCTCGCAGATTTAGGTTTTTTTGATAAGAAAGAATTAGATACGGTTTGCAAAGAAGGTTCATTTCTGGGGGCTATACCAGATCCAATAATTCCGGGTTTCGAGACTGTTAATGGTTCTTTAGGCCATGGTTTAGGAGTAGCTTGCGGCATAGCTCTGGCTTTAAACAGGCGAAAGAGAAAAGAAAAAGTATTTGTCCTGCTTGGAGACGGTGAATTAAACGAGGGGTCTATATGGGAAGCAGTAATGTTTGCCGCGGAACATAAATTAAATAATTTAATTGTAATAATAGATAATAATAAAGTTTGCATGTTAGATTACTGCAAAAACATTCTTAATTTAAAACCTTTAAGCGGTAAATTTAAAGCTTTTGGCTGGAATGTAAAATCAGTAAACGGCCATAACTTAAAGCTGTTGTATAATATCTTAGCAAAAACGAAACAATCAAAAAGCAGTAAACCGAATGTATTAATCGCGCATACCATAAAGGGTAATAGTGTTCCTACCCTAGAAAGAGATTCATTAAGCCATATTAGAAACCTAAGCGTTGAAGAAGTACGAGCAATAATTTCCACACTAAAATGAAAACAGAAATAAAAACAATGCGGGATGTTTTTATAGAAGAAGTGTATAACCGTATGCATGCGGATAAAGGAATATTTTTTCTATGCGCGGATTTCGGCTCCCCAAAATTGGATATACTAAGGAAAAGGTTTAAAAAAAGATTTATAAATGTCGGGATTGCCGAACAAAATTTGATAAATGTATCTGCTGGTTTGGCCGCGGAAGGCTTTACGGTTTACGCCTACGCGATAGCTCCTTTTTTAACAATGCGGGCGTATGAGCAGATACGAATAAACTTGTCTTTGTATTCTCAGCTTAAAGAGATAAATGTTAATTTGATCGGCGTAGGCGCAGGGCTGAGTTACGATGTATCCGGGCCGACACATCATTGCTTAGAGGACATAAGTATAATGAGGGCTTTGCCTAACATTGTAGTTTCTTCGCCCAGTGATTGGTTTTTAGCTAAAAAATTTGTGGAATATTCAATATCCGTAAAAAAACCTAAATACATAAGGCTTGACGGCAAACCGCTACCCCAATTATACTATAATCATGAAAATATAAAATTGGAAAACGGATTTCATGAAATAAAAAAAGGCAGTAAAATATGCTTAATTTCCACCGGATATATGACTCATAAAGCTGTCCGGATAGCGGATATGCTGGCCAAAGATAACATAGATATTGGAATTATAGATGTTTTTTTATTAAGTTTTCTTGACGAAAACCGCCTGTTTAATATTTTAAGAGATTATACCGCTGTAATTACAATGGAAGAAGCATTTATAAATAAAGGCGGGTTAGATAGCTTAGTCGCGGGCATCTTAAGCAAACAGGGTTCGAATATCCGGTTACAACGGATAGGATTTAATGATAAACATGTTTTTGACCTTGGAAGCAGGGAGCGTTTGCATCAGTTGAATAATATAGATGAGAACAACATTATCAAAAATATTAAGAGGATAGGAATCCATGATAATCAGTAAAACTCCATTTAGAGTATCGTTTTTTGGCGGAGGGACCGATTACCCGTCGTGGTATGAAAATTATGACGGCGCGGTACTGTCTACTACTATCGATAAATATTGTTATATCAGCGTGAGGTATTTACCGCCTTTTTTTGAACATAAACATAGGATTGTATACGGCAAGATTGAAAATGTAAAACATATCAATAAAATACAACATCCTGTAGTCAAGGCGCTCCTAAAATTATCGCGTATAAAAAATGGATTAGAAGTGCATCATGACGGAGACCTGCCGGCGCGTTCAGGAATCGGTTCGAGTTCAGCATTTACAGTGGGATTGATTAATGTTTTATGCGCTTTAAAAGGCAAGATGGTTTCAAAAGATTACCTCGCGAAACAGGCGATTTTCACAGAAAGGCATATCCTGAAAGAAAGCGTGGGTTCTCAAGATCAGGTCGCGGTTGCTTACGGCGGATTTAATAAGATAATTTTTCATGCTGATCATAATTTTAGAGTTGTGCCTATAACTTTGCATAAAGAAAAAATCAAACATCTGCAAAGCCATTTGATGCTTTTTTTTACAGGGTTTTCCCGTTATTCATCTGAAATTGCCCATACACAGGTTAAAAATACCGGTAATAATAATAAGGAACTATCCGCGATGGCAGATATGGTGAATTACGCGGTGGAAATCTTGAATGGTAATTCAAGTATCATTAAATTTGGAAAACTTCTGCACGAATCATGGCAATTAAAAAAAAGTTTGTCGGAAAGAATTTCAAATCCTGTAATCGATAAAATGTATCAAAGGGCGTTAAGTAATGGCGCGGTTGGCGGAAAGATATTAGGAGCTGGCGGCGGGGGGTTTATGCTTTTATTTGTGTCTCCTGAAAAACAGGATAAATTAAGGCAGGCGCTTAAAGATTTCCTGGAAGTTAAATTTGCTTTTGAGAAAGACGGCAGCCAAATAATCTATTATAATCTTCAGGAAATCTGATTTTATGGTATGGGAAAGTATAAAACTCCCAACCACTGAAAATTCCACTAAAAGTAATCTAAAAAGTCATTTTTAAAGGTAAATTTTCTTGCGGTATAGGAAATTATAAAATACTTTCCCACACCACTGAAAATTTCACTAAAAGTAAAAAGTTATTTACCAAAGGTAAATTTTCTTGAATGAGTAATCCTTTTAAAGATATTGATGTTTTTATTCTTTGCGGCGGATTGGGAAAAAGATTAAGAAAGCTTAATTTAAATGCCCCTAAGCCCATGGCTAAAATAGGCGGCAGGCCTTTTCTGGATATGATCATTGACTATATGGCGGATTTCGGGTTTAGGCGTTTTATTTTAGGATTGGGATATAAAGGAGAGGACATTAAGAAATATTATTCCACTAAACCCGGGCAAAGTTTAAAAATAATATTTTCTCAGGAAAAAAGCCCTTTAGGCACCGGAGGCGCGGTAAAAAAAGCCAAAAAAATGATTAAGAGCCGCCATTTTTTAGTTTTGAACGGAGATTCGTTTTACCAATTTAACCCTCTGGATTTTTTAAGCTTTCATAAGCGCAAAAAATCCTTAGTAACAATCTTATTAAAACGATTATGTGGCGATGCCAAGGATTATGGGACAGTAAAAATAGATAAGTTATCAAATATAATCAGTTTTCAGGAAAAGAACGAAAAAGCTAAAAATGGCCTGATAAATTCCGGGGTATATTTATTTAATAATAAGGTATTTGATTTAATGCCGCGCAAGAGAAGCTTTTCTTTAGAGCATGAACTGTTTCCTGAATTATACGGCAGAGGCTTGTTTGGTTATGTGGGTTCCGGATATTTTATTGACATCGGGACCCCCGAGAGATTTTTTAAAGCCCGAAAACATTTCCTTAAAAACAAAAATTTATAAAAATCAAATTAGATAGTGTCAAAGTAACGCCCGTTTGCGTTCTATGAAAACCACGATTGGAGAAGGGTAGCTGATATGAAAGTTTTTTTACTTGCGTGTATTATTGAAAGAGGGTAAAGCAGGAGGCTGTTGCAAAACTCCATTGCTGTCATCCTGCGCGAAAGCGCAGGATCTATTATCGTCGATAAACCATTTATAGATTCTGCGGTCAAGCCCTCGGCTTCGCCGCGAGGCGAGCCGCAGAATGATAAATTTAAGGCATTTCGCAACAGGCTCAGCGGCGATTTTTCATCGTGTCATTGCGGGCGCTTTTTGCGAAACAATCTTAAAGTATGCTTACTAAACAGTATTACGGATATTTCGGTATAGGAAAGTATAAAATACTTTCCCACACCACTGAAAATTTCACTAGAAGTAAAAAGTTATTTACCAAAGGTAAATTTTCTTGTCTAACGAATTGGAATAACAAAGTTCTTTATATTGGGGTAACCAATGACTTAAAGCGCAGAGTCTACGAACACAAAAATGCTTTAACGCGAGGATTTAGACAAAAATATAACGTGAATAAATTGGTTTATTATGAGATTTGTGAAGAAA
>JBDRLG010000045.1:0-2418 GCA_043813255.1 Candidatus Omnitrophota bacterium
GCTTCTGAATCCATGGCTCTACGCGCTGGGGGTATACACCATGCAACAAAATTCGCAAACATAAAACCAAAAATGAATGATGGGAAAAAGATAGGAATAAACATTAAAAAAGCACCTACTTGTGTTCGCCCCGATAAAATAATCTCATTAGGAATTAAACACTGCTGTAAAGCTAATAATCCTTTTACCAAAAGAAATAAAGCACCACCAATTCCAACAACAGCAAACGGCAACAATATCCAATTCCAAGGGCTCTTTTTTCTCTTTGTTCTTTCCCGAGCATCTTTATAATATTTACCAATCTTACCCATATATTATTTTACCTTCCTCTCTTCCTATTTCTCATCATCCCAATAATCAAACATATTAACCCAATAAAAAAACAAAACCTTAATATATCTGTAAGAATAAAAATAGCGGCTTCATACTTCTGAACCACGATACCTAAATGGCCCTGTTGAATATGGTTTATCCTTAGGCCAAGGAACAATATCTAATTGTTGGATTTTATCCCAATGAGTAAAAAGATAGCGGTTAATGATACAAAGTAGAAATAAATCACTAAAAACATAATATAAAAAGGTAATGCCTATTAAAGGACCCAAAATTTTTATTTTAGAATAATAATTACAACTAGGGTGAGTCCATAATTTTATCAATGGAAAAATAAAAATAGAAATAAAAAGGACAGCACCAGTTAATAAAGTTATTTTCTTTATAACTCTTGATGTTTTTAAAAATGTTAGGGCCTTTCTTTCTTCTTCGGAAAGTAATGCTATAGGCCTAGGACGAAGCCAGCTTTCTCCAAAAGGATTAATAGGTTTTATAAAAAATCGTATGGTAGCAGGAATACTACCTGCTGCTATTATTAAGTAAACCCAGCTATATAATTTATAATACTCACGCCAAATCAAAAAAAACATACAAAGTAAATAAAAAACTACAATAAATATCATCCACCACTCCCCAAAAACTAACAATGAATTATAAAAAAAAGGTGATTTTTTAATACTTGATATTGATTTTTTATTTTTATTCATTTTGTCAAAACTCTCCTCTCCCTATTTCTCATCATCCCAATAATCAAACATATCAACCCAACAAAAAAACAAAGCCTCAATACGTCCGTAAAAATAAACAATAGCGGTTTCAGATTATACGGGATAGAAGATTTCGCGTAAATTGAAAGGCTTCTGGCACAAAAACCTAAAATCATTAAAATAATCCCTGCCGGAACTAATTTTGATTTTTGTTTTTTATCTTTATCCATTTTAATCCTCTGCTTCTAATCAGTTGAATTCTAGTTCCTATTCCCCCTTAGCCTGAGATAAACAAACATAAAAGCAGCCTGTGACCAAACAAACACACATGAAGATAATAATAAACTAAGCACGGAATATATTGCCTTTGGGAAAACCTTTTTAAGCAAATCTTCTAAATCCCCCATAGATTCTTTTCTTTTTAATCTCCCGTTGTCTCTCCCGTTTTCTCAGTTTTATCTTCCTGCTGGCTTGTATAATGAAGCCACGTTTATTTATCTACTACATCTTTTTGATTAATTACCCAAAATGAAACAATTATATCATTCGGATCAGTAAGGATATCTTCAATATGCACATTTAGATTCGGGAATTCGGATTTAAACCTATTAATCCAAGATTGTTTTAATTCTTGAACCCATACCTGCTGAACTTTGGCGTCTTTATGATAAAAAAACATGTGAATATGATTTAGCAGATTCTGGATTTGTTGTTTTGGTGTATGTGTCTTTAATAATTCATCCACCTGACTTAACCTAAAAGACCCCTTTAAAATAAGCATTCCCTTATAATAAATAAACGACTCCTGTAATAAACGTTCAAATCCTTCCCTGTCAGGTTCGTCAAAAGCATATTTTCTATCCACCATAACCTCCTATGTTAACAACTTCTAGGGGTAGATTACTTAATTCTTGTTTTAAGCATAACCAATCTTACTAGATAACAAATAACAAAAACAATACCTGTAATAACACAGAATAAATAAATATTAGAAAGAGAAACCATGCCGTATAATGGATTTACCCTAAAGGGATAAAATGGTTTTATATCTGTATACAAAAATGCGTCTAAAAAAATATGCAAATAAGCCCCTGTAATCGCTCCTAAAAAAATACTTCTAAAAGAAATATTCTGAGAAAGATAAAAAATACTCATAAATTTGTTTATCTCTTTGCGATAATAATAAATAACCCCTGAAATTATTAGAGATAATATTGTCCCTCCTAAAAAGCTATGGAAAAATCCATGCAGGGGATAATTTAATTTAAAAAATAACACCGAGAACGGCTCAATATCAATTATTATATTCGCGATAAAAAAAGCTGGTATATTAACAATCCTAAAAAAACATAATCCTATACACAGGCTCGGCCCAAAA
>JBDRLG010000046.1:0-11159 GCA_043813255.1 Candidatus Omnitrophota bacterium
GCCCGTCGGCTCTTACGAGCCAGGACGGGCTCAAACAGTCCTCGCCGAAAGATTCCGAAAAACTTTTCCGCTCATAAACCAGCCTCTTAATGCAGCTAAAGAATACAAAACAAGGGGGTAAGTGAGCTTTTTACATATCCCGTTATTTATCAAAGAGTTACCATAATTGCTCCACAATATTCACGAATGACTCTATATTTATTAGCGGATAGCGTTTATTTTAGCGTATAGCGTTGAGCGTTTAGTAAAACAAATAACTACCTATACGCTACCCGCTATACGCTAAACGCTATTTATGGGTATTCCCCTGTGCGGGCGATATTCAAAATTATGCCTACACTAACCATATCAAACATTAAGGATGAACCTCCGTAACTTATAAACGGCAGAGGCAAACCCTTAGTGGGAAATAACCCGCAGGAAACACCGATATTTATTATTGCTTTAAGGCAAATCATCAAAACCAGTCCTAAAGCCAAAAAGTAACCGAATTTATCCGGAGCGTTTTTAATTATTTTAAGCGATTGCCTGATAAAAATAAAGAATAAAATAATAATACCCAGTGTCCCCAATAATCCCATCTCTTCCCCTATTATGGAAAAAATAAAATCCGTGTGTGCCGCGGGAAGATAAAATAATTTTTGTTTTGAGTGGCCAAGGCCTATCCCAAAAATTCCTCCTGAGCCCAAGGCAAGCTGAGACTGAATAATCTGAAAACCGCTGCCCTTTGGGTCCATCCAGGGATTTAAAAAAGCCAAAATACGCATCCTTCTATACGGGACACTAAATATCAAAATGTATAATACCGGCAGGCTTGCCGCCAGTAGAGTCAAAAGATAATTTATACTCACTCCAGCGACAAAAAGCATTGTAAATACCACTATGCTTATTGAAACCGTGGTGCCTAAATCCGGCTGGATTATAACAAGCAAAGCCATTACTCCTAAAACAAATATCGGAGGCATAAAACCCTTCCAAAAATTTTTCATGCAGCTGCCTTTCCGGCTGATAAAATCAGCGATATAAATTATTACCGCCAGATTCGCCAACTCAGAAGGCTGAAAACTTATAAACTTAAACCTAAACCACCTTTGAGCTCCGGAGACCTCCCTGCCTATTCCCGGGATTAAAACCAAAACCAGCAAAATAAAAGATATAATAAGAAGCGGTTTTGAAACATATTTTAATTTTCTGTAATCCACGCACATCACGCCAAAAGCAAGAAAGATCCCTATAAATAAAAATACTAAATGCCGTTTTAAAAAAAAGAAACTATCGTGATAATTCTGCCAGGCGTAAATACTGGTAGAGCTGTAAATCATCACAATGCCTATGCATATAAGGATAATAACAGTAGTAAATAAACTTAACCTGATACTGCGGATATTATTATTTTGCATTTTTTTTCAAATCGTAAACTAATTCTTTAAAAACCCTTCCCCTGTGTTCATAATCCTGAAACATATCAAAGCTGGAACACATAGGAGACAATAAAACGCTGTCTCCTGCTTTTGCTTTACAAAAAGCTTTATCTACCGCCTCTTTTAAACTCTCAGCCTGATCAATATCCAAAAAACCCTCTAAAGCTTGTTTAATTTTTACCCTCGCCTCGCCTATTAAAATTACTTCTTTAACTTTATCCCGGGCGGAATCCAAAATAAGGCGGTAATCCACTCCTTTATCCTTGCCTCCGGCAATTAAAACTACCGGCCCGCTGACACTATTTAAAGCCCAAATTGCCGAATCAACATTCGTGGCTTTAGAATCATTAATAAACCTGACTTTATTTATTTCAGCTACCTCTTCCATGCGATGTTCAATTCCTTTAAAATCCCTGAATGCCTCTAAAATCAGTTGTCTATCTATATTTAAGATTTCACCTACTGCCAAAACTGCCGCCTGATTAGGGTTAAGGTTCTCACTACTCTGAAAATAAACTTTTTTTACCGCGCTTTCCGCGGCCAGCCGGCTTATCAGAGGGTCATCTTTATATAAAACCAAATAATCCGAACTATCCTGATTCATGAATATACGTTTCTTTGCCTCAAGGTATTCCTGCATATCTTTATACCTGTCCAGATGATTTTTGCTAAAATTGGTAATGACCGCTATCTTAGGCTTAAATTTTTCTACTCTTTCCAGCTGAAAAGAGCTGACTTCAACTACCGCGTAGTCAGGCTCTTTCATTTTAAACAACTCTCCGGAAAAAGAATCTCCTATATTACCGCAGACAAAAGCTTTTTTTTTAACTGCCTGCAAAATCTTCCCGATTAAAGTAGTAACTGTAGTTTTACCGTTAGACCCTGTAACAGCGATAATTTGGGCAGGGCATAACATTGAAGCAATCTCCAATTCACTTAATAAAGGGATGCCTAATTCCTTCGCCCAGTGAACCGGCAATACCATGTCCGGCACACCGGGAGAAACAACTATCAAATCACTACCTTGTATAAACTCAATACTATGCTTTCCCAATTCAACTTTTATATCACTGGATTTAAGCTTTGTAAGATTCTTCCGGGTAAACTCATTATCCTGAATATCTGTAATATATACATTGGCGCCTAAATCAAAAAGCAGGTTCGCGCAGGACAGGCCTGAACGGGCAAATCCAATAATCGATACTTTTTTATTTTTGAACCATTCTCTATTATTCATTATATTATCATCGCTGCCTAAATTAGTGTCATTCAGACTGTGTCGTAATTGCATTTTTGGTAGCCGCTCCGTAAGCGGAGCGTTTTACCAGCGTCGGAAACGCCCCGCCTTGGCGGGGCGGCTACCGCGTTAAAATATAGATTGTAACACAGTCTGAATGACACACTTTAATATCTATACTACCTTAACTTTAAAGTAACCAAAGTAAAAAGCGCTAACAATCCAGCAATAATCCAAAACCTGACAATCACCTTATTTTCTGGCCATCCAAGAAATTGGAAATGATGATGTAGCGGAGCAATCTTAAATATCCTTTTTTTAGTTAAACGAAAAGAAACCACCTGTAAAATCACAGATACGGCTTCCAGGACAAATATACCGCCAACAATTATCAGAAGCAACTCTTTTCTTATCAATAAAGCCACTGTACCCAAAGCCCCGCCCAATGCCAAAGAACCAACATCTCCCATAAATATGCTGGCAGGATAGCAATTAAACCAGAGAAAGCCTAACCCCGCGCCTAATATGCTTGCACAAAATACAGCTAATTCTCCAGCCCCTCGTATATAAGGGATAAATAAATACTCGCTAAACTTAATATTTCCTGAAACATAACTTAATACAGCGAAAGCAAGCGAAACCATAATAACACAGCCTATAGCTAAACCATCCAATCCATCAGTAAGATTAACCGCGTTTGAAGAACCTGTGATAACTAAAATAACAAGTAAAATATAAAAAATGCCTAAATACAAAGAAACATCTTTAAGAAATGGAATATTAAGGCGGCTATTATGCTCGGGCAAATATAAAAGCACTACTCCTAATATAATGCCTAAAATAAGCTGGCTTATAAGTTTTGAAACAGCGGTTAAGCCTTTTGATTTTTTCTTTACCTGCTTTAAATAATCATCCATAAAACCGGTTATGCCTAACCAAAGGGTACTGAATACCGCGATAATCACATATATATTACGAATATCTGCCCAAAGAAGAACTGAAAGAAACACAGCTATTAAAATTAATATCCCTCCCATAGTGGGAGTCCCTTGTTTATTGCTGTGTAATTCATATAATTTTTTACTGTCTTCTTTTCGGACATTCTCGCCTATCTGCAGGCGTTTTATTATCTTGATTACCAGCGGGGCAAATATCAGGCTCAAAAGAAAAGCAGTAATAGCAGCCATACTCGCGCGAAACGTAATATAGCGAAAGAGGTTAAAACAAGAAAATTTATCGTGTAAGAAAATAAATAAATAATATAACATTTATATAGTAATCGGTAATCGGTAAATCGTAATCCGTAATTTTTTAATTACGAATTACCAATTACGGGTTACGGTTTACGGTTTTCAAATATCTCTTCCATCCGCATCCCACGGGAGCCTTTAACCAAAACTATATCTTCTTTTTTAAGGGATATTTTATTGAATAATATTTCTCTGGCTTGATGGGCGGAATCGCAAGCGAATATATTCTTAGCATCCAAACCGCAGGCCTTGGCGCTATCTGCCGCCAACTTGGCAAGATTACCAACAGTTATCAAAGTATCACATGCTTTCGCGGCATCCCGTCCGGCCTGAAAATGAAACAACTCTTTGGAATCGCCTAATTCCAACATATCTCCCATAACAAAAATTTTTCTGCCTTTGGTTTTGATATTCGCGATCGTATCCAACGCCTGTTTTAAAGATAAGGGGTTGGAATTATAGGTATCGTCGACAAACTGCACATTCTTGAATCTTACGGAATTAAGCCTGCTCTGCGGAAAACTAAAATCAGCCAGCCTCGCGGATATATCCTTAGATTCCATGCCAAACATTCTGCCTATTATATAAGCCGCCTGCGCGTGGTATATATTATAATGCCCTAATGTCTTTAAGTTAAATTCCAGCCTGCTTGAAACTCCGGAATTTGAATTAATAAGAAACTTCTGGCCTTTTGTGGAAGCTTTTATATTTTTGGCAAAAAAATCAGCTTTATCATTATTAAGGCCAAAACCTAAAACAAATGGGTTATTTGATCCTTTGGATATAATCCTTTTTAAATACTGATCATCCGCGTTCAATAAAGCAATAAAAGGGCTGATTAAATTCTTTAATAAATTACTCTTTTCACTAAACACTCCCTCTAAATCTTTAAAATATTCAAGATGAGCCGGGCCAATATTAGTAATTAATCCGATGTTTGGCTGGCAAATACTGGTTAAATATTCTATCTCTCCAAAACGGCTCGTGCCTAATTCCAATACCGCGATATCATGGCTGGCATTTAGTTTAAGCAAAGACATTGGTAAACCGATAAAATTGTTTTTAGTGCCTTCATTTTTTAAAACATTAAATTCCCCAGATAATACCCATGCTATCATTTCTTTTACTGTAGTCTTGCCTGCGCTGCCGGTAACCGCGATCAACGGAATATTTAATTTTGCACGTATATATTTAGCCAAATCTCCCAGTGCCCTAAGAGTATTCTCTACTTCTATTACAGGGAGATTACCATAATCACAATTAATCTTACGTAATTCCTTAATAATACAAACAGCGCCTTTCTCTATTGCCTGTTCTATAAAATTATGCCCGTCAAAATTAGCGCCTTTGATGGCGATAAAAGCCTCTCCTTTTTTAATAGTCCGCGAATCTATGGAAAAACCATCTATTACCTCTTCTGCTGATCCAGAAACTAATCCCGCCTTTACGGCTTCTAATACCTGATGGACTTTAAACATTGCCTAACTACCTCCCGATCATCAAATTCCGATATTTGATTGTTTATAATTTGATAATTCTCATGCCCCTTGCCTGCTATTAATACTATATCTCCGCTGGAAGCTATAGATAAAGATTTTTCTATCGCTTGTTTACGGTCTAAAACCACACAATAATTATCCCTGCTGATGCCTTTCTTTATATCGTTAACAATATCCTCAGGAGATTCAGAACGGGAATTGTCATTTGTAATAATAGCATAATCCGCCAATTCTGTTGCCGCCTGCCCCATCTTCGGGCGCTTTGTTTTGTCACGATCCCCGCCACAGCCAAAAACTACAATAATACGCCTATCGCATAACTGGCGCAATGTCCCAAGGACATTGTTCAGCGCCTCCGGAGTATGCGCGTAATCAACAAATACTGAAAAATCTTTCCCTGTATCTATCTTTTCCAGCCTGCCGGGAACATTAGAAAATTTTTCCAGCGCACGCGCGATAACCCTTAAATCTATACGTTCCTTCAAACAGAAACAAACAGCCGCCAATATATTATATATATTATACAAGCCAACTAACGGCGTATTTAGTTTTATTTCTTTGCTTTCATATTTTAGCACAAATTCGCTGCCAGATATACCAAACTTTATTTCTTTAGCCATTACATCAGCTGTATTATATATGCCATAAGTCATTATTTTCGCGGCAGTCATACCGCTCAACATCCTCCCATATGCGTCATCATTATTAATAATTGCCACCGCCTGTTTATCCAGATTTTTAAAAAGCTTTGCCTTTGCCTGAAAATAATCTTCCATTGTGTTATGATAATCTAAATGGTCCTGAGTCAGATTAGTAAAAATAGCGGAATTAAATTCTACTTTTGAAATCCTTCCTTGATCCAAAGCATGAGAAGACACTTCCATCAGGCAATAATTTATGCCGTATTTTAATATCTTAAAAAGCATCTGTTGAATATCTTCCGCTGCGGGCGTGGTATTTTTTGAATCAATAATTTTATTTTTAAAACGGCAGTTAATTGTGCCTATAACCGCGCACCGCCTGCCAGATTTCTGTAATAATGCCTCAAGTAAATACGATATTGTGGTTTTTCCGTTTGTCCCTGTAATCCCTATTACTTTAATACCTTTAGAAGGATTGCCATAAAATCCCGCGGCTAAATCAGAAAGCGCTTTGCGCTCGTCAATAATTTTAATAAAATTAATTCCTTTACAATATTTAACAGCTGACTCCATAGATGAAGTAATCACAGCCTTTGCGCCGTTTTTTAGAGCCTCGTCTATGAACGCGTTACCGTCGTAATTCGTGCCTTTTATCGCCACAAAAATATAATTATTCGCGATTTTTTTTGAATGAGAACTTATTCCTTTAACCTTGAAATCATTTATCTCGGAATAAATCTCGTACTTACCCAAATTTTTAATTAACTGTGTTAATTTCATTTAAGAAAATCTCCTTCGGCGATGAGTTTTATCGCTAATTATAGGCGATTTTCGCAGTCCCAGCCCCGACGTAACGTCGGGGAGATATAGAAAGATGGTTTTTATACTTTTCTATGCTACAAGAAAATTTACCTTTAGTAAACTACTTTTTAGATTAATTTTAGTGGAATTTTCAATGGTTGGGAAAGTGTTTTATGCTTTCCCATACCACAAAAAAAACTCCTTATTGATCTAGGCATAACTCCCCAGGCATTTCTTTAGACCTTAAATATTTCAACGTATCACTGGCAACATTCTTAAACACCGGCGCGGCCACTACTCCTCCAAAATAAACAGGATATGGCTCATCTACCATCACGACAATAGAAATAACAGGGTCTTCCGCCGGAGCAAACCCGATAAAAGACCCGATAAATTTACTATGAGAATACCTCCCGTTAGGCTCTAATTTTTGCGCGGTTCCGGTTTTTCCCGCGGCAGTAAAATCATTCATCTTTGCCATCCTGCCTGTGCCTTTTTCCACTACCCCTACAAGTATCTTCTTTATTCTGTTAGCGGTATCCAAAGAAACAACCTTATTAAGCATCACCGGATAAAATTCCTTAATTACTTCACCGCTTTTATCACTGATTTCTTCTACAACATAAGGCTTCATCAACTGCCCGCCATTGGCGATAATTGATATTTCTCCGGCAAGCTGCAGCGCGGTAACACCAACTTCCTGGCCCATCGGAACTGTGGCTATAGATATCTTAGACCAATACCGGGGCTCTCGGACAACACCGGATATTTCTCCCGGCAGATCAATACCAGTCTTTGAACCAAACCCAAAAGACCTAATATATTTATAAAGAGTATCTTCACCTAGCATCTGCGCGATTTTTGAAGTACCTATATTACTAGACTGTTCAATTACTTCTCTAAAAGTCAATATACCATGAGGACGATGATCATGCAGGACATGGCTGGCAATCTTATAAGCCCCATTCTCACAAAACACTTTAGTTTCTTCGGAAAGCTTATTTTCTTCAAGCGCGGCTGAGGCGGTAATAATTTTAAATACCGACCCCGGCTCAGCCATATCGCAAACTAAGCGGTTACGCCGGGAATCTTGAGAGACTGATGAATACTTGTTTAAATCATATGTAGGTCTGCCGGCTAAAGCCAAGACAGCTCCGGTATGAGGGTCCATAACAATAATACACGCGCCTTTTGCCTTATATTGTTTAAAAACCTTATCCAATTCTCGTTCCGCTATATATTGGATAACTTCGTCTATAGTCAACACTAAATCATAACCATCTTTAGGCAAAACCATCTTTTCCCATAAATCTAATTTTGTCTGCTTAGCATCTCTTAAAAATAATCCCCAGCCTGCTTCTCCTTTTAAATAAGAATCATAATACAATTCTAACCCTTCAAGGCCTTTATTATCTAACCCCGCGAAACCAATAACATGGCTGGCAAGGTACCCATTAGGATAACAACGTTTGCTTTCCTTAATAAAATCAACATTTTTAATATCAAGTTTTTTTATAGCTTCACTTTGCTCGGGGGTTATTTTTCTAGAGAGCCAAACAAAATGTTTCTTGCGGGATAATTTATCTTTTAGATACGCGGGATCAACATTTAGGATAGACGGCAGTAATTTTACTATCTTTTGTTTATCTTTATTGGATAAAGCGTTTGGAGAAGTATAGACAGAATCAACTAAGATATTAACTGCCAGAGGTTTTAAATTAGAATCATAAATCGCGCCGCGCAAAGGCTCTAATTCAACAAATAAATTATGTTGTTTTTTAGCCAGCGACGCCAGATAATCCGAACGGAAAAATTGAATAAATAAAAGGCGGGCTACACAAAACAGCAGGAATACTATTAAAAATAAGAATACCGCCTCTAATTTACGGCGATAATTATCTATATGCACAATTAGGTCAAGCCCCGCCAAGGCGGGGCGCAGACTCCGATGAATATGCCAAAATTATCAGAGAGAATTTTGACATATCTTATGAATTGGAGTAAATATAATTTCCTATGCTATCAAGGAAAATCCGCAAGGATTTCCCGCAGACTCCGATGAATATGCTGAAATTATCACGGAGAATTTCAGTATATCTTATGAATTGGAGTAAAATATAATTTCCCATGCTATCAAGAAAATCGCCCCGACGTAACGTCGGGGTGATAACCATAAACTAAATCTATTTTGGGATTATTAGTATAGCCTTTTGCTTCTTTTATCTTTGAATGTGGCTGAAGGACTAATCATTTTAGCTTCAGCCTGAGTCTTGATACCAAAAATACGCGCTATCATAGATTCTTTCTTAGGTACGTATTGGCTTACGTCTAAACTATCTAATGGCTGTGACAATTTTACCAGCCGGTACGCATCCGGCATTTGAAAATCAACATTATTTGAGATCTTATTGCCAATACGCGTTAAAGAAACATTTCTTGCTATATTGTATCTCAAGATAGTATTTTTATCAAGTAAATCCTGTAAAATTGACTGTTTCTTCTGGCCATCATAGGCAAGGAGGAATATCTCTGTCTGCTGGTATACATATAGGAGTGAAAATAATGTAATAAAAACAATTAATGATAAAAATTTCGGTAACTTCATATTTATAACCTTTCTGCCACCCTAAACTTTGCGCTTCGGCTGGAAGGATTACTTCTCATCTCGGTGTTAGACGGCACCAATGGCTTGGGTGTTATTAATTTTATTACCCCGTTTGCAGCAAGCTCACGGAAACTTAATTTTACAATCCTGTCTTCCAAAGAATGAAATGAAATAACACAAATCCTCGCGCCTTTATTCAAAAATTCCACAGCCTTGGAAATAGCCGCTTCTAATAATTCCAATTCACTATTTACCGCAATACGCATTGCCTGAAAAGTCCGCGTAGCCGGATGAATACGCTGATACCTGCGCCCATAAGGCATTGCTTTTAATATAATATTACTTAACTCTCTAGTCGTAGAAATCGGGTGTTTCTGCCTTGCCCTGACTAAAAAACGCGCGATGCGGTTATGGAATCTATCCTGCCCAAAATTCCAGATTAATTCAGAGAGCCCCTTTTCATCAAGGTTATTTACCAAATCATAAGCGGATATATAACTATTCCTGTCCATTCTCATATCCAAAGGCCCCTCATTTTGAAAAGTAAAACCCCTGTCAGGATCATCTAACTGAATAGAAGATATCCCTAAGTCAAAAAGCATACCATCTACTTTCTGAATATTTAAAGCATTCATAACCTTATCTATATCCGAATAACTAGAGTAAACAAACTGACAAGAAGCGCTATAATCAGAGAGCCTGTTTTTAGCGATATCCAGCGATTCCTGATCACGGTCAATCCCAATAAGCCTGCCTTGCGGGCCAATCCGCTCTAACATTTTTAAACTATGCCCGCCTGTGCCTATCGTCGCGTCTACTATGGCCTTACCCTGCCCTAAATTTAAATACTCTAAGACTTCATCAAGCATAACCGGGATATGATATTTATGTTCCACTTAACTCTCTATTAATTTTTCCGCGATTTCCTCAAAAGACGGCTCTGAATTTGAATAAAAAGCGCCCCACTTTTCTTTTGCCCAAATTTCAACTCTATTCGAAACACCAACAAGCACTATATCTTTTTTTATCTGTGCAAAATCCTTAAGGTATTGCGGCAGTAAGATCCTTCCCTGTTTATCAGCAACAATATCTACAGCTCCGGAAAAAAACAAGCGGTTAAAAGTCCTGCCTTCCTGTTTAGTAAAAGGGATGGCTTTAAATTTATTTTCCTGCAACCGCCATTCCTCATCGGAAAACATAAAAAGGCATTTATCCAACCCTCTAGTAACAAAGAATTTTTCTATAAAATTATGCTTAGCAACTTCTCTGAATTTTGAAGGTAATATTAACCGGCCTTTACGATCTATAGAATGTGAATACTCGCCATAGAACATGGCAACGTCCTTTCCACTTTACTCCACTTTTAACCACTTCGTAATCATAATATAGATAAAAATAGTTATTTTGTCAAGCAAAATTGCAAAGCAATTTTGCGCAGACCTCGCCGCTTTATGGCGGGTCAAGAACACGCGATTTTACCAAATCAGGATATAATTCGAGTCATTCGTGAATATTGTGGAGCAATTATGGTAACTCTTTGATAAATAACGTGATATGTAAAAAACTCACTTGCCCCCTTGTTTTGTATTCTTTAGCTGCATTAAGAGGCTGGTTTATGAGCGGAAAAGTTTTTCGGAATCTTTCGGCGAGGACTGTTTGAGCCCGTCCTGGCTCGTAAGAGCCGGCGGGCGAGTTCCGCAGCCGC
>JBDRLG010000047.1:0-2780 GCA_043813255.1 Candidatus Omnitrophota bacterium
TCGGAATCTTTCGGCGAGGACTGTTTGAGCCCGTCCTGGCTCGTAAGAGCCGACGGGCGAGTTCCGCAGCCGCCGAAAAACTTTTTCGCGAATGCCTCAGCAGATAAACCCGTTCAGTTCAAGTTGCTAATGCACAAAACAAGGGGGAGAACGCTAAAGTTCACAATATTTACGAAAGAACCTAAAATTTAATGCTAATAAAAACCCCATCTTCTCAACTAGCGTATCAGAATATAAATAATATCCTGAAATTATAAGTTAAAAAGATGGGGTAAAATTTTGTTTATTTTATTTCTACGATACAATTCTGTGTTCCAAAACCATTTCCTACACAGCTATTACAAGATGGATCATTCATCCACGATCCGTCTACGAAAAATTTGTATTCGTACTTGCCGGGTTTTAGGTCCATTTTAATCAACCAATTACCCTGCGCGTCTTTTTTCGCGCTTGTTGTTTTTGTATTCCAATCATTAAAACTACCTGCTAAACTCACTCTTTTTGCCTGAGGAGCGTAAAGTTTAAACTCTGCTGTCTTAGATTTACTATTTGTTTTACTGCTTGCGGTTGAACCACAACATAATCTACCCATTTTTATTCCTCCTTCTTTCTTTATAAATTTACCTTATAATTGAACTTGTGTCAAGAAAAATCTATGGTGAAGTTTCCCCTTTTTTCCCATCGTGTCATTCAGACTGTGTCGTAATTGCATTTTTGGTAGCCGCTCCGTAAGCGGAGCGTTTTACCAGCGTCGGAAACGCAACCTAAAGGTTGCGGCTACCGCGTTAAAATATGGATTGCGACACAGTCTGATTGCGAACCCCGCAGAGGTGAAGCCCCGCCAAGGCGGGGCCGCGTCGCCTGCGGCTCCTCGCAATGACACTTGAGGTAACCAACTTACAATTAAATAGTTATGTTAAATCACATCAAAATTTTAAGAAATGTCCATAAATCTATACCGCCACTATTACCAGCCCTTTTTTATCCGCTAAATTTACGCTTTGTTCTTTGTCGATAAACAATGTTTTTCCTGCTTCTATGGCAAGGCAGGCGGCGTGCGCGCGTATTAAGCTTTTTACAGTATTTAAACCTACTACCGGCACGTCAAAACGGTTGTCTTGCTTTGGTTTGCTTACTTTTACTACTGTTATGCCTTCTCTTCCTATTCTGCCGGCGCGGCGGATTAGATTATCTGTGCCTTCTAATGCTTCTACCGCGACTATGGCTTTATTTTTTACTGCCACGGTCTGGCCGATGTCTAAACTGCCAACTTGTTTGGCTAAGTCAAATCCGAAACGCACATCTTCTAAAACCTGCTCAGAGGGCTGTTTAACTGTTAGAGTGCCTTTTTTGGGCAGTAAATCCTGTATAAAGATAGTTGAATCCAATAATTCAAATCCCGCGGAGCTGAGTTTGTCTGCTATTGCCGCGAAAATTGTATCTGCTCTTTTATCTTTTATGTTGGAAAGTAATTCTCTTAACTGCGGGTCTCTATTTACTTCTTTGCTAAACAGCCTGCGCGGGCTGATTTGGCCTGCCATAACCAGTTTGGTTATGCCTTCGCTTTTGAATATATCAAAAAGCCGGGAAAATTCACCCAAGCCAATCCAGTATATTTTATCGGCTGTTTTTTTTAGTTTGCGGCTGGTGTCGCCTTTTATGGCGACGGCGGCAACATAATAACCTTTTTGTTTGGCGGCTTGAGAAAATAATATGGGAAATTTTCTGTTACCGGCGATCAAACCTATTTTTTCCATCAGCTATTATCCCAAATTGTCCTAAAATCTATATTAAGGTTACTTTTTTACCCGGCAGGAATGAGTTACGCCGCGTTTGGAATTTTTCATGAATTCCAGAAGATACTGGGATTCCGCAAGCAGGTTCTTTTCTTGTTCTGCTTTTTCTATGGCGTGCCTTGCGGATAATCCGCTGTTGAATAAAATCATGTTTATGTGGTTAAGCTGTTTTATGGATTCTCTTGAGATATTGTTTCTTTTTAAACCAATAAGATTAAGGCCGTATACTCTGGCTGGATGTCCGTCGCAGGTTGAGAAAGGCGGGATATCCTGAACTACTTTGGAGCACCCTCCGATAATTGAAAGCATTCCCACTCTGACAAACTGATGTACCGCGACTAAACCTCCTATGACTGCTTTATCTTCTATAGTCACATGCCCGGCTAAAGTCCCATTATTGGCAATAATGCAGTTTTCGCCTACCTTGCAGTCGTGGGCAACATGGGAATAAGCCATGAATAAATTATTGTTACCGATAAACGTTTTACTGCCTTCTTCTGTGCCAGGGTTAAATGTGCAATACTCACGGATAATATTATTATCGCCGATTTCAAGGGAACTTTTTTCGCCTTTGAATTTTAAATCCTGCGGCCTGCTTCCGATTATTGCTCCGGTAAATATCTCGCAGTTTTTTCCGATAGTGGTATTTCCTTCAATAACGCAAGAGGCGCCTATTTTGCATCCCGGGCCGATAGTAACATTATCCGCGATAATAGCATATGGCCCGACAACACAATCATCTGCCAGTTTTGCTTTTTTGGAAACTATGGCACTGTTATGAATATTCATTTTTCACCATAAGCATTTCTTAAAATGCTAATTTAATTGGTTGATTTGTGAGTACATTACTGTCCAAATTAGTGTCATTCAGACTGTGTCGTAATTGCATTTTTGGTAGCCGCTCCGTAAGCGGAGCGTTTTACCAGCGTCGGAAACGCAACCTAAAGGTTGCGGCTACCGCGTTAAAATATGGATTGCGACACA
>JBDRLG010000048.1:0-13311 GCA_043813255.1 Candidatus Omnitrophota bacterium
TTAGACGATATAGTAGCGCCGGTAATCGCCTGAACTTCGGACAAAGCGGAAATACTCTTGCCCGAAAACTGATCTGTAAAAGACGGCTCAGCTACCCGGTTGCCCAAGCCCGGAGTCTCATTCTGGCTTAATATTTGTACCGATGTAATATTACCATCCAAAGACATGCCAACCATCGTCTCAACAACGCTGGAATACCCTTTACCCGCGGCTTTAAACGCGTAACCTATAAGCTTATTATCTTTATCATACGCTTTATAATAAATATTTTCTCCGGCAGAAGAAGTAACCGGCTCAAACTTTACAGCCTCCGGCAGAACTTCAGTTAATGTCTTTTCTTCTTTTTCTTTATCCTGAGCGAGAATTTTCGGCGCGGTAAAAGAATTAACCACTGCCAATAACCCGGCTGACAATAAACAAATCAACCCAAGAATAAAACCATAGCGTATTGTTTCTTTCATCTAAGCTCTCCTTTTGCCCTTCTGATAGACTGGACTAAATTGATATTAGAAGGACAAATATAACTGCAGAGGCCGCATTCAATGCAATCGGAAGCACCATAAAATTTGGCATCCTGCCATCTTTCTTTTTGAGAAGCAAGATTAATTAATGTGGGCATCAAACCCGCGGGGCAATTCCGGACACAGGCTCCACAGCGGATGCAAAATTCCTCCTGCCGCGTTTTAACTTCCTGCTTATTCATCAAAACAATACCTGTAGTAGATTTTATAACCGGCACCTCGTCTGTCCATTGAGCAATGCCCATCATCGGGCCGCCGGAAATGATTTTCGCCGGCTCTTCTGTCAAAGGCCCGCAAAAAGAAATTAATTCTTTTATCGGAGTGCCAATACGCACCAGCAGGTTTTTAGGGTTAGAAACGCATTTACCGGTCACTGTAACTACGCGTTCATAAAGAGGTTTATTAAGATACACCGCTTCGTAAACCGCAAAAACCGTCCCCACATTATGCACGCTTACGCCTATATCAAAAGGAAGCTTGCCGGGAGGGACTTCTTTTCTTACCACGCTTTTGATTAATTGTTTCTCGCCCCCTTGAGGATATTGGGATTTTAGAATCCGTAATCGGTAATCAGTAACCGATATTTCGGAATTAAATGCTCTTATGGCTTCAGGTTTATTATCTTCAATGGCAATAACTCCCTCTTTAGCACCTAAGCATCTTGATACTAAATCAATCCCTTTTAAAATCTCTCTTGTTTTTTCAACCATCAGCCGATAATCAGCAGTCAGATAAGGCTCACATTCAGCTCCGTTAACTATCATAGTCTGCAGCGGCTTAGGCGGAGTAAGTTTAATATAAGTAGGAAAACTCGCCCCTCCCATGCCTACAATACCCGCCTCAAAAACTATATTACGAATCTGCTCCGATGTTAATGCATCTATTTCCTGCGATGGACGAAGGACGAAAGACGATAGACGACTATCCTGCCCGTCATTCTCAATAACTATAGCCTGAGCCTGCCCTAATACCGGATGAGGATAATTTTGGATGCCAAGGACTTTACCTGATACAGATGAATGTATAGGCGCGAAGATTTTTGCTTCCAGAGAAGCAATTTTCTGTCCTACAAGCACCTGATCGCCGGATTTTACCAGCGAAACGCAAGGCTTACCCAAATGCTGGCTCAATGGAATATATACCTTAGCCGGCACAGGCATTTTCTCTATTGCCTTATGCTCCGATAAACTTTTATGTTCTTCTAATTTCACTGCCATATTTTTTCTATCCGTGAAGTTTCCCCAAAATTTTCCTGCTAAAAATAAGATTTATTATCCCCGCGATAACAATCATAACCCCTACTACCTCAAGAATTACAACCTCGGAAAATTTATCCGCGAGAAAACTGCTGATAAACATAAACAACAAAAATCCCAAATGCATTACAATCTCAAGAGAACTAAAAATCTTTCCCAACATTGAGTTTTCGCTGGAATTATGGACAATTGTGTTAGAGGCGATCATAATCGGAGAAATTATCAATCCCAATAAAAATGAAAGACCTGCCGCAACCCAAAAATCTGGATAATGAAAAATCCCCATGGCGAAAACGAACAACATTATACCACTTAGAACCAAAGAAATAAATATTGTTTTATATGGAGAAACCTTATGGCCAAACCGCCCATAAATTAATGACCCCACGAATAATCCGCCGCCTAAAAACATAACTAAAAGCCCCAAATCTTTAGTAGCTGACTGCAGAGTTTTCTGCACAAAAGCAATCAGCACAACATAAACCGCTCCTAAAGCCGACCAAAGGACAAAAATAATCCCCGCGGCAAAACGAATCTCCCTGTTTTTTATAAAATACAAAATACCTTCCTTTATTTCCTGAAAAACAGATTTCTTTATTACTTCAACAATCTCTTTGCTTACATTTTTTATCCTAACAATATTTTTAGCCTTCTTTGCGATAAGAAAAATCATCAGGCCCGAAAGAGCAAAACTGAAACTATCCAGATAAAACCCGCTTTTAGCTCCCAGCCATTCAACAAGTATACCGCTTATACCAAATCCCAATATTGCCGCAATCATACCGGTAATATTTACCAAAGAATTAGCCACCAACAAATCTTTAGAATCCACTAAATCAGGAATTATCGATAATTTGGCAGGAACAAAAAACCTTCCCACACAAAAAATAATAAAAATTATTATGTATATAGGGATAAGGTTTTTACTATAGAACAAAAACAGAGGGATAGTTAATACCAGTAAAGACCTAAGGAAATCGCAGGCATACATTGTTTTACGCCGGTTCCATCTGTCTACATAAACCCCGGCAAGCGGCCCGATTAAAAAAACCGGTATGATAGTAAAAGAAAGTACCTTTGCTATTTCTATCGTAGAGCCCGGCGACCTCATATAAACAAACGCAATCAACGCCATCTGCCCAAGCCTGTCTCCAAGCTGAGATATAAGCTGGCCCAGCCATAACAGAAAAAAATTCCGATTTTTTAATACCCCGGTAAATTTTGACACAAGAAAATCACCTCTCTGGATAACTATACCTGCCTATACCATAGAATAAAAAAAGCCGGCGAGAGGGATCGAACCTCCGACCCGCGCTTTACGAAAGCGCTGCTCTACCAACTGAGCTACGCCGGCATATAACTTATATATTTGTAGGCAC
Organism: Candidatus Omnitrophota bacterium; assembly: GCA_043813255.1. GTDB lineage: Bacteria > Omnitrophota > Gorgyraeia > Gygaellales > Profunditerraquicolaceae > JBDRLG01. The sequence continues at coordinate 3,157 of JBDRLG010000048.1, forward strand.
TTATTATACCAATTTTTTACCCTTAGTCAATTTCAATAAATTATAAAAATTATAAAAAAATTATAAAAAAAAGATTGACAAAATATAATTATCAGGTATACTTATTTTGTAATCGTAAAAGGAGCAAAGTTTAGTTACAATGAACCGTAAAGCAAATAGATAAAAATACTGAACAAACGCTTTACGGATTTTTTGTGTTTGAAGGAGGTGAACGTAACACATGGCAAAAGGTAAAGTAAAATGGTTTAGTAATCAGAAGGGATATGGCTTTATCACAAAAGAAGACGGTAAAGATGTATTCGTACATCATAGCACTATCAATGGTGACGGCTATAAAACTTTAGATGAAGGTCAGGAAGTTGAATTTGATGTCACTCAAGGCCCTAAAGGAGAACAAGCGGCTAACGTTACTAAAATATAAATCCAAATTTTGCATTAGCAAAATTTGCCCGCCACGTCCCGTTGGGACTCCGCCGTTGGCGGGGTCCCTTGCAGGATAGGGCCGACCGATTAAATCCATTTGGATTTAATCATGCTAGTCCTGGGCAATCTTCTTTACGAAAACAGATTGACCAGGGTCGGGATAATCTCGATAAAATTTCTAATGCAAAATTCGGGATAATTAGTAAAAACTGACGAAAAACAATAAAAAACCCCGTTTCAGCTTAAACTGTTACGGGGTTTTTTATCCCAAATTTTGCCTGCCTACCGCAGGCAGGCAAAATTTGGGTTTATTTCAAATCATCCCTTTTTCCTTCAGGCTTTGAAAACACTCCCTAGTAACTATAATATGATCAATTAATTCAATACCCAAAATCTTTCCCGCCTCAAGTAATCTTTTAGTAACACTTAAATCTTCATCCGAAGGCTCCAGATTGCCGGATGGATGATTATGAGCTACAATGATTTGAACCGCAAGATACTTAACTGCCGGCTCAAACACTTCACGCGGATGTACTAAATTCGCGTTAATTGTCCCAACTGAAATTATTTCTCTCTTTATCTCCTGATTTCTGGCATCCAGAAAAAAAACAATAAAATGCTCTTTCTTATTATCCCTTATATCTTTTAACTTATTAAAAACATCTAACGGAGACAAAATTTGCGAAATATCTAATTTTTTATCCTTAAAAACCCTTCTGCCAAGCTCAATACAAGCGATAATTTCACACGCCTTAGTCTGGCCAATACCTGTTATCCTTATAAGCTCACTAAAAGTTAAATCTTTAAAACTATCCAATTTCAGTATTCCAAGCACCCTCTTTGCTAATGCTAAAACATTTTCGCCTTTTCTTCCTGTACGCAGTATTATCGCCAATAATTCCCTGTCAGTTAACTTAAATGGCCCATATTGGATAAGCTTTTCTCGCGGCCTTTCAACGCGCGGCAAATCATGAATAGTTAAATTCCGGTTAATCATCTCTCCCCTCCTCTAATACAATAGACGCGGTAACGCAGCGAATCTAACTATTTTTTTCAAAAAATAAAGGGCAATCCCCCCATACACAGAAGTATACTCGTGGCTTTAAATTGTCTAAACATTGCTGAGAACAAAGGATTGCCCTTTATTTAATATTTGTTATAAACGGGAGGACGCAAGGCCCTCCCCTACGCTATCTGTTTTTTACACCTGTCACAGAAGTAAAACGCGCACTCCTTTTCTGAAAGCAAAATAATATCCTGCTCTCTTATTTTAATCAACTCCTCCGATTTGATACAATCATCACAAACAATTTTATCTTCCACGCAATAAGCAACAATATCATCTCTTGGTACTTTTCCCATATTAGCCCCCCTTCTTTTGTTGATGTACCTGCAAGACCTTTTCTTGCATACATACCAGTGAACAGCTTTCACAGTGAATTTTATTCACTAAATACTATACACAATAATTCATTCCCTGTCAAGAAAAAAGTGACTTTTATTCACATTGACAGATTTTCACTTTCTTACTACTATATACCTATGAGGAAAATTTCTAATTTAGGCGCGATAATCAAAACTCAAAGAAAAAAGCTGAAATTAACTGCGGAAGCATTGGCTAAAAAGGCAGGCATTGACAGAACATATATTTCAAAGATTGAAAACTACAATTTAACCCCCTCATGGGAAATATTAACCGCTATAGGGAGGGAATTAAAAATCAGCGGGTTAGAAGACCTCTATCTCCAACAGAAACACCCAGAGATAATCCGAGACAAAAACGCTAAAAGCTACAAAGAAATAAGCCATCTTAACAAAAGAATTCCTACTATCCATGATGAGCTCATTGATTTCACAAGTAAAACATCCCCTAAACACTACTCAACAATAAAAGCTTTTGTCATCAATCTGCTGAATAAATACAAACCTTCTGAAATCCACAATACTAGACTGATTGAAGAACTGATAAAACGCATCAAAAAAATAATTAAAGATTACGAAAATTATCAAAAAATATATCAGGAAGAAGAAGCCGCGATAATAAAATTAATCACGCCTTTTTAACATCATCTTGTTCCCATCTAAAATGCAAATAAATCCTTCCCCATCCTTTATCTGTCTTTTCTAAACGGGAATAAAGCTTACGAATGTCTTTCTTGTTCAAAAAATTCAAAATAGATTTTTTAACACTATCCCTTGCTTGGCCATAAGCAATTTCCACAATCTTTGCCCGCCTATCCACTGCTTCTTGAATAATCTCCGCGATTTTTTCTTCCATATCGGGAATTATCGGATAAACGTTTAATTTCAACTTCATCTATTATAAACACCCGGTTTTTTCCGGCCCCTACTCCGGGATTCCTCTGGGCGCTCATTATTTTTAAGCCAAGGCTTAGGGCTTTCTGCTCTTTTTTTCCATGGCCTTGATTCACCCTGACTCTTCTGCCAAGGTTTACTTTCGCCTGCTCTTTTTCTCCAGGGCCTACTCTCTCCTCCACTTTTACTCCATGGCCTTGATTCACCCTGACTCTTCTGCCAAGGCTTACTTTCTCCTTCTTTTTTTCTCCAAGGCCTACTCTCTCCTCCACTTTTACTCCATGGCTTTGACTCACCCTGACTCTTCTGCCAAGGCTTAGGCTGTTCACTTTTATTCCTCCAACGCAGAGGATTATCATGGCTTTTTATACGAGGCCTATCCTGCACTAAAGATCCTTCCGCGGAGCGGCGCGTCATAAAACTGCGCGAACGCCTGCCTTGCTTATATGCGTTATATCCACTTTCTTTCCCAAATACAGGTTCTTCGCTTTGTACCCTGCCTCTTATCCGGCCCCTCTTTTTTTCTCGTTTTTCTACTTTATCTTTTGCTTTTGGAACCGAAGGGCTTACATTAAGCGTCCTGCCCATAAAATCCTTGCCATTAAAAGCAGAGATAGCAGCTTGGGCTTGCTGGTCATCAAGCATCTCTACAAAACCAAACCCCCTTGAACTGGTTCCTTTTTTATCCATTACAATCGCCACAGAAGCAACACTGCCAAATTCTTCAAAAGCCTTTTTAACATCCCTTTCAGTAGCGTCAAACGACAAATTACCCACAAAAATCTTCATCCTAATCTCCTATCTCCAGATAAATAACTATATTTTCGAACAATAACAAGGCAGGAAATCCACCTATAGATATTATCATTCATTCTCTTTTTCTTATAAAGGGTTATATATTATAACAACATTTGCCTATCATATCTACATATTTATTGTCAATTTGCCTTGTCAATTGCCTTGGCCAATATAAAACAAGCACTTTATCTCTATGTTACATTTTGCCTGATATAACGCTTTTTAATACGAGATTGATTATCTTTAAAAGGGCCTTCATGCATACCAAAAGTCCTTATGAGCGGTTCGACTGCCTGAGGGTATTCTTCTTTAGCTTTCTTATAATCTAAACTTAATTTCGCTAATTCTGGAGATAACATGGATTGCAGATTCTTTTCTACTTCTGTTTTCTGTTTTATATCCAATAACTCAAATTCAAAACAAGGACGGGGATTACCTTGCGCGTCCTCTTCTAAGGAAAGAGAAAATGAATTGATACTATTTGCCAAAAAAGAATCTAAATAGATTATATTTTCTATATCCTCAGGGTATATATTTGCCCCCATAACTGAAATAGTGCTGTCCTTCCTGCCATAAACAAAAAGAAATGGTAAATACCAACGCGGATAATTACATTTTCTCTCTAATTCTAATAAATCAATATTATGCGATTTTAACTTTTCTTTCATTTCATCAAAGGTAATCATGCCGCCTTCATCTTTTATATTATACCGTATTCTAGGAGAAAGCGTCCAAGGCTTACTTATTGTAACCACTATTTCTCTCTGAATAATCTCTATAAAATGGTCTAAAGGATTATACTGAAAAAGCATGGGCAGGCGGTGGTCTTCACCAAAAAGAGTTTTTCTTAAGGCAGCATCTTGAAGGCACAATTTTCTAATCATAACAGTCAATGGATTCTCTCCCCCAATGCCAATTTCCAGATCTGACGCGCCATAACCAGAATACACAGTCTTTGCATCCTTAAGTAAATAATCTCTTAATCCTTCCGACATTCCTTCCCCGCCTACAATACAATGGATAGTATAATCGCTCCAGTTAAACCCTTCTTTCTTGCCTTCATCAAAAAGATATTTTAAAAAAGGCGGGTAACCATTCAAAATATATGGATATTTATTACCGAAAAACTTCAGCGTCCTTAAAATCTTATCCACATCCGGACCTGTAGATTTAACTACTCCCAAGGCTTGAGCAGATAAAGCCATATTAAAACCAGTTGCCCACGCGCCCATACTAAAAGTATTAAGAATAATAAACTTTTCACCACCATAACAATATCTTAAATATATACCAATAACATTTTTAACAATTTCCCGCTCCCTCTGGCTTCTTACCCAATTATACGGTATACCAGTTGACCCGGAAGATTCATCGATAACTACACCCTCATAAAGAAATTTTTTATTAAGACATCTATCTTCGGTGCTAAAAGGAAGAATATAATTAGCCTTATCTGTTACGGGCAGAGACTTGAAAACCTCATTAGAATCTGTTAGTTCACAACACCAACCACTCCTGGCTAAGAAATCCTTATAGGCAGGAACATACTTATATGCGATAAGAAATTCTTTAAAAGCCCTATAGCAACAGGCTTGCGCTCCATACTTTTGAGGAGCATGGCTCACTATAAAAGCAAAAATAGCATAGCTCTTTAAAATTCCACCTTGCACTATATCTATAAACCTAATCAATAAAACAAATAATCTATCAATCAGCCTAATGCGCATTATTCACCTCCCCACCCATTAAATAGTAGATTCAAACCATGCTTTAACTTCACGCATAAATTCATCACGTGAATCTCTCAAAAGATATTCCGCGTGTGGTCCTTTTTTGATAATAACCAGCTTTTTCTGAGTTGCTGTCTTTTCATAAAAAGCCTGAGAATGCCACGGCTTAATTACCCAATCTTTTTCTCCATGGATATAAAGAACCGGCATTTTCAACTTGTTTACATTATCAATTGACTTTTCTTTCTTAAACCAAAATGGCCCGGGTCGAAACCCCTTGCCCTTTCGGCCTTCTGAAGAAAATAAGGTATAAATCAAATCGCCTTTCCAATCCAACTTCCAAAACTGATAATCAATTTTTTTAACATCAGATACGGGGCTCACACATATAAGTGAATCAACCAATTTAGCGCGCGCTAAAGTATTAATAGCGATACTTCCTCCCAAAGAAAAAGCAATCATCCCTATCTTTTTATATTTCCCTTCTATATACTCTAAAACTGCTTTTAAATCTTTGCCTTCCTTGCTTGTCCATGTATAAAATCCGCTGCTTTTCCCGTGGCCTCTAAAATCAAACATAAATACATCATATTTATCAAGCAGATTATCTGCCAATCGCTTTAATAAAATCGCATCCTTACTATTATAAAAACCATGGGCGATAACAATTATTTTGTCGTGATTATGCTTATAATAACGATACGCTATCTTTTGATGATCCGATGTTACTAAATAACCTTTTAATTCTTCAATCATCATCGGGCAGATCCGTCCTAAATAATGCATATACCGGATAATGGTCTGATACTTTCTTAACAAAGCTAACATCTGTTATACCATATTCGGCATCCCACCTGAATACACCTGATTTTCCTGCATATTCCACATCAGAAGTCGTGTTACATATCATCATCCGGTCATAGGTATTATCGCTGACTGCAACGGTTGTATCTTCATTATTGCCTATTAATTGCACCTCTGCCGGAAATACCTTGGCTAAATTGTTCTCATTAAAATAAGAGCCGTCCGCATTCATATCACCGACTACTATAACGTCCCTTTCAAAAGAGCTATCATAAATTTTATTTATCACCGCTGACAGATGATTAAGCTCTGCCGAAACATCTTCGGGTTTAATATGATTATCAACGATCTTAAAATCGAAATTCCCGCTTCTAAAGTAAGCAATAAAAGGTTCCCGTTCAAAAACATCACTAGAATCATCTACCACATAACTGCCGTTAGGTATCAAACTGACTACTTTCGTATTATAAACAATCGCGTACTGTTCTTTGCTGCTGCTTCTGCCAAGCCTTTTACTTATCAGATAATCATACTTATAGCCCTGTTTATTCACATAATTCAAAAGAGCCGGTATAACATTATCCTCTGTGCTTCTAACCTCCTGTATCGCCACCACATCAAACTCTCTTATTATCTTAGAAAGCACATTCATAACCTCAGGTTTATTTATCTTCGATTGCCCAAAAATCTGGATATTAAAAGAAGCTACTTTTATATACGACGACTGAGGCTCTTTATCTACCGCGGCAGTCTTTTTCTCCGCGATCTGACAGCCGGTGATAAAAAAAATGATAACCAAGATTACTATTAAATATCGTTGTTTCATATTTTGCGCTATTTATGATGGCCTTTAATTTTCCAACAAATATTTTAAATCAATCCTTTAAATTTAAACCCTTTATAAATTACCAAATGATCTTGCTCCTGTATCAACGGACGCTTACTTATGTAAAATTTTTTATAGACGAATTCTGTTATTTCTTCACGCTGCGCCAAAGTATATTTATGAACATTCGGATAAAGCAGAATCATCCATACTACTGCCATGAATTTCTCAAAATCATTTACGAAAAACTGCACGCGGTTAGTACTTGTTAATATCTGCGCTTTTCTAAAAACCAGTTGTTTTTTTAATTCTTTTCCAAAACCACGCAGATCCTGGTCATTGTACGCACCAAAAAATTTTCCGGCGAAATGATTATAAAGCCATGTTGTGCTAAACTGATTCTCGCTTTTTGAACTCATAAGTACCGCATGCATTGCCCCGCAAGGCGTCAAAAAGCTACGATATAAGTTATCAAAAATATTTAACCAGTTTTTCTTCTGGCAATAATAAAGTGAATGGTGCAAGATAATCAAATGAATTCTTTCCCCATTAAGTTTATGCTTAAAAAAGTCCTTACTATTCTGTAAATCCAAAAATATCTTATTATAATTTCCCTTTATGGCTATAACATGATTGGCGTGTTGACGTTTTATGCGTTCTCTTACAATATTAAGAGCACACGCGTTGATATCTAAAAGATATAACCCCTCTCGAAAGGCGGTCTCCAGAATCCTAAACTGCGGCTCATCACTTGAGCCTACAGAGAGAGCACGCAGTTTTAAATTCAAAGGCAGGGCTTTATTGAGACTGCGCATTACTTTTGCAAGCTCTTCTCCTATATCTACTTTATCATGGCTGTAACGCGACCAGATCTTATCTTCGCCGCAAATATCCATCTGCGTTACATTTATGCCCTTTTCAATAATTTTCTTATATGTTAATGCCATATTTTTTTATTATGCAAAATAAGTCATTACTGTCCAAATTAGTGTCATTCAGACTGTGTCATAATAGCCATTTTTGTCATTGCGAGGCGAAGCCGAAGCAATCTTATTTATCTCTTCCGACGAATACTAAGATTGCCGCAGTCGCTTCGCTCCTTCGCAATGACAAAAAAAGACAATTGCGACACAGCCTCATTGCGGGCGAAGCGAAGCAATCTTAACGACGGAAGATTGCTTCGTCACGGAGTTTACCCTGAGCGAAGTCGAAGGGTCCCCGCAATGACACGCTATTGACACCTCAAAAACATTTTACCGACGATAACAATTGTCATAATTTGGACACAAGTGAAAATAAGTACTTAAGGATTATTCATTTTATTATTTTGCTGCTATATTAATACGTGAAAGACGCTCTTTAACAATACTAATAAATTGCTCCTGAGCCTCTTTCTTAATTTCTGAATTCCTGATTATTGGCTCGATTAAATCTAAACTCTTTTCAAACTTTTCATATCGAATTTTTATTGGCACATTTAAATACTCCGCCAACTTATCAAAATCTTCTCTTTTCAATTCATTCTTCTTAGCATTGATAGATAAAGCAGAATCCTCTTCATCTGGGATCACTAATTTTGAGCAAACAATATCATAGGCTGGTGTTAAACGGATAGTTTCCTTGTCTTTGTATGCAATTGAATAATTCTTTAAATGTGCATCGCCATTTCCAATAATAAAATAAAAAATAACCCTCTCAAAGAATAATTGCACATCATATCCAGGAGCGGTAGATATTTCTTTTAATTTACGCCCAATTTGTTCAACCGAACCCTTATATTTATCTCCTGTTCCTAGTATTTGAAAAAATTCTTCCTGATGGATTTTCACCCCTGATTTTCTGTCGAATCTTTTCACAATATATGCCCAACTTCCATCTTTTAAAAGCAATAGACAATGGGGCGGAACATCTATCTTAAACTCTGCCGCCATATCCATACAACACTGTTCATTCTCAGGAATATTTGGAAAGGCCGCGGTTTGAGGTTTTAAAATATATTCTCCACCCTCCGCGACAGAAATTAACGAATTATTTTTCTTATCAAACTTCATAGATAATTTCGGTTGTACTCCAGAAATAGACAACTTACCAGTTGTTTTCTGTGCTTTTCGAGAAACATCTTCTAAGCTAAAATCTATTATTGGCAGTTCAGAAGTATTAAACATCTCTTTTATAAGTTTATTGCTCATACTCATATTTATTCTATCTTTCTAACTGTTACAGCACCAATTGTATCTCCACTCGTGGTACAAAGAAGGATGCCAAATAAGTCTTCTCTGTCAACCTTCTGGGTAGCAGTAACAATATCTAAGTACCAACCTTCGGGTAAAAGGCCTTTAAAAAAAGGAAATAATTCTTTTGACTCATAAGGCTCTTCCCTAAGAGGAAATGAAACAGAAATAGGTATATTCTTTTTTAAGAATTCTTTATCATATTCAAAAAGATAACCGTCTTTCGTTTCACTAATATATCCGGCCAAATCGTTATTAAAAAAAACCTGGCCTTTTCTAAGTTCTTTCATCATCTTATATCTGATTGTTATTTCCGGGCTCTAATCTTATGCTTGCATTGCGCGCTAATTCCAAATGAACGCCTAAAAAATCCAAAACCTGATTGAGTTTATCTAATCGAACAGTAGATTTCCCCTTTTCCAGTTCCCTTAAAAAACGCAAACCCACCCCTGCTCTTTTTGCGAAATCAATTTGGTTTAAACCAAGTTTTTTTCGCAAATTTTTAATCTGTATATTAATTGGAGCTTGTATCATCATAATAGGAATATATCACCTTACGGGTATAATTACAAGTATTTTTTTAAATTTTTATACCCTATTGGGATTATATTTTTATTATTGCTACCAATAGGGTATAATATATTAAATTTAATGATAAATATATAGATGATTATACCCTATGAGGTCTAATTATATCTTAGAATAAACCCCAATCATATTAGCAAATGAATTAAGCAGTCTGGATGTTTCCTGATGTTACCCGTTATTTTCCGATGTTTTGCACTTGGATGGGCGCGTTTTGGGCACTAAAAAGCAACGGGATTAATTATTAATTTTTACCTTAAGCGAAGCCTATACTTATATCAAAGTATCTTTGGTAAAATAACGGTTCTTTCTTAATTAAGTTGAAGTAAATATTGTAAGGTGTTGAAATAGAAGGGGAAATAAAAAAGCATCGATTACCAATGAAAATCTGATAAAGTTTAATTTGCGACTAAACTATCAGGAGGTAATCGATGCAGAATAA
>JBDRLG010000049.1:0-21764 GCA_043813255.1 Candidatus Omnitrophota bacterium
TTATTCTGCATCGATTACCTCCTGATAGTTTAGTCGCAAATTAAACTTTATCAGATTTTCATTGGTAATCGATGCTTTTTTATTTCCCCTTCTATTTCAACACCTTACAATATTTACTTCAACTTAATTAAGAAAGAACCAAATTTATCGTCGATAATAGATCCTGCGATTAAATCGCAGGATGACAAAATGGAGTTTTGCAACAGGCTCAAGATTGACAAAGGGCTCTATATATGGTAGAGTTAATTTCTATGAAATCTACTATTCAAATTATAATTCTGGGGTTTGTTTTTTTGGCTGTTTCGTTAAATTCGGCGCAGGCTTATTGGATTTGGACGCCTAAAACAGGCAAATGGGTTAATCCTAAAACTGCTGTAAAGGCTACTCCTAAAGAACAGTTTGACTTTGCCAAGGACCTTTATGATATGAAAAGTTATGATGACGCCAAAAGGGAATTTAATAAACTACTTAAGAAATACCCAAAATCTTATGAAGCCGCGGAGAGCCTGTATTATCTTGGTTTGATAGAAGAATCGCAAGGCAATTTATACGAAGCTTATTTGTCTTATCAGAAAGTTATTGATAAATACCCTTTTTCAAAGAGGATACAGGAGCTTATTGAACGGGAATACCATATCGCGGAGGAATTCATGTCCGGAAAAAAACGCAAATCACTAGGGGTGCCTCTTCCTGTGGAGAACCCCGCGATAGAGATCTTTTATAAAATAATTGAGAATTCTACTTATGGCCCTCTGGCCTCTAAGGCGCAGTATAAACTAGGATTGGTTTTAAAAGGTTTAAATAGGTATTACGAAGCCGAAGAAGCTTTTGATAAATTAATTGCGAATTATCCTGATAGTGAATGGGTGTCAGCGGCAAAATACCAGATCGCGGAATGCCGCGCGGCTATGTCGCGCGGCCCTGAATATGACCAGGGGGCTGCCGGAGAGGCAAAAGAGATTTTTGAAGAGTTTGTGAGAGAGCATCCTGACGCGAAACTTTCTATTGAAGCGGAAAAGAATATTAATGAAATAAAAGAAAAAGAAGCAGAAAATAATTATAATATCTCCGTATTTTATGAAAAGCAAAAAGAATTTAAAGCGGCAAAAATTTATTATGAAGACCTGATTAATAATTATCCGCAAAGTAAATGGGCGGTAAAAGCTATAGAAAGGCTGCAAATATTGGAGAAGAGGAAATGATAAATCACAGATTACACAGATTTAATCCGCGGATTACACAGATTTTATTACTCTCTACTGTTTTCTGTTTACTGTCTACTGTATTTATCGGCTGTGGTTATACTACGCGGTCAATGATTTCTAATGAATTCAAAACTATATATATACAGCCATTTGTGAATAAAATTGATTTTACCAGAGAAACTGCTGTCGCGAGTAAATATAAAGTTTACCGTCCGCATTTGGAGGCTGAAGTTACCAAGGCAGTTATTGATAAATATCTTTTTGACGGAAACCTTAAGCCAGTAGATAAACAGTTTGCCGATCTTATCCTTAAAGCGGATTTGGTTGGGTTTCGCAAAGACCCGCTCAGGTATACAGCGGATGATGATGTGGAAGAATACAGGGTTAATATTGTAGTCAATATGACTTTATGGAATGTCCAAGAGGATAAACCTGTCTGGGAAGAACATGGCTTTACCGGAGATGTCTCTTATTTTGTAACAGGGCCTCTTGCGGTACCAGAAAATACCGCGGTAAATAACGCAATAAAAGATTTAGCCCGCCGTATTGTTGAACGCACTGTTGAACAATGGTAAAAAAACCGCAGTTTAATTTTTTATTATGGTATACCTATTTATAGGCCAGGACAGCTTTTCTAAAGATATTAAACTAAAAAAAATAAAACAAGAGTTTGTTGTAAAGGAATATGAACAGTTTAATTTCGAGATCATATATCCTAAAGGATTAACTTTATTGAAATTTCAGGAAAAAATTAAACTCATGCCTTTAAAATCCAGGAGAAGGGTATTAGTTGTTAAAGACGCGCAGGATTTAAAACAGGATATTAAAGATTTCGTTAAAAAATATGTCCAACAGCCATATCCTTCATTAGTTTTAGTTTTAGATATTAGTTCCGGAAAAGCAAAAGATCCATTTATAAACCATATAAGTTCCTATTCACAGGTATGTCGTTTTCAAGAGGCGGCCTCAGTTAATGTCTTTGCGTTGATCAGGCAGATAGAGCAGAAGAGAATTCCTTCAGCTTTGCTTATACTAAGCCAGCTTTTAAAAACCGGAGAAAAACCTGAGCGTATAATCGGAGGATTCAGGTACGCCTGGGAAAAAAACGCGCAAATTCATCCTCAGGCAAAGGACAGGATTAAAATTTTGCTTGATTGTGATATAGATATTAAAACTGGAAGATTAAAAGCGGAATTTGCTTTAGAAAAACTGGTAATTCAATTATGCAGTTTTACCCCGTTAAAAAAAACTCTTTCCTTAACGGGGTAAAAAATAAATTTTTTACTGGGATTTGCCGATTTTTTTTGCTAGACGGGATTTTTTACGTTTAGCTGTTCCTGGTTTGAGGATGTTCTTTTTTGCCGCTTTATCAAGCTGGGAATAAACTTTTTTCAGGAAAGTTTTTGCTTCATCGCTTTTTGTGTTTATTAAACTTTGGAATTTTTTAAGCGTCTTTTTAAGTTCTTTTTTTACTTTTAAATTTTTAAGGCGTCTTTTTTTATCCGCGCGCGTTCTTTTTACTGAACTTTTACGTCTTGGCATATTTTTCTCCTGTTTAAAAAATCTTGTAGGGAACGGGCATGTTCGTTCCTAAATTTATTGATTATTATATACCATAATTAGCCGCCCATGTCAATAAGCAAATCCAGCCATATTCATAAAACTATTATAAAGTCCGTAGGAATTGTTAGTTTCGCGACCTTTTGTTCCAGAATACTTGGTTTTGTCCGAGATATAATTATAGCGAGGCTTTTTGGCGTTTATGTTTACGCGCAGGCTTTTGTTATAGCTTTTAAAATCCCTAATTTATTCCGTGATTTGGTTGGAGAAGGAGCGGCTAACGCCGCGTTTGTGCCGGTGTTTAGTGAATACCTGCAAAAAGGCAAGAAAGATGAATTTTGGCAGTTAACAAATGTTATCCTTAATTTATTGCTGGTTGTGCTTACGGGGCTTAGTTTGTTTGGGGTATTATTTGCACCGGTTATTGTGCGGATAGTAGCTCCGGGATTCATGGCTGACCCTGAAAAGCTTAAAACAACGATTTTGTTAACACGAATATTATTCCCCTATATTTTGTTAATTAGTCTTTCTTCTTATGCTGCCGCGATGCTGAATTCTCTTAAACATTTTGCCTTGCCTGCCTTTACCCCGTGCCTGTTAAATATCTCTATTATTGTATTTGCTTTAATCTATGGAGAAAGCATAAAAGGTTTGTCTTTGGGTGTGTTGATAGGAGGCATTCTACAGCTGGCAGTGCAAATACCTCTGTTGTATAAAAAAGGTTTTAGGCTGGAAGGTTTTCTAAGGAATTTTAAGCATCCTGCCGCTAAAGTTATCGCTAAGTTGATGGCGCCGAGGCTGTTTAGTTCCTGTATTTATCAGTTGAATAATTTTGTGGATTCTTTTTTTGGTTCTATGGCTTTGATTGTGGGGGAGGGCGCGGTAGCAGGGCTGTATTTTGCTTACAGGCTGATACAGTTTCCTATAGGTATTTTTAGTAACGCCCTTTCGCAGGTTATTCTGCCTACTTTTTCAACTCAGGCATTGGAGGATACCACAGAAAATATCAAGCGCACGCTTTCTTTTGGCTTACGGGCGAATTTTTTTGTAATGCTGCCGGCATCTGTTATATTTATGGTTTTGTCGGGCACGTTGATTTCTACTTTATTTGGAGGAGGCAGATTTGATGCGTATTCTGTTTCAATGACTTCAAAAGTCCTCTTTTTTTACAGTATCGGATTAAGTGCTTACGGCTCAACGAAAATTATTCAATCCTGTTTTTTTGCCCTTAAAGATACAATAACTCCGGCAAAGATATCTTTTGTCGCTTTGGTCGTGAATATTGTTTTAAATATTATGCTTATGTTTCCGATGAAAGTAGCAGGCCTTGCCTTGGCAACATCTATTTCTGGAATAAATACATTTATAATATTATTTATTTTGCTTAGAAAAAAGCTGGGTGGTTTTAATGTAAGGGAAATATGGTTTTCTTTCTGGCGTATTTTGGCGGCGAGTTTATTAATGGGCGGAGTTTGTTTTTATTTATCTCAGCGTATATATTTTGGTAACAGTGCGTTAAATAAATTCTTAAATCTTATAATATTATTATCTGCCGCGTTTGTTTCTTACCTGTTTTTTTGCTATATTCTTAGAGTAAAGGAAATACGGCAGTTATGGCAGTGGATAAAGAAAAAGTAGTTTTCTATTTCCCTCTCCCTGTTGAGACTGTGCCAAATGAAGCTTTTGGGGGCATTTATGTCATTGACACTCAAAAATGGTCATTTGACCCAGTCTCTGTTGGGGAGAGGGGAGTTGAAGAGGGGATTTAAAGTTGGATATGGATAGAACGGATAAGATAAAGGATCAGGTTTCTGTTTTGCCTGATAGGCCGGGAGTTTATATGTTTAAGGACGGCGAGGGCAGGGTTATTTATATCGGCAAGGCGAAGTCGCTTAAGAAACGGGTTGGTTCTTATTTCAGCCGGTTTCTTTCAGATAAGACTCAGGCTTTGGTCTCTAATATATCGGAGATAGAATATATCCTTAGCCCTTCTGAAACACAGGCGCAATTGTTAGAAGCCTCTTTGATTAAGGATAAACAGCCTTATTATAATGTTAGTTTAAAAGACGATAAGTCATTTCCTTTGATTAAAATCAGCGATGCGGAATTCCCTGTTATTTCTATCTGCAGAAGAAAGAAAGTTATACCCGCGGATAAATCGTTATATTTCGGCCCGTATACAAATTCAGCTTTTTTGCGGCAGGCATTTAAAGTTATGCGCAGGATTTTTGGCTTTAGGTCTTGTCCAAAGATGCCTAAGGAGCCTTGTTTGTATTTTCGTCTTAAACTTTGCCCTGCTCCATGTATTGGGAATATTAATTTTCGGCAATACAAGGAATTAATTAAGGAAATAATACTGTTTTTGGAATCGAAGTATGAAAAATTGATAGACAGCCTTACGGTAAAAATGAGAATAGCTGCTAAGGAAAAGAATTTTGAGGAAGCAGCTAAAATCAGGGATCAAATTAGCGCTTTAAGCGTATTTAGCAAGGGCAAGGAGCATGTCAATGGATTAGATGAACTGGAGGATTTAAAAAATTTATTGCATATGGACAAGCTTCCGGAAAGGATAGAGGCTTTTGATATATCCAATATATCAGGGAAAGAAGCCGCCGGTTCAATGGTTAGTTTTTATAAAGGCCTGCCGGATAAAAGCAATTACAGGCGGTTTCGTATTAAAACTATTACGAGGATTGATGATTATAGTATGCTTAGGGAAGTAGTAAAAAGGCGCTATACAAGGATAAAAGAAGAAAATCTGGCTTTACCGGATTTAGTCCTTATTGACGGCGGGAAGTCTCATTTAGAAGCGGCTCGAGATGAAATTAAGAGGGTAGGTTTTAGTATCCCCTTAATGAGTATTGCCAAGGAGAAAGAAAATATTTATATCGCAGGCCGTCCATTGCCAGCGAGATTAGAATCAGATACTCCGGCTTTAAATCTTATCCGCAGAATCAGGGACGAAGCCCATAGATTCGCAGTGGCTTATCATCATGTGTTGAGAAGGAAGAAGGTGTTAGGGAAGTGAAAAAGATTATAACAGATTTTGCCAAAAAAGTTTATAAAGCGGTTTTAACCATTCCTTTGGGGCAGGTGCGTACATATAAATGGGTAGCTGAAAAAGCGGGCTGCCCCAGCGCCTGCCGCGCGGTAGGGCAGGTTTTAAAAAATAATCCTTACCCTTTGATTATTCCCTGTCACCGCGTAGTAGAATCAAACGGAAAATTGGGAGGTTATATTTGGGGTAAAAACAGTAAAAAGGTTATATTAGATTTAGAGAGACAGTTGCGAAATTTAATGTTATAATAAAATATAAATTAATATAATCTTAAAGGATATTTAGAATAATAATTATTTTGGAGGAATTCTATGGATATAAAACAATTATTGGAACATATGATCAAAGAGGATGGTTCTGATTTGTTCCTTCGCTGCGGTAGTACCCCGCATTTACGCTTAGGAGGAAAGGTTATAACTATAGAAGAGCAAGTTTTGACTTTACAGGATATAGTTAGAGCTATGGAAGTAATAACTACTCCTGAACAGAGAGAAAAATTTAAATCAAATTTAGACATAGATTTTGCTGTATACTTGGCTGATTTTGACCGCAGGTTTCGTGTGAGTATTTTTATGCAAAGGAATTGGCCGTCAATTGTTATCAGGAATGTGCGTAACTATATGTCAACTTTTGATCAGCTTAATCTACCGTCAGAAGCAATAAGGAATTTATCATTGGAAACCAGAGGCCTGGTTCTTTTAACCGGAAGTACAGGCAGTGGTAAATCTACAACTATTGCCAGTATGATTGAGTATATTAACGCTAATTGTAATAAGCATATTCTGACTTTGGAAGAACCTATTGAGTTTACTTTTAAAGATAAGAATTCTATAATTAATCAGAGAGAATTAGGCATAGATGTTTCTTCTTACGCGGCTGCTTTGAGATCGTTTACTTTTCAAAGCCCTGATGTTATTTACATTGCTAATATTCGTGATTATGAAACAATGTCCGCGGCTTTAACCGCTGCCGAGACAGGAGTTTTAGTTTTGAGTACTTTGCACACTATTAATGCTTCGCAAAGTGTGGAGAGGATTATTAATTTTTTCCCTCCTCATCAGCACCAGCAAATACGTATGCAGTTGTCATCATTATTAAAAGGGGTTATTTCTTTGAGGCTATTGCCTATGAAAAATGAAACCGGGCGTATTCCCGCTTATGAGGTTATGCTGCTTACTCCTACTATCAGCCGTTTGATTCGTGAAGGAAAAATTTTGGAAATGCCGCAGTTTATTGAAGAAGGGGCTGTGTATGGCATGTCTTCATTTAATCAGACATTAGTAAAGCTTGTTAAAGAAGGTAAAATCAGCGAAGAAGATGCCGCTGGTTTTTCAGATAATAAAGATGAATTCATGTTAACTTTAAAGGGAATTAGAAGGTCATAGAGAAATGATTATAAGCTCTCAGTTATCAGCTTTCGGCTATCAGCAAAACCTGTCTGCTGGCAGAGAATTTTTAAGCTGAAGGCTGAGAGTTGAAAGCTTAAAATTGAGGAGAAAGAATTATGTTAGAAGATATTAGGATTAAACTCTTATCTATAAATACGTTAATAGATCAACTAAGAGGTTATCTTTGACATAGATACAAAAAAAGAGCAGATTAAAGACTTATCCGAATCAATGTCTCAGCCGGGTTTTTGGGATGATTCAGGAAATTCTGCTAAGTCGGTACAGCGGTTGAAAATCCTGAAGTCAACTGTAGAGCCTTGGGAAAAATCTTTTCAAAAATATAAAGATTTAAAAGAACTCGCCGAAATAGTAAAAGAACAAGATGCTGATTTAATTTCGGATTTGACGCATAATACCGATATTCTTCTTGTAGAAATACAAAAGCTGGAGTTTATTACTCTTTTAGACGGTGAATTTGACCGGAATAATGCTATCTTGAGTATAAATGCCGGAGCTGGCGGAACAGAGTCTTGTGATTGGGTAGGGATGCTTTTTAGGATGTATAGCCAGTGGGCGCAAAGTAAAGGCTATAAGTTAAAAACTACAGATATACTTGTTGGTGAAGAGGCGGGAATAAAAAATATTACAGTTTTTATTGAGGGCGAGTATGCTTATGGATATTTAAAAGCGGAAAGAGGCGTGCATAGGCTTGTGCGGATATCTCCTTTTGATTCAAATAAACGCAGGCATACTTCATTTGCTTCTGTGGATGTGATTCCCGAGATTACGAGCGACACGGAAGTAAAGATAGAAGAGAAAGATTTGAGAATAGATACTTACCGCGCTTCCGGCCCGGGCGGCCAGCATATGCAAAAGACGGATTCAGCTGTCAGGATAACGCATTTGCCTACAGGCCTTGTTGTGCAGTGCCAAAATGAACGGTCTCAATATCAAAATAAACAAACCGCTTTAAAAATTTTAAGGGCGCGTATTTTTGAATTAGAGAGGGAAAAAAGAGAAAAAGAAATTTACAAGACTTACGGCGAAGAGAAAAAAAGAATAGAATGGGGTAGTCAAATACGTTCATACGTGATGCATCCATATAGCTTAGTAAAAGACCATAGGACAGAATTTGAGATGGGAGATGTTAATAAAGTTATGGATGGCGGTATAGACGGTTTTATAGAGGCGTATTTGAAGTTTCAAAAAAATCAATAATGTAAATACATTACTGTCCAAATTACTCTATTGTCATTCTCCGCGGAGGCGGAGAATCCAGAAAGCCCGACGGTAGATATTTGGATTGCCCGGACAACAGACTGGGACACAATCTATATTCTAACGCGGTAGCCGCAACCTTTAGGTTGCGTTTCCGACGCTGGTAAAACGCTCCGCTTAAGGAGCGGCTACCAAAAATGCAATTACGACACAGTCTGCAAGCCGGGCAATGACAAATTTATATCTCAAAATGATAATCCCGTCGGAAAATAACTATTAATTTGGACACAAGTGATGTAAATATATTTATTATTATGCAGGGATAGGCTATAGGCCTGTTTAATACAAAATTTAAAGGACGAGATATGTTAGGATTTATTAAAAAGCAGATTTTAAGCAACAGGCAAAAACAGATTGAACATAAATTTCCGGGAATTAATATTTCTTTGCATCCTGAGATGTCAGCTCCTTCTATGCAAAAAATGATATCGCTGGCTAAAACTATTGCCGAAGTTAATTCTTTTGAAAGCAAACTGGCTAATCTCAGTGACAGTGAATTAAAGCATAAAACGGCGGAATTGAAAGAAAGGATATTAAAAAAAGATAAAGAATTAGATCCGGAGATTAAAATTTTTGAAGAAACAATTCTTTCTACGGCAATTCCTGAAGAAAAAGAAAAGGTAAAACAGAAAATGAAAATTACCCGTAATAAGGTTTTTGAAGAGATCCTGCCTGAAGCATTCGCGGTTGTCCGGGAAGCTTCAAAGCGCACAATCGGATTAAGGCATTTTGACGTACAGATAGCCGGCGGCATGGTTTTGCATGAAGGCAAAATTGCAGAGATGGCTACAGGCGAAGGCAAAACCTTAGTTGCTACCTTGCCGGCTTATTTGAACGCCCTTTTAGGTAAAGGCGTGCATATTGTTACTGTTAATGATTATTTGGCAAGGCGTGACCGCGAATGGATGGGGCCAATTTATGAATTTCTGGGGCTTACTGTCGGAGCTATCCAGCATGAAATGTCTGATGAACAGAGAAAACAGGCGTATTCTTGCGATATAACATACGGCACGAATAATGAATTCGGTTTTGATTATCTGCGGGATAATATGAAATATTCAATGGAAGAATTAGCCCAGAGGCCGTTTTATTTTTCAATAGTGGATGAAGTTGATTCAATACTGATTGATGAAGCGCGCACGCCCCTGATTATATCCGGGCCCGCGGAACAGTCTACTGACAAATATTATATTGTTGATAAAATTATTCCCCGCTTGAAAGGCAAAAAAATTCTAGAGAATGAAGAAATTGAGGCTAAACATAAAGGAGAAGACCTTTCCAAGGGGTTTGATTATGTGATTGATGAAAAAGCCCATAGCGCTTATCTTACAGAGGACGGAGAATCCAAAGTTTGTTCAATGCTTAGTATAGATAGTTTGCATGATATTGAAACAATGGAGTGGCGCCATCATGTTATTCAGGCTTTGCGCGCGCATAATTTATATGAAAAAGATGTGGATTATGTGATAAAAGAAGGCCAGGTTGTTATTGTGGATGAATTTACCGGCAGGATGATGCCCGGAAGGCGCTGGTCAGACGGCCTGCATCAGGCTGTAGAAGCAAGAGAAGGCCTTAAGATTGAGCGGGAAAACCAAACTTTGGCTACAATTACTTTTCAGAATTATTTCCGTATGTATGAGAAATTAGCAGGCATGACAGGAACCGCTTTTACGGAAGCCGCGGAATTTAAAGCTATTTACCATCTGGATGTGGTCACTATACCTACGAACAAGCCGTTAATAAGGGCTACTAATCCTGACAGGATTTATAAAACCGAGAAGGAAAAATTTAACGCGGTAGTTGAAGAAATTGTTGAATGTAATAAACAAGGAAGGCCTGTACTTGTAGGTACAATATCCATAGAAAAATCAGAGCACCTTTCCGAAATGCTTAAACGCAAAGGAGTTGCTCATCAGGTGTTAAATGCTAAATACCATGAGATGGAAGCGCAGATTGTGTCTCAGGCAGGAAGATATAAGGGTGTAACTATTGCAACTAATATGGCTGGAAGGGGTACAGATATTGTTTTAGGCGGTAATCCTGAATTTATGGCCCGCACTGTGTTAAAACAAAAGTTAAACGGTGATGACCCTAATTACCAGCAGGAATATAGAAAGTTATTGGATAGATATAAAGAGGAAAGCAGGCAAGAACATGATAAAGTAGTTTTTTCAGGAGGCTTGCATGTTTTGGGAACAGAACGCCATGAAGCCCGCCGTGTAGATAACCAGCTGCGCGGCAGATGCGGCCGTCAGGGAGACCCCGGTTCATCGAGGTTCTATGTTTCTTTAGGAGATGAACTGATGCGGTTATTTGGTTCTGGCAGGCTGGTAGGGATTATGGACAAATTAGGCCTTGAAGAAGGCCAGGTTATTGAGCATCCATGGGTAAGTAAATCTATTGAGGTCGCCCAGCGCCGCGTCGAACAGCATAATTTTGAAATCAGAAAACAACTATTAGATTACGATAATGTAATGAATAAACAAAGAGAGGTTATTTATACCCAGCGTAGAGATATATTGGAAGGGGTCTCTTTAAAAGACAATATACTGGATATTATAGATAAAATCATAGATGAAAATATAAAGATTTACGCGGCTGATAATTTAAGCCCGCAAGAGTGGGATCTTGCCGGTTTTGCCAACGCCTTGAAATTGAGGTTTAACTTGGAGATAGACGCCGCGAAAATAAAAGACTTTTCTGAAGGCAGCTTGAAGGATAAACTCCTTGATTTTATAAAAAAATCCTATGAAGATAAAGAACAGGGTATAGGTATTGAATTAACACGCCATTTAGAGCGTATGGTATTCCTGCAGATTATAGATACTAAATGGAAAGACCATCTTTACGCGATGGATAGTTTAAGAGAAGGCATAGGCTTAAGGGCTTATGGGCAAAGAGATCCTTTAGTTGAATATAAGCGCGAAGCGTTTGATATGTTTACACAGATGGTAGCAAGTATTGAAGATGAAGCGGTAGATATGGTGTTTAAATTACAGCCTGCTAAACAGGAAAGGTTTAGAGGCGTATTTAATCAGGTCTCACAGGAATTAGTCCATCCTCAAGCGGTTAATTTTCAAGCTCCCGCGCCGCAAACTCCCGGTGAGAGCCCCGCTTTATCAATGCCAAAAACTCATCAGCCTGTTTCTTCGGTATCTGGCGATAAAGTCGGGCGCAATGACCCTTGCCCCTGCGGTTCAGGAAAAAAATATAAAAAATGCTGCGGGAAATAAAGCGGTCCATAGTTGATAGTCCACAGTCCATAGTTAAAAAAACAAAAACAATAATTCTTTGTTTGCTTAGTAGTATTTTATTGATTTTATCGTTTAATAACGGAAACCTCTGGTTTTTGGCTTGGGTTGGGTTTGTGCCGTTTTTCTTCGCGATAAAAAATAAATCTAAGATTAAATCTTTTCTACTGGCATATTTAACCGGAGTTATTTTTTGGTTAGGCACAATCTATTGGTTGATTCATGTCACTTTAATCGGTATGATTGTATTAGTCTTGTATTTAGCGTTGTATTTTGGAATTTTTGGATTAATTATTTCTTATTTTGTCATCCTGCGCGAAAGCGCAGGATCAAGATTCTGCCCCGACGTTACGTCGGGACAGAATGACAAATTTGAGGTATTTCGCAGTAGTTTCTACATTACACAGTTAGTTATTCTTCCTTCCATATGGGTTATTTTAGAATATATCCGCGGCCATCTTTTTCCAAGTTTCCCATGGGCTATACTGGCTTATTCGCAATATACTAACTTGCCTGTTATACAAATCGCTGATATCTTCGGCGCCTGGGTAGTCTCATTCTTAATAATAATGGTTAATTACGCTATTTATTTAATTATTTCTTGTATCCCTCTTTCCGCCGGGGAGAGGGTGAAGGGCGAGAGAGATAATAGAAAAAAAATATCTATTACGGTTATTTCTGTTTTGGTTATTGTTTTATCATATGGTTATTACAAATTATTTTTTGCAGGGCGAATTGAAGGCCAGAAATCCGCTAGTATTTGTGTAGTTCAGCCAAATATCCCGCAGGAGTTAAAGTGGGATATAAAAGCTAAGGACTTTATTATCAGCGAGTACCTGAATTTAACAAAACAGGCAGTGAAAACCAGCCCTGATTTAATTATTTGGCCGGAAGCAGCTTTGCCTACGATACCGCAGGAAGACCAGGAATCTTTTAGTAAAATTGAATTATTTGTTAAGCAGATTAATACAGAGCTGCTTTTAGGGGCAGTTACTATTGAAGAGGATAATTATTATAACAGCGCGGTGTTATTATCTTCAGGCGGCAGCGTTGTAGAGCAGTATAATAAAATACACCTTGTTCCTTTTGGAGAATATCTCCCTTTAAGGGGAAAACTTGGTTTTCTAGAAGCGCTTGTGCCAATAGAGGATTTTACGAAAGGGCAAGAGTATACTATTTTTAACCTTGACAGGGAGAGGGTAAAGGGTGAGGGAAATATAAATTTCGCTGTGTTGATTTGTTTTGAGGATGTTTTTCCTGAATTGGCAAGAGAATTTGTTAGAAAAGGCGCGGGGTTTCTTGTTAATATTAGCAATGATGCCTGGTTTAAAGATACATCCGAGCCTTACCAGCATATGCAGGCTTCGGTATTCAGGGCTGTAGAGAATAGAGTTTTTGTGGTGCGCTGCGCTAATACAGGAGTATCCGCGTTTATATCTCCTTCGGGAAAAATTATTTCGCAAGTCCATGATATTACCGGTAAAGGGACTTATGTCAAGGGGGTTGCCGCAGAAAAAGTTTTTGCCCCTACGGGGCAATTAAGTTTTTATACCCGCAAAGGGGATATTTTTATTTTATTGTGTTTGATTTTAATTTTAATAAACGTGAGATTAATGAATTCAAAATTTATCTCTTTAGGCGGGTCCTTCCGGAGGAAAAATTAAAAATTTATAAAGTTTTAATTAATTTATGTTTAACATAATTTTACTCGGTATAGCCAGTTTGTTAAAGGATATTTCTTCCGAGATGGTTTAACCCAAATTTTGCCTGCCTACCGCAGGCAGGCATTAGAAGTTTAATACCATATTTAATTTATTAAAAACTATATATTTATATAATAAGTTTTTGCAAGAAAAAGGTGCGATACTAATTCGGAATTACCCCGACCCTGGTCAATCTGTTTTCGTAAGGAAGATTACCCAGGACTAGTCCTGAGAGATTCTATAAATTTATCAGGGCAGGCACGAAAAATCTCGTCGAGATTTTTCGTTCGTCCCTTTCCCGCAAGGGATCCCGCCATTGGCGGAGTCCCAACGGGACGTGGCGGGCAAAAAATGCTATTGCATTTTTTGGGTTTATATATGGGGTTGATTGCGAGTATAGGGTTTGGAATAATCCTTAAGAAAATTTAAGATTCTTTTTTTCTTTTGGCTCCATATGCACTAATACATCCGTGATCCCGGGTAAGTTCTTTTTTATTGTATCCTCAATTTCATAACTTATTTTATGCGCTTTATCTATATGCATATCAGGGTTTACCTCTACATGAAGGTCTAAGTGTATATCATCAGCTCTGCCTCTGCTTCTTATTTTATGGCAGGATTTAACTCCGTTGATTTTTAGGACAATATCTGAAATTTTGCGCTCATCTATTATTGCCACAGTATCACAAAGTATCCGCGAGCTCTGCTTAATTATAGTTACAGCCGCGTAAGCGATAAAAAAAGAAATAAAAATAGTAACAATGCCATCCATAAAAGGAAATCCCAGCTTTATGGATATCAGCGATACGATAACAGATAAAGAAGTAAAAATATCTGCTTTGGTATGCAGAGAGTCAGAGATAAGAATATCACTCTGCAGCTGCCTGCCTTTTTTGTATTCATATTTCATAACCGTGATATTGACGGCAAGTGTAAATAGCATTATTAAAAAACTGCCCGTGTTAATATAAGGCAGGCCAGGAAAATAGATGTGTTTGATGCCTCTGGAGAGAAGGTTGAAACTGAGTACTAATAACATAGCCGCGATAGCTAATGAAAAAAAAGTTTCATATTTTTTATGCCCATAAGGATGTTCTTTGTCTACAGGCCGGGAAGCATAATGGATTCCAATAAGTCCTATTATGTTGGATGTGCCGTCGGATAAGGAATGAAATCCGTCTGCTGTCATGCTTGAACAGCGGCTAAGCAGGCCGTAAATAATTTTGGCCAAAGCCACAAGCCAGTTTAATGCCAGTATCAAAAGTAATATCCGTGCTATATTTTTGTAGTGATTGCCGCTATGGTTATTATTTTTTAGCATAACAATGATTATATATTTGAATTAAGCGGATTTCAAATAGTTTCTGCGAATAGTTTCTGCGAATGAGAGTAAGCGTTGATTAATATAATCAGATATGTTAAAATAAATGTTTGTTTCTATATAGGAAAGTTCTCAAAGGCAGCTTTTTTGAGGGATATACAATTTAGCAGTTAATTTAATCCTTCGACAGAAATCTTCGGTTTTAAAAACGGAGATGAATGCGGTATTGTTTTTTCTGCTCAGGAGGAAGCCCCTGACTTTAGTCCGGGGAGCTTCACTAAAAATAAAGTATGCATAAAATAAAGTTTATTATATTTAGCCTTGTTTCTTGCTTTATATTATTAATTTACGGTTTTCTCTGTGAACACGTATTAGCCGCGGATTCTCAAATACGCGATATGCGTAATTTTGTCCCGTTTACTAATACGGATAGGGTTCTTATAATCGCCCCTCATCCAGATGATGAGACAATTGGCTGTGCTGGAATAATACAAAAGGCAGCTGCTGCCGGAGCAGATGTCCGTGTTTTATACCTTACTAATGGAGATCATAACCAGTTGGCTTTTATGGTTTATGAGAAAAGGCTTACTATTAGAAAGGGTGAATTTATACATATGGGTGAAGTGCGCAGGAAAGAGGCAATAACCGCCATGAAAGTATTGGGTTTAGAAGAAAATAAACTTATTTTTTTGGGCTATCCGGATTTTGGGACTTTAACTATTTTTAGGAAATTCTGGCAGGAAAATAAGCCTTATAAAAGTATTCTTACCAGAGTTAATAGTGTTCCTTATAAAGAAGACTTTTCTTACGGCAACCCTTATACGGGAATAAGTATATTGAATGATTTTAAGAAAGTTCTTATGGAGTTCCGGCCAAATAAGGTGTTTGTTACTTCTTCCATAGATATAAATTCTGATCATAAAGCGGCCTGTCTTTTTTTGCAAATTGCCCTTTCAGATTTGCAGAAAGAACTACCTCCTCCGGAGATTTATACATACCTTATTCATTGGAAAGGCTGGCCTTCGCCGCGGAATTATCATGCTGATTCATGGATTTTGCCTCCCAAGGAGTTTAGCGGGTCTCAGGTCACATGGTATAAAAATATATTAACTCCTCAGGAAGAACAAAAAAAATACAAGGCTACTTTATGTTATAAAAGCCAGACACAATCCAGCGCTTTTTATCTCTTGGCTTTTGTGCGTAAAAATGAATTGTTTGGGCAATATCTTCCGATAGATCTGGATATTAAATCTCAGGAAGTTGTCTCTGAGGCAGAAAGAGAAGATTCTTCGATAGAAAAAATAATCTCATTTTTTGGGTTATCCGGAGATGAATTTTTAACGGATAATTCTAAAAAAAATCCAGAAAGCATTATAATAAAAGGCAAATGCGCGATAGATTATGAATTAATAGATGATTTATTTATAATTCATATAGGCAAGCAGAAAAGCAGTAATTATAGGTGTATTAATTCAATATACCTTTACGGCTATAGTTACAAAACAAAATTTGGCCTAATGCCTAAAATATATATAATTACTAAACATAACAGGTTTCAGGTATTTGACGGTAATAAAATAAAAAATCCTGAAGGTATGATATTGGATTTTAAACCGGAAGAAGTAATTCTTAAAATACCGCTTAAAGTCTTGGGAAACCCTGATTACGTGCTGGCGTCAGTAAGGTCTCATAAAGGGTATTATTGTGTTGACCGGAGGGTTTTCCGAAAGGTAAATATATATTCTGATGTGAATAATGCAGCATTGTCAGGTATATCTTGCAGCGCGGAGTTTAATCCTTCGACAGAAATCTCCGGTTTTAAAACCGGAGATGAATGCTGTATTGTTTTTTCTGCTCAGGAGGAAGCCACGGACTTTAGTCCGGGGAGCTTCACTAATTAGGAGGCAAAATGCTGGATATTAAATTAGTTGCGATTAATAAACCCGATGATGTGAATTTGATTTTAGGGCAGAGCCATTTTATTAAAACAGTGGAAGATTTATATGAGGTATTGGTAGGGATTGTTCCGGGTATGAAATTTGGATTGGGATTTTGTGAATCTTCCGGGGCTTGCAAGATAAGGTCTGAAGGGAATGATATAGAGCTAAAAAAACTGGCGCAGGATAATATGCTGGAGTTAGGATGCGGCCATAGCTTTATTGTATTTATCAGACAGGCGTATCCTATTAATGTCTTGAACGCGATAAAAGCTATTCCGGAAGTTTGTTCTATATATTGCGCTTCAGCCAATCCGGTAGAGGTAATTGTCGCTGAAAGTAAAATGGGCAGAGGGATTTTAGGGGTTATCGACGGGGAAAAACCAAAAGGGATAGAAGATGAGCAAGATATAAAATGGCGCAAAGAGTTTTTAAGAAAAATAGGTTATAAATTATAAAGATATAATATGGATAAAAAAGCAATACGTAAAAGTATCGGGCGTTTGTTTGGATGGCTGGGCTTGAGTTTTATTTCTTTTATAGTTAGGCTTATTCCTTATTGCTGGATTTATGCTTTTGCCAAAGCAATAGCTTTTTTGGGTTATAATCTGGCAGTTAAGCAGAAAAAAATCGCCATAGAAAGTTTAAGTATTGCTTTTGGTAATGAAAAAAACAGGCAGGAATTGGAACAGATTGCCCGGGATTGTTTTACCTTTATGGCTAAATCCGCGATAGAGCTGATTTCCCTTATGGAAAATCAGGAATTATTAAGAAGGCGGGTAGAGATATTAGGAAAGAATAATATTGATGAAGCTTTAGCTAAAGGTAAAGGAGTGGTTCTGGTAAGCGCGCATTTTGGTAATTTTCCTTTACTTTTAGCCAGATTAAGTTTAGAAGGGTATAATGTTAATGGGATAATGCGCCCGATGCGCGATAATCGTGTGGAAAAGATTTTTTTAAAGAAAAGAGAAAAATTTAAAGTAAGAACTATATATAGCCAGCCTCGCAAGGAATGTGTTGATAATACAATAAGGGCATTGCGAGGCAATGAAATGGTTTTTATTCCTGTTGATCAGAATTTTGGCACTGCTGGGGTATTTGTAGATTTCTTTGGCAGGAAAGCGGCTACCGCTACCGGCCCGGTAATATTTGCCCAGAGGACTAAAGCGGTTTTATTACCCTGTTTTATTGTCAGGCAAAAAGACGATACGCATAAAATTTTTTGTGAAGCGTCTTTTGAAATAGAAGAAAAGGGTACTAATCAGGAAACAATTGCCGCAAATATACAAAAATTAACTAATATAATTGAAATATATATACGCCGTTACCCTGCGGAATGGGGATGGATTCACCGCCGGTGGAAAAGCAGGCCGGCCGATAATTCTAATGGAGGAGGTATTTAAAAATGGCGCAAGATCTCAAACAA
This sequence comes from Candidatus Omnitrophota bacterium, assembly GCA_043813255.1. Classification (GTDB taxonomy): domain Bacteria; phylum Omnitrophota; class Gorgyraeia; order Gygaellales; family Profunditerraquicolaceae; genus JBDRLG01. The sequence goes on from JBDRLG010000049.1 coordinate 18,128, forward strand.
GAAGAGGGAATTAATATTAAACAGAGTATGTTTTTTGTTATTTTTAAAGTTATTTTGGGCTTGGTATTTTTATCTTTGGGGATTTGGGCAGTAGTTAATTTCAGGAAAGATGTTTATACGGTAATTAAAGGCTGTATCGGGCCATTTTTGCTATTGGCAGGTATTGTTGTTTTGGCAATAGCCAGAGATTGAGCTGATTTTAACCTGTTACACCCGGAAAGCCTCAGTCTTCAGACCGAGGATGAATGGGAAAATAAAGGCGGCTGTAACAGGGTTTACTATTGAGTGATTCCAGGATATAATACGAAGAGGATATAAAAATCTAAGGTAAGCAGTACTAAATTGGAGCCACCGCCAGAAAAACGGCGGGGCTCAATTCGTCCCGCTGATGGCGGGACTCATTGAGGAGGCAGAAATGGATGCTATTTTAAAAAGAGAGGTTGTTTTAAATAAAACTATTTGTAAAATTATAGGGGTAAGTGTATTTGTGATTCTTACTTCTTTGGGGGCTTTTGTGCGTATTCCTCTGCCATGGACTCCGGTTCCTTTGACTTTGCAAACTTTCTTCGTTCTATTGTCAGGAGCTTTTTTGGGAGCTGGTTTGGGAAGCCTTTCCCAGATTATTTATATGGTCTTGGGGATATCTGGTATCTCTATATTTACTTCTACGGGAAGCGGCTGGTTATATATTGCCGGGCCTACAGGTGGTTATTTGGTCGGTTTTATAGCTGCCAGCTGGCTTGTGGGGAAATTAATAAGGCATTTTGAAACTAATCTGTTTTTTGTATTTGCCTTATTTTGTTTGTCTGATTTTGTTATTTTAGCAAGCGGGGCATTGTGGTTAAAATTGATATTCAATCTTAGTTTTTATAAAATGATGGGTATCGGTTTTATGCCGTTTATTCTTGGCGATTTACTCAAGTCATTTGCAGCAGCATCGATCTATTTGAAATGCCGTAACAGGGTAAAAGTTATATTTAAATAATCCCGATAAGATTTCTAATCCAAAATGCGGGATAATAAAAAGGAGAGTTAGATGCGGGCAAAAGAAATAATGACTAAACAGGTGATTAGTATTAACCCGGAAGATAATGCCAGAAATGCTTTAGATACTTTGTTTAAAATGCGCATCAGCGGTTTGCCGGTTATTGATAATGCTGGGAAATTAGTAGGCATGTTTACTGAGAAAGAAACAATAACTAAGATTTTGCCTAGTTATGTTGAAAATGTCGGCAGATTTGCTTATGAAGAGAATCCTAAGCAGGTAAAACAGAAAATATTAAGTTTTATTGATATGAAAGTTAAAGATGTTATGCGAAAAGATATTATTACCCTTGATGAAGATACTACTCTTTGCGAAGTTGCCCGCCTTATGCTTACACAGAAGGCGCGGCGTATAATTGTTTTAAATAAATCAAAAGATGTAGTTGGAATAATATCCAGAGGAGATGTGGTAAAAAGTTTATTTGAGGAATATAAATAACTGGCGTAATATAAAAACAGAGTATAAAAAACCATAAGCACTTAAAAATTCTCTTGCGATAATTTTCAAGTATGCCGCGGAGTTATTAAGGAAAGAATTGTGAATAAACTGGTTATTAAGTTATTGCTCCTTGTGTGTTTTTCTTGTCTGTTAGGGGTGGTTTCAAGATTAATAGGGTTAAATCATCAGCAGGCATTATCTATCTCGATATTTTCCGCTTCTATATTAGGTTCTCTTCTTTTTTGGAGTTTTCGTCTTAGTTTTGCTTTCCTTGGCACCTCTTTTTTATTAATAACCCGCACAATAGATTTAGAGCATGTTATACAATACGCTTCTTTGGAAGTTATTCTTTTCTTAGTCGGAATGATGGTTATAGTTGGTTTATTAAAACAGGAAGGTTTTTTTGCCTGGATAGTTCAATTAATCTTACGGGTTAAAAATCTTACTGCTTTTAAATTTGTTATAGTTATTTCAGTGGTTTCTGCAATGCTCTCGGCGATGACTTCCGAGGTCGTATCCATTATTTTTATGGTAGCGGCAATTTTAGAAATCTGCGATTATTTTGAAGTTGATCCATTGCCTTTTGTTATTATTTCTATCTTGGCTACAAATATCGGCAGTGCTGCTACTGTTTTAGGTAATCCTATTGGTATACTTATTGCTTCAAAATCAGGCCTTACATTTGAAGATTTTATTATAAAGGCGTTCCCTTTGGCAGTAATATGTTTGCTTATAGTTATTTTTGTTGTAATTTTTTGGTATAGGAAGGCGATTAAAAAGCTTAAATCCAATATTAAAGAATTAGGCGCTAATGAGATGTTAATTAGGTTAATATCAGTGCCTCCGGAGAGGGAATTAAAAATCAGTCTGGGTATATTCGCTCTTACCCTTATTTTAATTGCCCTGCATCACCGCATAGAATTATTATTAGGGTTAGCTCAGAATACGGTATTATTGGTAGCACCGCTTATTTCCAGCGGTTGTATAATGATTTGGAAATGGCAGAAAGCAAGGGACTATATAGAAAAAGATGTAGAATGGTGGACTTTGCTTTTCTTTTTGTTCTTATTTATTCAGGCAGGAACATTAAAATATACGGGAACCACTATTTTTATCGCTAAAAAGATAGTTGGATTAGTAGGTAATAATCCCGATATGTTGACAACAGTTATTCTCTGGGTTAGTGCTATAGGTTCCAGCCTTTTGGATAATGTGGTTTTAGTGGCGGCATTTATTCCGATTATTCAGGGGTTTAAGGTGGTTAATGTGGATTTACAGCCTTTATGGTGGGCGCTTCTTTTCGGAGGCTGTTTTGGAGGCAATATTACTATTATCGGCTCTACAGCTAATATAATTGCTTTAGGGATTATAGAAAAAGAAAAAAATATCAAAATCAATTTTTTTAGGTGGTTTTGCATCGGTTCTATCGTAGGTATATTGACTACAATAGTAGCATGGGGAGCTTTGGTTTTAACGCCTTTTTATCATTAGGCATTAAAGAACCTAATTCATTGACAATTTAACAGCGCTATGTTAAATTAAGGCGCTATTAAAATAAAAGAGTAAAGAGTATAAAATAAGCATTGTTAAGGAGGTTGGATATGAAGGCAAAATTATTTTTTGCTTTACTCATGGTGTTTTTCTTGTTGTTTTTAAACAGCCAGTATGGTTTTTCTCAAAACAGTGATTTGCAGGAAGCAGAAATTAAGGATGAAGCGGCTGTTGCCGGTTTTGAAGAGACGGAGACTAAATGGCTATGGGGTAGTGTAGTTTTAGTAGATAAGGGCAATAACGAAATTATGCTTAAGTACATGGATTATGATACAGATACTGAAAAAGAAATAAAAATGAAAGTTGACGATAAAACTGTTTATGAAGAAATTGATTCTTTAGGTGATGTAAAACCTAATGATATTTTAAGTATTGATTATATTGTTTCTCCTGAAGGGCAGAATGTTGCTTCAGTTATTATTCTGGAAAAGGCAGAATAGAACTTTATTGATATATATAATTACACTTGTGTCCAAATTATGACAATTGTTATCGTCGGTAAAATGTTTTTGAGATGTCAATAGCGTGTCATTGCGAGGAACGAAGTGACGAAGCAATCTTCCGTCGTTAAGATTGCTTCGCTCCGCTCGCAATCAGACTGTG
>JBDRLG010000050.1:0-7626 GCA_043813255.1 Candidatus Omnitrophota bacterium
GGCGAGGACTGTTTGAGCCCGTCCTGGCTCGTAAGAGCCGACGGGCGAGTTCCGCAGCCGCCGAAAAACTTTTTCGCGAATGCCTCAGCAGATAAAGAAGACAAAACAAGGGGGAGAACGCTAAAGTTCACAATATTTACGAAAGAACCATACTTAGTATTACCGGTCAGCCGCTAAGTTATTCCTCTGCATCTTCACCTATTATTAATCTTATCTCTTCAGGGCGCAATGTAATAGTCCCTTTTGAATTAGCTGTAATGAACTCTACAACTACCCTGTCTTGTGTCCTAAATTTTATTTTCCCTTTTAATTTACGCCCATTCTTTAAATAAATTATATCTTCTGATTCAAGTTTTACTTTATCTTTTGTCATATCGATAAATTCTTTTTTTATTCTAATGATATCCCTATCTATATAACTAGCTTTTGATAATACATTAGCTTTATTTAACGCGGATAACGCGTCTCCTGCTCTGCCTAATCTTTCATTAATTTTAGACAATGTAAGGTATGCCTGCCTGTAATCAGGCCTAATATCTAAGGCCTCCTCTATCAACAGTTTTGCTTTATCAGATTCTCCGAGCTGATTATACGCGTAAGCCATATCAGTCATTGAGACTACATCTCTGGAATTTTTAGCAAGCTTAGCGTTACAATAGCTGATTTCTTTCTGATATTCTTCCACAGCCTGCTGATTTTTGTTTTGATTCTTATAAATATCCCCTATATCGTTATGCAGGTTTGGATAATCAGGCTGAGAACTATTTACTTTATTATATTTTGCGATAGCATTATTAAATTGATGGGCATCTCTATATACACTGGCTAAACTATACCGCATATTAATATTATCAGGGGCTAATTCTACTGCTCTTTCTAAATACCAAACAGCTTCTCTATAACGCTCTATAGCCATAAATTTCAGGCCTAATTCATTATAAAGATTACTGTCTCTGCTGTTGATAATTAATGCTTTTTTATATTCATTATCCGCTCCATCATAATCCTTTTTTTGAAAATACATATCTCCGATTACTCTATAAGCCTCCCAGAATTTGGGATCTATACGTATAGCTTCTTTTAAATAATTTCCCGCATCCGCATATTGTCCATCAAGGTAACAAAAATAACCTAATATGCAATAAGTGTATTTATAATCAGGGTCCTCTTTTAATACTTCATCTAAGATGCTGTATGCTTCGGTTTTATTGCCGGCGATATAAACATCTATACTTTCATTTAATCTCCGTGATAAGTATTCAAAAATAACAGCTTCTCCGAATTCTTTTATTTTTTGCGTGTCTTCTGCTTTATTTTCTGCCAGCCTCAATAAATCAACCGCATTTTGATACATTCCCTGATTCAGATATAAACGGGCAAGAGCCGTATAGGCATCTGTTAATTGAGGAGCCAATCGGATTGTTTCTTTATACTCTTCAATAGCTTCATTTATTACCCCTTTAAGCTCATATGCTTCTGCCAGAGAATAATGTGTCTGGGGCAAAGAAGAATCTATCTTTAAAGATATCTTAAAATAATTTATAGCTTTATCGTATTCATCGCGCTCAGAATAATCAACGCCCCAATTACTGTAGATTACCGCCAGTTTACTTCTGCCAAAATAAACAAAAACCGCTAACGATATTACCAAAACAATTATTTCTATATTTTTTTTCATTATAATGATTTCATTAATGCCAAAGCCTCACTGCGGGTTTTACTATTTTTTTTAAATACCCCTCGGACCGCGGAAGTAACCGTCCGCGCCCCGGGTTTTTTAACTCCGCGCATTGACATGCACATATGTTCCGCCTCAATTACTACCATACATCCCTGAGGCTTAAGCTTAGACATAATAATATCCGCTATTTGCGTAGTTAACCTCTCTTGCACCTGCGGCCTGCGCGCTAAAATATCCACAACTCGCGCCAGTTTACTCAGGCCCGTAACACGCCCCTGCGCGGGTATATAGGCAACATGGGCTTTACCCAAAAATGGCAAAAAATGGTGCTCACACATACTGTACAAAGGAATATCTTTCAATAAAATAATTTCATCATGTTTCTGGTCTAAAACTACTTCCAGTTCTTTCTCGGGGTTTTGGCCAAGCCCCCAAAAAATCTCTTCATACATTTCAGCTACCCGTTGAGGAGTCTTTAATAAATCTTTTCTTGAAGATTTTTCCCCTATAGCTTCTATTATTTCTTTCACTGCTTTTTCTATTTTTTTCTTATCCATGGGCCCTCGCTTCGCTCGGGAGATAACAGATTACAGAATACAGATAACAGAAAAAAAGCTTCTGGTTTCTGTACTCCGGTTATCAGACTGTTGTGAAATACCTCAAATTTGTCATTCTGCGGCTCGCCTCGCGGCGAAGCCGAGGGCTTGACCGCAGAATCTATAAACATTTATCGACGAAGATAGATCCCTGCCTTGCCGGCAGGCAGGCTGCGCTTTCGCGCAGGATGACAAAAATGGAGTTTTGCAACAGTCTCGTTATTGGTTCTTCGTATTATTTCCCGATACAAAAATCGTTAAATATTTTATCCAATAGATCCTCAGAGAATTTCCTGCCTAATATCTCATCCAGCCAGCCAAGGGATTCTTTGATATCCTGCGCTATAAACTCCAAAGACAGCTTATTATCTAACGAATCAAGTGTTTGAGCAATAAGTTTTTGCGCGTTCTTTAACTTCCCAATATGCCTCATATTGCTTATCAATACCTTCTCAGATGAGCCGGATATTTTTCCTTTATAAACTAAATTCACAATCGAGTCTTCCAGTAAATTGATATTCAGTAATTTTTTTGCTGATATTAAAACAACATGCTCAAATTCTTTCAGAATCTTTTCTTTTTCTATCTTTTGCTTAAGATCCGACTTATTTATTAACGCGATAGAAGTTCTCTTTTTAAGTTTTTTTATAAGCGTCTTATCATTTTTAGTAAGTTTTTTACTACCGTCAAATAAGACTATCGCTAAATCAGCTGAATCTATATATTTTTTTGAACGAAGAACCGCTTTTTTTTCCATTAAATCTCTCGGCTCTAAAATTCCGGCGGTATCTACAATCTGGACAGGAATACCCTTAATATCAATTATTTCCTCTATAGTATCTCTTGTTGTCCCCGCGATATGAGTAACAATAGAACGTTCCTGCTTTAAAAGAGCATTTAACAAAGAAGACTTCCCCACATTCGGCCTGCCGCAGATAACTACGTTTATCCCCTCCCTCATTACCCTGCCATATCTGGATGTTTCAAGAACAGCCTTCATTTTATTATTTATACCCTCAAGCCCTGCTTTTATCCCGCATGCTGTATTAGAAATCTTATCGGGATTACCCCGACGAGCACGATTAAATCCATCAGGATTTAATCGGCCGGGGTTTATCTGCCCAATACCAGTTGTATCTATATCCTCTTCAGGAAAATCGATATTTGCTTCTACCAAAGAGAGAATCTCCAATACCCCCTCCCTGATTTCATTTAATTCTTTAGATAAAACTCCTTTTAACTGTTCAATGCCTATTTTTAACGCGGAATCTGTTTTAGCGCGGATAATATCTAAAACCGCTTCAGCCTGTGTTAAATCTATCCTTCCGTTTAAAAAAGCCCTTTTGGTAAATTCCCCCGGCTCTGCCAGACGGCAGCCATTTTCTAAAACCAATTCCAGTACCGCGCGCACTGCTACAATTCCACCGTGGCAATTAATTTCAATAACATCTTCCCTGGTAAATGACTTAGGAGCCCGCATCACAGTTAAAAGAACCTCATCTATTTTATCTGGTTTATCAAAGTCTTTATTTTTTGTAACCCAGCCATAATACATACTATAAGGCTTAAAATCAACGGCTTTTTTTCCGTCTTTAGAAACAAACACCTTATCCGCCAGCGAAATAGCGTCTTTTCCGCTAATCCGTACAATTCCAATGCCTGATTCTCCCACAGGAGTCGCAATCGCGGCTATAGTATCATTTAATCCCAATTCCATGTAATTCACCTTAATCTTTTCTAAAATGAGCCTATTGCAAAATGCTTTCCATCTGTCATTCCCCGATTCACCTTTTTGTTATTATAGGGGAAATAAACCTGCCAAGCAAGGCAAATCTTGGCCATGAATTACTGTAACTCTAATGATTAAAAGAAGATTCATCGCTAATTTAAGTAGTTATTGCTAAAAAACCCAGCAATCCCGACGTTACGTCGGGGCACAGATTTTAGAAAAGATTACACCGATAAAATTCCTACGAGGTTTTAATCTATGTAATCTATTTTTTAATCGGTGTAATCATATAAATGATGCTTTTTCAGTGTTAACTAAGTATTGTTTATACTCTCAAAATATGGTATATTTATGTATATAATTAAAAAAAAGGGAACAATCAACCATGGAAATCAAATTAGCTAAAGACTTTTACGCAGCAGGCGGTTATAACTGCGCGCAAGCTATTCTTAAAGCATTTCAAAGCTATAATAAACTAACGGACTCTGATATTTCAAAATACCATTCAGCCAGCGCAGGCAGAGCTGAAGGAGGCCTATGCGGAGCCCTTTATGCCGCCAAATTACAGCTGGATACCAAAGAAAAAAAGTCGCAGTTAGAAGAATCATTCAAAAACATCGCGGGGCATCTTACCTGCAGGGACATTAAAATAAATAAAACTCTGACTTGCAGCCAATGCGTTGAAACAGCCGCTAAATTATTAAACCAGCTAAGAAATCCCGACTAACCTGTCCCAACCGAAGCATAGAGACCAAACGGTTTAACCCCGAAATCCGACGAAAGAGGAGCTTCTGGCTTGCGCCACCACAAATAACGAACCAGTAACTAAAATCAACCCCTGCCTGTTGCATTTCTTTTTCGCTAATTTCACAGCTTCTTCTACAGTCATCGTAACTTCACAATGTTTACCCGAAAAAAACCCAGCTAATTTTTCAGGGTTATAAGCACGAGGATTATTGGAACGGGTTAATATAATCTCATCGGAAAAATCACGCAATTGGGCGCATATTCCGGCAATATCCTTATCACTGGAAACCCCAAGCACAAGGATTAACTCTTTATATTTAAATTTTTCTGCCAAGGCATTTTTTAATGCCCGCATAGAAGCCGCATTCTGCGCTCCATCCAATACAATTAAAGGGCTCTTAGATACAACCTCGCATCTTCCCGGCCAGATGGTATTATATAATCCATTCTTTATACACTTAGGGCTTACACAAATACCATATGATTGCAATGCCTCAACAGCGGCAATTGCTGTAACAGCATTCATTACCTGATGCCGTCCGATAAGATTAATTTTTAAATTCGGATATTCGCCATAAATTCCCTTGACGCCAAACCCCTTCTTATCTTCCTTATAAACCACATCCCTGCCCACTTCATATAATTTAGCTCTTGTTTTTTCGCATCTATTTCGGATTACCTCTATCGCCTCTTTCTCCTGCGGAGCAGAAATAACGGACAGGTCATGACCTGTCCCTACTGATTTTTGAATCTTTATAATCCCTGCCTTTTCCGCGGCTATTTTCTTTAAAGTCTTGCCTAATTTGTCCATATGTTCATAGCTAATCGGCGTAAGGACACTCACCAAAGAATCCACCACATTTGTAGCGTCTAACCTGCCGCCTAAACCTGTTTCAAGCACCACAAAATCGGTTTTCTTCTCTTTAAAATAAACAAACGCCAAAGCCGTATAAACCTCAAAAAAAGAAAGCGGCCCGTATTTAGAATCCTTATTATATTTATCTATAGCCGGCCTCAGCCTTTGCGCTAACCCGCTTAATTCGCGTTTAGAAATCATACCTTCAAATACCATTTTTGCCATCCCGCGGTTTAATTGATTGCCATTCTGCCCTAACTGGTTGTCATCCTGCGGCTTAACCGCAGGATCTATAATCGAAGATAATATTCTAATCCTCTCTCTAAAATCAGAAAGATGGGGAGAAGTATAAAGGCCTGTTTTGAAACCAGCCTCGCGTAACATATAGGCAATAAACACGCAAGTTGAGCCCTTGCCTTTTGAACCGGCAACATGAATACATTTTAAAGAATCCTGCGGGTTACCTATCGCTTCTAAAAAATACTTTATCCGCTCTAACGTTAATGATTCTTTATAAGGATAAGCGGAAATTTCCTCATAGTTAATAAAAGATTCTAAATACCTGATTGCCTTACAGTAAATCATCTTTCTTTCTTCATATCATAATCCCACTTTGTATAATTCTCATTTTTGAACGAACTTCGTATTTATTGGCATTATACAGATTTCACGAAATGACTGTCAAGCAAAATTGCAAAACAATTTTGCGCAGCCCCGACGTTACGTCGGGGCAAAAACACGCGATTTTCAGATTTTACGCTCAGGAACACCAATATAATTTCCTATGCTATCCAGTTAATCTATTTATTTTTATTGACTTAGCTAAAATACCGATTTAAAATTATTTTAATAAATTAAAATTTCTACGGCAATTGCGAACTTCGTATATTAATTGTTATGCAGAATAAAATTATTATAATTATTGCGCCTCATAATTTTCAAGAACGAGAATTTTTTGAATCTAAGAAAATATTTGAACAAAATGGATTAGAAATAAATATTGCAAGCATTACTTCGAAATCCGCAATTAGTTCTAGTGGCACTTCTCTTAAACCGGATATGGCATTAAAAGAAATAGATATAAATGACTATGATTGTTTTGTGATAATCGGTGGTTTTGGAGCAAGAGACTATCTGTGGAATAATCTAGAATTAAGGAATATCCTTCAAAAGACGACTACAAAGAAAAAAATCATTGCTGCGATTTGTTTAGCTCCTGTAGTTCTAGCCAAGGCGGGTTTACTATCTGGATTAAAGGCTACTGTACATAAGAACAAAGATTCCTTAAATGAATTTAAGATAAATAATGTAAAATATTTGTCAAAAAGTGTTGTCGTTGATGGTAATATAATTACAGGCAAAGGACCTAAAAGTTCAAAAGAATTTGCATTGAAAATTATTGAATTGATCAACAAAAAAACATAACAACTCATTCCACCGGACTTTTTCCGCGGCTTCGCCGCTCCAAAAGCAGGTGAATTCCGATGTTATAGGAAAAAATAAAAAAATACAACAAAATACGTAGGGGAGGGTTTGTAACCCTCCCGTTATAAAAAACAAAATATAAAAATGCCATTAACACGTAAACATACCCGTCTATCAAAATATGATTATTCCCAATCAAATTATTATTTCATCACAACCTGCGCGGAAAATCGTAAAGAATGGTTCAGTGAAATTAAAAATAATACAATGATATTAAATCTATATGGCGAAATTCGTGAAACCTGTTTGAACGCCCTGCCACAACATTATAACAATCTCGAAATCGATACTTTTATTATTATGCCGAACCATATTCATGGTATTTTTATTATTAATAATTCTATCCGGGATAATTATAAATTACGGGAGGGTTACAAACCCTCCCCTACATAACAAATAAATAAAACAATTCCATCAGACAATAAATTCAAATGGCAGCGATCATTCTATGACCATATAATCCGCACAACACATTCCTTAGAAAATATCCGTGAATATATAACAAATAATCCCAAAACATGGGATACAGATG
>JBDRLG010000051.1:0-3206 GCA_043813255.1 Candidatus Omnitrophota bacterium
TCTACGCCGTTCACTTCCCCGCTATTATTTATGCCGATAAGGATTTCTCCGCCCCTGGTATTGCTAAAGGCGCTGACAGTTTCTATAATCTCTTTCCACTCACCCGTAGATTTCTTAAACTCCGTAATTTCTGATTCACCCTGTGAAATTATCTTCTCAATATCCATTATTATTCTTTTTTAACTACGAATTTCGCGGAGATTTCTTTAACTACGAATTATACAGAGATTTTTTAACTACGAATTACGCGGATTACACTAATTATTTCTTTTTAATTTCCATGTTTAAATTATTTTTTAGCGTAATTAGTGTAATTAGTAGTTGTTAATAAAGCGTTCATATTTTAGAGAAGTTTCGCTGAAGTTCACCAATAAACCAAGTTTCATTTTGGTGGCTTTTAGGTAATTAATGATCTGCGCTCGATGATTGTCGCATAGTTCTTTTACAGCCTTCGTTTCGAGGATTATTTTCCCGTAACATACAAAATCAGCATTATATATTTTTTCAAGTTCAATACCTTTGAAAGTAATTGTTAATTCTTTTTCTTGTTCGAAGGGAATTCCCTGATGTCTGAATTCAATGGCTAATGCCTCCTGGTAGACGGCTTCTAAAAAGCCGGGACCGAGCACTTTATGTACCTCCATGCAGGCGCCGATAATTTTGTAGGATTCTTTTTTGTAAACCAGATCAACCATTATTTTTGTCCGCTAATTACGCCAATTTACGCTAATTATATTTTTATTATTTTTCTTTACCGCAGAGGCGCAGAGGCGCTAAGTTTTTTGTTTCTTTCTTCACCGCTGAGACGCTAAGGCGCTAGGTTTCTTTATTATTTTTCTCTTCTTTGCCCCGATAAATCGGGGTAAACTGTCATGGCGGCTTGGCGGTTATTGTTTTTTTCCACCGCAGAGGCGCTAAGTTTTAATTTTTGTATAATACATCTTTGCGGCATAGCGTCTTAGCGGTTATTGTTTTTTTCCACCGCAGAGGCGCCCCGGTACGGTCGTACCTCCCTACCCTGATACAGTCATTCTTCCTTACAGGGCAGGCGGGGCAGGCTAATTTTTTTTATGGTTTTTAAATCTATGTGCTTTCAAATGTTTATCGATTTTATGCAATGAATTTTCTCTGTATCAAATGAATCCCATAAATATTTATATAATCTCTTCATTCGTGGTAATTCGTCTGCGCCTGCCTGTGCGTATCCTCACGCAGACAGGTCTACCTGTGCGGATCTTCACGCAGACAGGTCGGGCAGGTTCGTGGCATTAGTGGATGATTCTTTTTTATTATTTTGATTCAGCAAAGTAACCACCAGTTTTTTTGCTGCCTTTAAAAGCAATTTTTTCTTGTTGTTTTAATTTTTTTATCCATTTCTCAATTGTTCTTTCTGAAATCTTTAATAATTTCCCAGTTCATTTGTTCGTTTGCCTGGATTTTCCTTAATAGTATTTAACAATAAATTTAATCCCCCATTTATTCCCTCTTTTAATCCCCCATTTATTCCCTCTTTTAATCCCCCATTTATTCCCTCTTTTAATTTTTTCCTAAAAAAAGTAACAACAAAAGCGCCTGCTTTCTCTTCAAAAAGAGGTTTCTGCCATCCATTTTGTAAGCATGAATGTATAATCCGATGAAAACCTGTACCCCAGTTTTCTATTAAATTAATATTATAGAAGATTTGTGCTAATATTTTATTTCGGGGGATTGACCTGTTTTCTGAGAGAAGTTTTTTGATATTTATTTCGGGCGGGAGCAATCCTGGACTCCATATTTGAAGTGTGTCATCAAAAATCCTTATTTGAATATTTCCGTTATCAGTATAATCTCTGTGGACTATTGCATTAATGATCGCTTCTCTTAAAGCATTCAGAGGATAAGCCCAGATTTCTTTTCGCTGAGGTTCTTGCTCAATTTCCACTGACATATTAATGTGTCTTTTTATAAATTCAAGAGTGTCCTCAGCCGCAGTGATTATATTCGTATCAAAATCCTTCATATCAATAAAATGCACCATAGAATTACCCTTAAACCTTGCGGCTTTTATTATGGCATTAGGCATTAGAGTATTCTTTTTCACAAAACATAAATATGCGGCGTTAGTAATATTTGTTCCATTATAGATATTTATGAGTTTAAAGAAGTCAAAGATTGTATGAAAATTTATTTTAAAATAATCTTTATTTAATTGGGTAATTAATTTTTCATCCCATTCAATATTTTCTATGCTTTCAGTGAAATGTTGCTTATCAAAATCCGGTAAAGTATATCTTTTGATCAAATTCCGAACTTCTTGAGCACTTAGCTTTTGATTGCTTTTCCCTACTCTGACAAAAGCTTTATTAAAAGCAAAAACAGGTTTTATTTCTGCTTCTTTAACTTCAATTTCTATAATTTCACCAAGCGCGAAAGTTTTTACAATAATTGAAGGATAAAGCACAGGATCTGTATTGTTTTTAATTTTATTAACCAAATCTTCTATTGTATTTTTACCTATTATCTGATTTGTCGGATTGCCATTATCGTCAAAGCCAACAATAACTTTACCACCCCTTTTATTTGCAAATGCAACTAAAGATATGATTATTTCTTTCCATTCACTAAAGGATGATTTTATTTCTAATGTTTCAGATTCTTTATAACTCATATTCTATATTTATCCAGTTGATATTAGCTACGGGATGTAAAATTTTTGGTAACTATTTTGCTCGGGACAGGCAAAGATTTTTATTATGAGGATCTTTGTGTAGATGATCGATTCTACCTGTATTGAAGGAGTTGCTGCGACGCCGATCAGTCTCCATTACCACCGCCATTGGCGGGGCTTCGCCACCGCCTCTGGCGGGACTTCGCCACCGCCTCTGGCGGGACTTCGCATTACCTGTCTGCGTGCTCGCACAGGCAGGCGCCGGACATGTAAATCGGGGATGCTGTGGACGATGTAGCCTTTTTTATTTACCACCGAAGACACCTAAATACACCGAATGTATTCTTATTGTTTTTTGTAAGTATAAAATCGTTTTTCATGTTTTCGGTGATCTCGGCGACCTCAGTGGTTAATATTACTTTTAATTTAATTATACTACAATTCTTTTAAATTGAAGTTTGTGGGGATATCCAAAATTAAGTATATAGCCGACCTTTATTCCTGTCGCCTTTAAATAATGAATTAATTGTGCTTCGTGAATAGGTTCTATTGATTTTGC
>JBDRLG010000052.1:0-3419 GCA_043813255.1 Candidatus Omnitrophota bacterium
ATACCTCAAAATTGTCATTCTGCGGCTCGCCTCGCGGCGAAGCCGAGGGCTTGACCGCAGAATCTATAAAAAATTTATCGTCGATAATAGATCCTGCGATTAAATCGCAGGATGACAAAATGGAGTTTTGCAACAGGCTCATAATTGGAAACTGAAAAAAATAAAGAAAAAAGACTACCGTTAAAATCGATAGTCTTTTTCTGGGGCCTAAAGCTTTAAGCATTAGATTATGGGTCTGTTATAAAATACCTCAAATTTGTCATTTTGCCCCGATCAAAGCATCGGGGCAGAATCCATAAATATTTTATCTTCAATAATAGATCCCTGCCTTGCCGGCAGGCAGGCTGCGCTTTTCCGCCGTAGGCGGATCCGCCTTCGGAAGACGCGCAGGATGACAGAAATGAAGTTTTGCAACAGTTTCATTATTTATTCGGTTTATCTTTTTCTACAGGCTTTTGCTCAATGGTTTTTTCCTGAACAGGTCCTTTTTTATCTTCTTTAGTTTTAGAGGCCTTTTCTTCCTGAGGTTTTGCCTGCTCTGCGTCTTTACTCTGAGACTCCTGCCCAACAGGTTTCTGTTTAGGAAGACCTTTCATTAAAGACCTGCTTTGCCGGGCAGATAAAAAAGCCAGGCTTAAACAACTAATAAAAAACAAAGTAGATAAAATAGTAGTGGCCTTAGTAAGAAAAGCACTGGTCTTTGTGCCAAACATTGATTCAACACCGGAAAACCCTTCTACAAGGCCGCCGCCTCTACCAGCCTGTATTAAAATAATTACAATTAATGCCGCGCAAATAAACACATGAATACCAAATAAAAATCCAATCATTTCATTACCTCGCTTGATTTTTTGACTATGGCTGAAAATAAATCAACTTTAAGGCTGGCCCCGCCGACTAAAGCCCCGTCAATATCCGGCTGCCGCATTAATTCATCGATATTTTCAGGCCGGACGCTTCCGCCATATTGTATTCTAATTGCATCAGCAGCTTCTTTATTATAAAGTTTCTCCAGTAAACCACGGATAAATTTATGCGCTTCCTGCGCCTGCACAGGTGTAGCTGTCTTACCAGTACCTATAGCCCAAACAGGTTCATAAGCAATAACTAATTTTAACGCGTCTTTAGCTTCAATACCCGTTAATCCATTTTTCAGATGATCAGTTAAAACATCAAATGTCTTTGCCTGTTCGCGTTCCGCGAGGCTCTCGCCTATACAAACTATGGGAGTCACCCCATGGTTTAAAACCGCCTTTATTTTTTTATTCACAGTTTCATTAGTTTCCCCGAAAAACTGCCTTCTTTCAGAATGCCCAATAATCACAAATTTACATCCCGCGTCTTTAAGCATCTCCGGAGACACTTCTCCGGTAAACGCGCCCTCATCCTGCCAATAGACATCCTGTGCGCCCAAGGAAATATTGCTTGAAATAAGCATATCCGCAAGATAAGAAAGCAAGGTATAAGGTGGACAGACAACTATGTCTATATTTTCAAGTTTATAAAGTTCCCGCTTCAATGCATTAACCAACTCCTGCCCTTCTTTGATGGTCTTATACAATTTCCAATTTCCCGCAATTATAGTTTTCCTCATTGAACACCTCAATTATTTTTGTTTAGTGAAATCCGCCTTTGGCGGATCTTATTTATCCATTAAAGCCGCCACACCGGGCAAAGCTTTTCCTTCTAAATATTCTAAACTTGCTCCGCCGCCGGTTGAAATATGCGTCATTTTATCTTCCAATTTAAATTTCGCGACCGCGGCAGCTGTATCACCACCCCCAATAATAGTTGTTGCTTTTAATCCTGATATAAAACGTGCTACCTGTTCTGTTCCTTTGCTAAACGCATCCATTTCAAATATCCCCAAAGGCCCGTTCCAGACAATCGTCTTAGCAGAAGCCAATCTATCTTCAAACAGTTTAATTGTCTTAGGCCCAATATCAACCGCGATCATCCCATCAGGAATATCTTCACCTACGATCTTACTTTGCGCGTTAGGGTCAATATTTTCTACAACCAGATTATCTATAGGAAGGACTATCTCTTTTTTTAACTGTTTTGCTTTATCTAAAATTATTTTAGCTAAATCAAGTTTATCCTTTTCAAGCTTGGAGTTTCCTATTGGCTTGCCTTGAGCTTTTAAAAATGTATAACTCATTCCTCCGCCAATAATAATAAAATCACATTTTGGAAGCAGATTCTCTATGACTCCTATTTTGTCTGAAACCTTAGCACCTCCCAAAATAACCGCGAACGGCTTTTGAGGGTTACTGACAGTATTCCCCAAATAATCTATTTCTTTTTCCAGCAGAAACCCCGCTACAGATTTAAGGTAATGAGTCACTCCTTCTGTAGAAGCGTGCGCGCGGTGAGCAGTGCCAAAAGCATCATTTACAAATATTTCGCCCAAAGAAGCTAATTGCTTAGCAAAATCAGGGTCATTAGCTTCTTCCTGAGCATGAAACCTCAAATTTTCTAAAAGAATAATCTTCTGTGAAGCAGATTCAACCTGATTCCTGATACTATCGCCTACACAATCATTTAAAAATAATACCTTTTCTCCCAAAAGCTTTTCCAGCCTTTCTGCTACGGGTTTTAAGCTGTATTTCGCTGTAACTTTCCCATCAGGCCTGCCTAAATGGCTCATTAAAATAAGCTTTTTTGCTCCTTTTTCCAATATATATTTAATTGTCGGCAAAGTAGCAGCAATACGTATATCATCAGTAATATTCAAATTAGCATCCAGCGGAACATTAAAATCAGCCCGCATCAATACCTTTTTCCCCTTCAAATCAATATCTTTTATTGTTAATTTAGCCATAATATACCTCCGTAAAAACAAATTGCAAAAAATTAAATTATGTGTAGGGCGGGCCTTGCGTCCGCCCTTAATGATTTAAAGATAATAATATATAGTATTTTACCTTCCGTGTCAAAAGGTTTTTTGTGCCAAAGAATAATCTTTTAATACCTCCTTTATTCTTACTGCCAAAAGCGTATTTTTGGCTATACCAGCAGATTTAACCAGCAGCTTCATATAATTAGACGTATAGCCCTGCCAAAAGCCTGTTTGTTTATACGCCTTATCCTCTATAAGCACTTCAAGGCGCTTATGTAAAAACTGCTTCCTGTATTTTAACGAACACGCATCGGCAATTTTAGAAAGATAATTCATTCGTTCTTTCACGAGGACAGGATTTAATCTATTCTTAAACTTTTTAGCGGCAAGCGTTCCTTCACGCGATGAATAAGGGAAAATATGCGTTTTAAGAGGAATAACCTGTTTTATCAGAGATACTGTCTCTTTAAAATCACTCTCAGTTTCTGAAGGAAACCCTACTAAAACATCAGTTGTTATGGCTATCAAAGGAATCCGGCATTTTATTTTATTTATCAGATCAATATAATCCTGCCTG
>JBDRLG010000053.1:0-20792 GCA_043813255.1 Candidatus Omnitrophota bacterium
GGATTGCCCGGACAACAGACTGTGTCGTAATTGCATTTTTGGTAGCCGCTCCGTAAGCGGAGCGTTTTACCAGCGTCGGAAACGCAACCTAAAGGTTGCGGCTACCGCGTTAAAATATAGATTGTGTCCCAGTCTGCAAGCCGGGCAATGACAAAAAAGACATTTCGTAACAGCCCCTTCACGGAGTCTGCGGAGAAATCCTTGCGGATTTTCCTTGAAAGTCAAATTTTGATTTTTAAATTTATTTTAATATTATGAGAAACTATATTTTCTTCCAATTCATAAGATATACTGAAATTCTCTGTGACAATTTCAGCATATTCATCGGAGTCTGCGGAGAAATCCTTGCGGATTTTCCTTGAAATGAAAACACGAGGGCTTAAGACAAAAATACTGCTTTCTTACCTGAAGATAATCGTTGTACTCGGTATATCTATCGGGCTTTTGGGATTTTACCTGATGAAAAAGAATGTCCTAAAAAGGGCGCAGGATCAGGTAACGCATGACCTTAATTTTGCTCATTCTGTTTATTTCGGAGAACTTAATGAAATAAAAAATGGGTTTAAAATGCTATCGCTAAAGTTTAGCCTTGATGAAATTAAACAATTGTTAGGGCTTGATTATGTTTTTATTGTTAATAAAGATAATATTTCCGGAGTGAAAAGCGAAATTGTCGGGCAGGCTTTTACCGCTAATAAAGAAATAGGCGGGACGAGGCTGATTGAAAAGCAGGAATTAAAACAACTAGGAGAAAATCTATATAGAAAATCAGAAATTGAAATTAAGTTTACGCCGAAAGCCCTGCCAACAGATAAGAAAATTCTGGATAAAGCATTAGCTTTAGAGTATGTTATGCCGCTTGATTTAGAAAATGGACATACTCAGAGTTTTATATATGGTGGAAAAATTATTAACCGCGATTTTGTTCTTGTGGATAAGATACGTAATTCAGTTTTTGAGAATAAGTTGTATGATTCTAAACCGTTAGGAACCGTAACTATATTTCTAGATGATACCCGGATTGCTACAAATGTTTTGGATAATTCCGGCAAAAGGGCTATTGGGACTAGGGTATCCCGCAGGGTATATGAAAATGTTGTGGAAAAAGGTAAGAATTGGCTGGATAGGGCATTTGTTGTAACTAATTGGTATCTAACAGGATATGAGCCTATTAGAGATGTCCACGGCAAAATTATAGGCATATTATATGTTGGTTTATTAGAAAAGCCTTTTATTGATATGTTTAGAAATTTGTTTTTTGTTTTTTTAGGGATTATTTTAAGCGCGGGAATGCTATCGGCAGTGTTTGCTTTTATTCTCGCGGGGTCAATATCCCGGCCGCTTACAGATTTGCTTAATACCGCGGAGAAAATTTCCGGAGGGAATTTGGGATGCCGCGCGAAAATAGAAACCCCGATTACTGAATTAAACCAATTCGCGGAGTCTTTTAACAATATGGCTGAGAGGCTTAATGAACGGGACAAAAGCATTAAGATTTCTCATGAGAAAATCGCCAGTTTAAATAAAAATTACCTCGATTTAATAGGGTTTGTGTCGCATGAGTTAAAGGGTATTTTATCTTCTGTTATTTTGAATGCCTATTCAGTACGCGATGGTTTCTTAGGCATGATAAATTTTAAACAAAGGAAAGCATTGGACTTGGTGGTAAGGAATCTTGATTATCTGGCTTCTACGGTAAAGAATTTTTTGTCTCTTAGCCGTATTGAAAAAGGAGAGATTATTTTAACTAAGAGAGAAGTTTTAATTAAAGAAGATATTTTTGATGTTTCTATTGATGAATTCAGCAAGCAAATAAGTGATAAAGGGCTGCGGGTTATTAATAATATACCAGCAAGTATGCGGCTAAACGCTGATCCTGATTTGTTTTTGATAGTTGCTAATAATTTAATTAGTAACGCTATAAAATATGGAATTCTTGAGGGGGAAATAATTATAAGCGCGCAAGACTCCGGTGACAAAATTAAGATTGAAGTTTATAATGACGGTATTCCGTTTGATTTGGAAAATAAAGAAAAATTATTTAAAAAATTTTCTCGCGTAAATACAGGTTCTGCTAAAAAGATACAAGGCACAGGCCTGGGTTTATTTATTACGAAAGAGATAGTTGAAAAACATGAGGGTAGTATTTGGATGGAAGCAAGAGAAACAGGGACAGCGTTTATAATAGAGATAAATAAATAATTGCTGGTTTATTACATTAATATTCCCCTCCCCTTGTGGGAGGGGTTAGGGAAGGGGGATATTAAATGATGCGGTAAAAATAACCCCCTCCTTAATCCTCCCCACAAGGGGGAGGAAATATTATCACAGGAGGTTGAAATTGTTGACACCATTAAGAATTGTTAAAAAGAAAAGGGCTGAGGCGATAAATAGGATAATCGGTAAGGGCTATCTTTCGCGGTTCAGAGTATATGTGGGAATGGCGACTTGTGAGATTGCCGCGGGGTCAAAAGATGTTATGGAAGCATTTGAGGCGGCAATCAATAATGGGCTTACCGACGTGTATTTAAGCCAAAAGGGCTGCGCGGGAAGGTGCAATCTTGAGCCTACTGTAGAAGTTGTGGAAGAAGGGAAGATTCCTGTTAAATATGGGAAAGTTACTAAGGAGCGCGCTAAAGAAATAATTGAACGGCATGTTAAAAAAGGTGAAGTTATTGAAGATTGGATAATTAGGTAAACAGAAAAAATATTAAGGGTAATAAATTCCAAATTACAAATAATAACCAATGTTCAGCGTGTCAAATTTCAAACGTAGGGGCACAATATTTTGTGCCCGTTTATAATTTTCTATACGAGAAAGAAGGGTATGAGTTATGCGGACTAAGTATGTAATTACATTGTGTGACGGGCCCAGCTGTATGCATAAGAAGTCAAAGGAATTAAAGGAAACAATTATTAAAGAATTGGAAAAAAACTCGCTTACTAAGCGGGTAGAGATTATGCTTTCAGGATGCTTAGGCATGTGTAATAAAGGCCCTGTAATGATTGTTAATCCGGGATATACCATTTATGGCAAGGTAACAGAGAAAGATATCTCCAAAATAATCGAACAGCATATTATGAAAAAACGCCCTGTAGCAGATTTGGTTATTGATGAGGACCATTTATATAACCGTTTTTTTAGAGTATTCGGGGATGTGAAATTTTTCGGCAGGCAAATGAGGATTGCTTTGCGTAACTGCGGTATTATTGACCCTGAAAAAATAGATGATTATCTTTCTGTCCGAGGCTATGAAGCTTTAGCAAAAGTACTGACTGATGTTAAGCCGCAGGATGTGATAGCGGAAATCAAAAAATCAGGATTGCGCGGAAGAGGGGGAGCAGGTTTTTCGACGGGCCTTAAATGGGAGCTTACCGCTAAACAAAAAGGCGATTTAAAATATGTTATTTGTAACGCGGATGAAGGAGATCCAGGCGCGTTTATGGACAGAAGTACTATTGAAGGTGATCCGCATACGGTAATTGAAGGTATGATTATCGGTGGTTATGCTATTGGTTCTAATAAAGGCATTGTATATATAAGGGCGGAATACCCTTTAGCGATAAAGCGGTTGGAAAAAGCTATTGATATGGCAAGAAAAGAAGGGTTTTTAGGGGAAAACATTTTAGATTCCGGTTTTTCTTTTGATATTGAAATAAGGCTTGGAGCAGGCGCTTTTGTCTGTGGTGAAGAGACCGCTTTGATTCATTCTATTGAAGGCTCGCGAGGCATGCCGCGGCCAAGGCCTCCATATCCTTCTGTTGAAGGGTTATTTGGTAAGCCAACATTAATTAATAACGTGGAAACTTGGGCGAATATTCCTGTAATTATACTTGATGGCGCTTCATGGTTTAGTTCTATAGGCACGGAAAAAAGTAAAGGCACAAAAGTATTCGCTTTAGCGGGAAAAATTAATAATACCGGTTTAGTAGAAGTGCCGATGGGGACTACTTTAAGGGATATGATTTATGATATTGGAGGCGGCATACCGGAGAATAAAAAATTTAAAGCTATACAAACAGGCGGCCCGTCAGGCGGATGCCTTTCCGAAGAATATCTTGATACTCAAATAGATTATGAGTCTTTGGCTAAAGCCGGGTCAATTATGGGTTCAGGAGGAATGATTGTTATAGACGAAGATTCATGTATGGTAAATATCGCGAAGTTTTTTCTGGAATTTACGCAAAATGAATCATGCGGCAAGTGTACTCCCTGCAGGGAAGGGACGAAAAGGATGCTTGAAATATTAACCCGGATTACCGAGGGAAAAGGGGTTGAAAAAGATATAGAAAAGCTCCAGAGGCTGGGAAATATGATTAAAAAAGCTTCTTTATGCGGCTTGGGACAGTCTGCTCCTAATCCTGTGCTTAGTACTTTAAAAAATTTCCGGGCAGAATATGAAGAACATATAAAAGAAAAAAAATGCCGGGCGGGTGTTTGTAAGGGGCTTTTGACTTATGAAATTACAGATAAATGCGTAGGATGCACCGCTTGCAAAAAAGTATGCCCTGTGCAGGCAATATCAGGCACTGCCAAAAATAAGCATGAGATTAATCAGGATAAATGCACTAAATGCGGTTTATGTTTTAGGACTTGTAAATTTGAAACAATTAGTAAGACATAAAAGAGGCGTGGTAGCCGCAGGCTTTAGCCTGCGTAACGCAAGCTGAAGCTTGCGGCTACCTTTCTTGTAGTAGAAAGGATATAGTTATGGAAAATAAAGTCACTATTTATATAAACGGTAAATCTTACGAAGTAGACAGCGGGCAGACAATAATGCAGGCCGCGGACAAATTAGGTTTTAAAATTCCCCGGTTATGTTATCATCCTAAAATATCAATAGAGGGAGCCTGCCGTGTGTGTATTGTAGAAGTCGAAGGCATGAGGAATTATGTCGCCTCTTGCGCTTATCCGGTAAGTGAGGGGATGAAGATACATACAAATACAAAAGAAATCCGCAGGGCACGCCGCGATATTGTCGAGTTAATATTGGATAACCATCCGCAGGATTGCCATACTTGTGAGAGAGATGGAATATGTGAATTGCAAAGGCTTGCTTATGATATGGGTATCAGGAATAGGCATTTTGAAGGAGAGAGAAAAAATTACGAAAAAGATTTGTCTTCAACTTCAGTAGTCAGGGACCCTAATAAATGTATACTTTGCGGAAGATGCGTAAGGATTTGTTCAGAGGTGCAAAAAATAAACGCTTTAGGCCACGCGTATAGAGGTTTTAAGACGGTAGTAATGCCTGCTTATGATATGCCTTTTAAGGATACAGTTTGTACGGCCTGCGGGCAGTGTATTAATGTCTGTCCTACCGCGGCTTTCGTGGAAAAAAATTATACACAGGAGTTGTTTGATAAATTAAATGACCCTTCTATAATGAAAATCGCCCAGGTTGCTCCTTCAGTTCGAGCGGCAATTGGAGAAGCTTTTGGCCGGCCAGCTGGAACAGCTATGGAAGAGGAAACAGTCGCGGCGTTAAAGCGTTTGGGATTCGATTATGTGTTTGATACACAGTTTTCAGCGGACCTTACTATAATGGAGGAAGCAAGCGAGTTTTTAGAAAGGCTGCAGGGAAAAGGAAAACTACCGATGATTACGTCTTGTTCGAGCGCGTGGATGAAGTGCATGGAGCAGTTTCATCCAGATTTAATTGATAATGTTTCAACTTGTAAGTCGCCGATGTCAATGACCAGCGCGCTTATAAAAACTTATTTCGCGGAAAAAATTAAGAAAGACCCTAAAGATATATTAAGCGTTGCTGTAATGTGTTGTACTGCCAAGAAATATGAAGCGGAAAGGCCGGAATTAATGGTTGATGGGTTAAAGGCAACAGATATTGTAGTTACTACAAGAGAAATAGCATGGATGATAAAATCCGCGGGCATTGATTTATTGCGTATAAAAGGGGAACATTTTGACGCGCCTCTTGGTTTATCCAGCGGAGCAGGAACTATATTTGGAGCTACCGGCGGAGTTATGGAAGCGGCTATCAGGACAGCTTATGAATTATTTACAGGAGAAACACTTTTAGACATAGAAATAGCTGATTTAAGAGGCCTTAAGGGCATTAAAGAAGGTAAGTTAGTAATGGATGGAAAAGAAGTAAGGGTTGCTGTCGCTCATGGGTTAGGAAATGCCTGTGATCTTCTGGATATTGTCCGTAAAGACCCTCAGCGCTACCATTTTATAGAAATCATGGGCTGCCCTGGAGGATGTGTAGGCGGAGGAGGCCAGCCTTATGCGGGTTCTAATTCTATTCCTTTAGATGAAGAGTGTTTGAAAAAAAGAGCGGAAGCGCTTTATGGGTTAGACAGGAATAAGACTATTAGAAGGAGCCATGAGAATCCCGATGTGCAAAGAATTTATAAAGAATTTATCGGCCGTCCTCTAAGCCCTGTTTCACATAAATTATTACACACGCATTATAAAGCTAAAGAGCCAAAAGGAATAATCCCTGTTGAAATACAGGCACGATGATTAAAATTGTGTAAAGTGTAAGGTGTAATGTGTAAGGTAAAAAATTGTTATTTCCGGATATTTTATTCGGTAATCTATTACAGTTTTTTAGCAGTTAAAACATTACACATTACACTTCACACCTTACACAGGAGTGTTTATGGAATGTAATTGTGGTTGTGATAAAAGAATGGATGAACTTAAGCAATTTATACAAGAAGTAAAAACTAGAGAGCATGTTGAATCTCATCTTATCGCGGTTTTGCATAAGGCTCAGGAGCTTTATGGGTATTTGGAAAAAGATGTTATGGATGAGATAGCTGTTAATATGAATATTCCCAGAGCGCATATTTGGGGAGTTGCCACTTTTTATCATTATTTTAATCTTAGCCCGAAAGGCAAATATGTTGTTTCTGTATGCCTTGGCACAGCCTGTTATGTTAAGGGCGCGGATGATATTTTAACCGCTATAAAAGAGTATTTAAATATCGCTATAGGCCAGACTACTGAAGATAAACTTTTTTCTTTGCAGGAGACCAGATGTTTAGGCGCCTGCGGTTTAGCTCCGGTAATGATGATAGGTGAAAAGATATACGGTAATCTTAATCCTAAAAAAGTGGTGGAAGTATTAAAAAGTTATAAGAAATAATATGTATGTGATAATATTGTATTATGGGTGTAAGAGAATATAAATGTATAGCGGGTAGCGCTTAGTGTATAGAAGAACAAAAGAAATTTTAAACTATACGCTATCCGCTAAACGCTATACGCTATCCGCTAAAAAAGGAGGGAGAATGTCTCAAAAAGTTTTGATAGTTGATGATGACGCTGATTTTGTGGAAGCCATTTCTACTTTATTGGAAGCAAAAGGTTATGAAATTATTTCTGCTTCCAACGGCCAGGCAGGTTTTGAACAGGCAAAAAAACAGGCTCCGGGTTTAATACTTCTTGATGTTATGATGACCGGTAAAAGCGAAGGATTTGACGCAGCAAGAAGCTTGAAAGATGACAATGTAACAAAGGATATTCCGGTTGTTTTAATTACCGGAATAAAGAAAGATATGAACCTGCCGTTTGGTTTTGAACCGGATGAAGACTGGCTGCCTGTAAAAGCAGTGCTTGAAAAACCTGTAAAACCAGATCTGCTTTTAAAGACTGTGCAGGAATATATAAAGAAATAAATTTTTTGCCTGAGGTTAGGAGGTGAAACTCTATCCCCGAGGGGAAATATCTAAATATAATTAATAATTTATTTGGAAATCCCGGCCTTATGCAATGTAATGGGTATGAAGCCGGGATTTATTTCTTGATCAGGAGAGAAAAATGGAAAAACGGCTTGGTTTTGTGGGAATTATTATTGATAATCGCAAAGAGTCTGCTGTTAAAGTTAATGAAGTGCTTTCTGTGTTTGGAGACTTGATTGCTGCCCGCGTAGGCATACCTTATTTAAAAAAGAAATGCTGTGTAATAACTTTAATTGTTGACGCTACTACTGATGAATTAGGGGCTTTAACAGGAAAGCTGGGTTTGATTAAAGGTGTTTCAGTTAAATCCGCTCTTGGGAAGGAGAAGTAAATGAAATATATTAATGAAGATAAATTATTTGGATTGTTAAGTGGTGCTAAAGAACCGGATAAAGAAAAAATAGAAAAAATATTTAGCAAGGCAAAGTCTCTTCAGAGGTTGTCTCTTGAAGAAACAGCTTCGCTTTTAGCTATAGAAAATCCCGGGTATTTATCTAAGCTTTTTGAAACAGCCGCTTTTGTTAAAAACTCTATTTATGGCAAGAGGATAGTTTTATTTGCCCCTCTTTATATAAGCAATTTTTGCGCGAATGATTGTCTTTATTGCGCTTTTAAATCAGGTAACCGTTTAACTAAAAGGCGCGCTTTGAGCCCGGAGGGAATAAAGAGCCAGACAGAATGGCTGCTTAGCCGCGGGCATAAACGTATTCTTATGGTTTCAGGAGAATCTGGCTCAACTGGTAAGGCGAATATAGATTTTTACATTGATTCTGTCCGGGCTATTTATTCAGCTAAGATAGGGAAAAACAAAATAAAGAGGGTAAATGTCAATTGCGCGCCTTTATTAGTAGAAGAATTTAAAAAATTAAAATCTTCAGGAATAGGTACTTATCAATTATTTCAGGAGACTTATCATGAAACAACTTATAGGCATGTTCATCCCAAAGGCCCAAAAAGCGATCCTGACAACAGGATAGATGCTATTGACCGGGCATTCTTAGCAGGGATTGATGATTTAGGAATAGGTGTTTTATACGGTTTGTATGACTGGAAGTTTGAAACACTGGCAATGCTTACGCATATAGAGCATCTGGAGAAAAAATTTAATGTAGGCCCTCATACCATATCAGTGCCGAGAATCGAGCCGGCGTTAGGAGTGGATTTTATAGATGATATGCCGCATAAAATCAGTGACCAGGATTTTAAGAAGTTAGTGGCTGTTTTGCGGATTTCTGTCCCGTATACAGGGATTATTTTATCAACCAGAGAGACTGCTGATTTACGTGATGAGCTTTTTAATTTGGGGGTTTCGCAGATTAGCGCCGAATCACGCACCTCTCCCGGCGGGTATTCATCTGATGATAATAATCAAAACACTGATATTCAATTTACATTAGGTGACCAGAGAAGCCTTGATGAAGTTCTAGGTTCTTTGATAAAACATGGTTTTATTCCCAGCTTTTGCGCGGCCTGTTACCGTAAAGAAAGAACAGGGGAGGCTTTTATGAATTTGGCAAAGCCCGGCACTATCAAAGGAAAATGCAGTATGAACGCCTTGATTACATTGAAAGAGTATTTGGATGATTTTGCCTCAACTGAGGTTAAAAAAGAAGGTTATAATCTTATAGATAATTTTAAGAATACCTTAGATAAAGACAGCCTTATTTTATTAACGAGGTTTTTTGAAGATATTGATAAGGGTATTCGGGATGAATATGTATAAAAACTCATTGCTGTCCAAATTAGTGTCATTCAGACTGTGTCGCAATCCATATTTTAACGCGGTAGCCGCCCCGCCAAGGCGGGGCGTTTCCGACGCTGGTAAAACGCTCCGCTTACGGAGCGGCTACCGGAAACGCAATTACGACACAGTCTGATTGCGAGCGAAGCGAAGCAAAGCAATCTTATCGTCGAAGGATTGCTTCGTCACTTCGTTCCTCGCAATGACACGCTATTGATATCTCAAAAACATTTTACCGGCGATAACAATTATCATAATTTGGACACAGGTGATAAAAACTCAAAACTCAAAATGCAAAATTCAAAATTGATTTTAAAGTTATTAAAAAGAATATACGAAAGTAAAACACCTTGTTTGGATGAGATAAAACAACTGCTTTCGGTTAATGACGAAGCAGATAAAAAAATAATATTTGATTTTGCCGATCAGGTAAGAGCCCAATATATGGGCCAAGGAGTGCTTATAAGAGGGATAGTTGAGTTTTCTAATTTTTGCCAAAACCCCTGTTTTTATTGCGGCCTGAATAAGGGGAATTCAACATTAGAAAGATACAGGATGACTCAGGTAGAGATTCTGGAATCCGTTTATAAAATAGCATCTTTAGGAATTAAAACAGTTGTATTACAATCGGGAGATGATAACTTTAAGGCGGTTTGGCTTAAAGAGATAATTCAGGAAATAAAACAAAAATTTGATATAGCAGTTACGCTTTCAGCAGGCGAGAGAAAACCGGATGATTATAAAATATGGAGGCAGGCAGGCGCGGATAGGTATCTTCTTAAGATAGAAACAACTGATAAGCGTCTTTATGAAATATTACATCCGGGCATGAGTTTTGAAAACAGGTTAAAATGCCTTGAGGTTCTTAAAGGATTGAATTATCAAACCGGATCAGGCAATATTATTGGATTGCGTAACCAAACAATAGAAAGTATCGCTTCAGATATTATTTTTTTAAAACAAAAGGAATTTGATATGATAAGCATATCGCCTTTTATTCCTCATCAAAAAACAAAGTTAGCAGGACAACCTAAAGGAAAGATTGATTTAACTTTAATCGCTCTTGCCTTAACGCGTATTCTAACCAAAAATACGCAAATGCCAGCGACAACCGCGCTGTCAGCCGGTAAACATGATTACAGAGTTAATGCTTTAAGCTCCGGGGCCAATGTTTTAATGTTTAATTTTACTCCTTTAAAATATAGGCTGCTTTATGATATTTACCCTGTTAGAGAACGTATGCCCTCTAATAGGGTTTACCCAAATGAAAAACCTTTAACAGAAGATGTGGATTCTGAAATAAATAATATAGAGAAACAGGCAAAAATAATAGGAAGGATATTAGATTATTCAGAGAGGGGTATATATGTATAGGACACCAGTGAGCAACAGGCTGCACATAGGTATATTTGGCAGAAGGAATACAGGCAAATCGAGCCTTATTAATGCTATAACCGGACAGGACTTGGCGATTGTCTCTGAAATTGCCGGCACTACCACAGACCCGGTGTATAAAACTATGGAAATACTTCCTATTGGCCCGTGTATGCTTATAGATACCGCGGGCATAGATGATGAAGGGGCTTTAGGGCAGGAGAGGATAAAGAAAACACAGGCAGTTATAAGGAAGACAGATGTGGGGATTATAGTTGTTAATCCTGATTCAGAAATAGGAAAATTTGAGCAGGATTTGGCAAAAATCTTTCAGGATAAAAAATTGCCTGTTATTTTTGTTGTAAATAAAAATGATTTGCCGGGAATGAGAGCAAAGGAATATCTCGTAGAAAATAACCTTACTTTTATTGAAGTAAGTTCAAAGACTAAACAGGGGATAGAAGATTTAAAAAAGAAGATTATGGAAGTTGCTCCGGCAAATTGGTCCCCCATACCTTTGTTGGCAGATATTATTAATGAAAAAGATGCGGTGGTGTTGGTTTGCCCTATAGACAGCGCGATGCCTCAGGGCAGGCTTATTCTGCCGCAGGTTCAGGTAATGCGTGAAATCCTTGATGTAAACGCGTCTGCTTTTGTCTGTAAAGAGACTGAATTAATCAGGACCATAGAGGCTTTGAAAGAAAAACCAAAACTTGTAATAACTGATTCACAGGTTTTTGAATTTGTGCGTGATACTCTGCCTGAAAATATTGCTTTAACCAGTTTTTCCACTGTATTTGCCCGGCATAAAGGAGATTTAACTGCTTATATTCAAGGGGTGAAAGCAATAGATAATCTGGCAGACAGCGATGAAATATTAATTGCCGAAGCATGTACACATCATGTTCAGCCTGAAGATATCGGAAGGAGCAAAATTCCTACATGGCTTATGAATTATACAAACAAAGATTTGCATTATGATGTAACCGCGGGAGGAGACTTCCCTGATGATTTATCAAAATATAAACTTATAATATCCTGCGGCGGGTGTATGGTTAACCGCCGGGAGATTTTAGCAAGAATAGAAAAAGCTAAACGTCAAAATGTGCCCATAACAAATTATGGTATATTAATGGCATATTTTTTAGGGATATTACAGCGTATTGTTGAGCCGTTTAGAACCGGGATTGTTAAGATCTAAAAATTTCCTTGTTAATTTAGTTATAATATAGTAATATTAAACACATATGATTAATTCTTAATTTCAAGGAATAACCTGCTCTTTGCAGGGAGTCATTAAGGGAGGGATAGGATGAAAAAAATTATTTTGTTAAGTATTTTTGTAATGATACTGGTAATATCAGCGCATCCATGTTATTCTCAGCAGGAAGTTCAGGAGATGGAAAAAGGTCGTGTTATGGGAACAGTAGTTAGTACTGATTATGTGGGGTCAAAAATGGTTGTTTCAACTTATCAGGGGGACCTGCTTTTTTATGTGCCGGATAATACAGTTATTACTTTAGGAGAGGATACAAGAACTTTGAGTGATATAAATATAGGGGATGTTTTAACTATTGAATATTATAAGGATTCTTCAGGAAAGCTGGAAACAATTAGTATTATAGACAGTAATATGGGTAACGCGTTCTAAATGAAGTTGTGAATCTTTCCCTGCGTAATGCAGGGAAAGATGAAGTTTTTTTGTTAACCGGGTAAAACAGCCTTGTTTGAAATTTAAAATTATGATAATATGTCCGGCAAACAGGCCTGAATCCCTCCGTTTATCTAAGATAAATAAAACAATACAAGGACAATAATAAAAAAGGGGATAGTTCTGATTTGATTTAAGAACTGTCTCTAAGCTAGAAAGGAAAGGTATGAAAAGATTTATCTTCTATTTGATAAGGTGGCAGTTGATTACTCCATTAGTTTGGTTTTGGGTGCATAGTTTAGGAATAAGGTTAATTCCCGTAATTATGTTCAATTTATCGTGCGCGGTTTTATTTTTTAGTATAGATAAATTTATTTTTACCACTGTTAATTTGGAATCTTGCCAGATAAACCAGGTTAGCCATTGTGAGCAATGTGGGAAAAAAGAGGAAATTTGGAGATTAGTGAAAATAAAAGATTATGCGGGTTCGGGAGCAAAACCGGTATTTTTATGCCTGGAGTGTTCTCAGAATAAAATTAAACAATTAAGAGAAAAAGGAATAAAGGTAAATGAAGTATTTAGCTAAATTTACGCGGAATAAATTAAATGATTACAATAAATAATCTTTCAAAGAATTACGGTAAAAAAGTATTGTTTAATAATGTCAGCCTGACTATAAGCCCAAGGGAGAAAATAGGGCTTATTGGCCCTAATGGCGCGGGAAAGAGTACGCTTTTTTCTATGATTTTGGAAGAAGAAGAGCCTTCATCAGGTGTAATTAATAAAAACAAGAATATACGTATAGGATATTTGCCTCAGGAATCCAGTTTTAATTCCAGCCGCACGGTTTTAACCGAACTTATTGAAGGGGATGATTTTATTGCCCAGCTTAAACAGGAAAAGGATTTTCTTGAAACGCAAAATCAGGCTGATTCTTCGCGTTATGGAGATATTTTGCATGAATTAGAAGTATTGGGTTTTTTTGAACTGGAGCATAAAGCAAAGAAAATTTTGATGGGCTTAGGGTTTAAAGAAAAAGATTTTAACCGGCGGATAACTGAACTAAGCGGCGGCTGGCAGATGCGCACATTACTTGGCAAGCTTCTGACATTTCATTATGATATTTTATTGCTCGACGAACCTACTAATTACCTTGATTTAAATGCCGCTTTGTGGCTTAAAGATTATCTCGCGTCTTTTAACGGCACATTCCTGATGATTTCCCATGATAAGGCATTTTTAAATGAGGTTACCAATTACAGTTTAATTTTGGAAAACGGCTCTATTTATAAAGTAGAAGGTAATTATGAACATTATGAAGCGATAAAACAGGAAAGAAAGACCCATCTTGTAAAACAATTTAAAGAGCAGGAGAAAAAGCGTAAACAGTTGGAAGAATTTGTTGCCCGTTTTCATGCCCAGCCGAATAAAGCGCAGGCTGTGCGCGCTAAACGCACAATATTGGAAAAGATGGAAGAAATTATAGTTCCGCCGGATACCAGAGAGAGTATAAACAGTTTTAAATTCCCTGAAACAAAACGCAGCGGGCATAAAGTATTGTCTCTTGAAAGTATATCTAAATCGTATGGCGATATTCAGGTATATAAAGATTTTGATTTAGAAATAACTCAGGGCCAGAAAATTGTTTTAGCTGGTGAAAACGGAGCGGGAAAGTCCACCCTTTTAAAAATACTGGCAGGGGTAGTTAATATTGATTCAGGCCAGCGTATTCCGGGCTATAATGTGGATATAGGTTATTTTTCACAGACTCGCACAGATGTGTTAAATCCTGAGAACACGGTTTTGGAAGAGGCTTATTCTGCCGCCCCGGGATTTATGTCGCAGGAAATAATAAGAACAATTCTCGGGGCATTTTTATTTAGCGGAGATGACGCGGATAAAAGAGTTAAAGTTTTATCCGGAGGAGAGAAAAGCAGGCTTATTCTCGCCAAGCTTTTGATCAAGCCCCCTAATTTACTTTTACTTGATGAACCTACCACCCATTTGGATGTTGACGCGGTTGACGCGTTAATCAGGGCATTAAAAGAATATCAGGGGACAATTGTATTTATAAGCCATGACATTTATTTTGTGCGTTCTGTCGCTAACTTTGTCTTTGAAGTAAAAGAAGGGCAGATAAGGAAATTTCACGGTAATTTCGATTATTATCTGGGGAAAAAAGATAATGTAGGGGAGGGTTTCGTATCTTCCCATAAACGGAAAATATCCGCAGGGACAAATCGTGATCCGTCCGTTATAAAATTAGATATTGTAGGGGACGGGCATGCCCGTCCCGATACTAGGATAAAAGAAAAAAAAGATAAAGAAGAAGAAGAAAACCGTAAATTTCATAATTTTGGAATCAAAGAGGAAATAAGAAAGCTTAAAGAAGAAAAAGAAAGGCTCAATTTAGAGTCTTCTGCTAAGAAGCGCGCAATAGAAAATCCCCGTGGTTACCGCGATGATTCATCTCTTGAAGAATACATAATCCGTGTCCAGGAAATAGAACAAAGGATTATTGAAATAGGCAATGAAATAAGAAACTTAAAAAAACAGCTATTGTAATAAATAGCGTTTAGCGTATAGAGAAAAACGGCAAAATTTTTAGACTCTACGCTATACGCTCTACGCTTTCTCCGAAGGCGAATCCGCCTATGGCGGAAAACGCTAAATTCATCTCCCCAAGAGATAGCAGGGGAGGGTTAACCTTTTCCTAATTGAGTATATTCCCTTAAGTGTACTTTAGCTTGTTTTTTTGTGTTTAGTATCATAGAATAGGTGTTAAATATAATTGGTTTAATTGAAAATAATCAAACGGGCGGACGCAGTGGTCCGCCCCCATATATTATTTATGAAATAACCTTAATCATATGTTTTCATCATTAAAAGTAAAAAATTTCAGGCTGTATTGGTTTGGGATGCTGGTTTCTCTTATCGGCACATGGGTACAGACTGTTGCCCAGAGCTGGCTGGTTTTCCAATTGACTAATTCCGCTTTTTTGCTGGGAGTAGTCGGATTCTTAGGTTTTTTCCCTGTTTTTCTTTTCTCCTTGTTTGGCGGAGTGGTGGCAGACAGAGTAAATAAAAGGGTAATACTTTTATATACTCAGAATGCTTTTATGGTATTGGCTTTTATTCTGGCAGTAATGACGCATTTAAAAATAATTACGCCTATCCAGATAATGGTTATTGCTTTATTAAATGGCGTGGTAATGGCTTTTGACGCGCCCGCGCGGCAGTCTGTAGTTGTGGAGTTGGCAGGTAAACAGCATTTGCTTAACGCCATAGCGTTAAATTCAGCGGCGTTTAATTCCGCGCGTATTATCGGCCCGGCGCTGGCAGGTATTCTTATCGCCAGTGTGGGAATGAGCGGATGTTTTTATATAAACGGTATTAGTTTTGTAGCGGTAATTTTTGCTTTGTTATTGATAAAACACAACGGCATGGTAAAAAGGCCTGAAAAAACCGCGATGTTTAAAGATTTAACCGCGGGGCTAGTTTTTATTAAACGCAATAAGGTTATTCTTATTTTAATTATAATGGTGGCGATAACCAGTTTATTCGGGCTTTCTTATGTTATTCTTATGCCTGTTTTCGCCACCAATGTGTTAAAAGTGCAGGCAAAAGGATTTAGTATCCTTATGTCCAGCGCGGGAATAGGAGCTCTTTTGGCGGCATTAATGCTGGCCCGTTTGGGTGATGTTAAGCAAAAGGGTAAAATTATCATTATTTCTTCTTTGATTTTTTCCGCGGCGTTAATTTTATTTTCTTTAACAAGAGTATACGCGGTTTCAATTATATTTTTGGTTTTAATTGGCTGGTCGTCGGTAATAAGTATGAGTTTAATAAATAATTCATTACAGATTTTAGTCCCGGATGAGTATAGGGGCAGGACAATGAGCGCGTTTATGTTTACATTTGGAGGGTTTATTCCTTTTGGTAATTTGCTCGCGGGGGCAATTTCTCAATCTTTTGGAGTATCCTTTGCTATAATGTTAAGCGGTTCTGTACTTCTTGTATGTTTTATTATAATTGGTATATTTTTCCCGGATATTAAAAAAATATAATTTATTTGATTTTTTTATAATCAGTATTAGAATAAATAATGAATCTACAACAATAGATAGAAAGGGGTTAAAGAATGAAGAGGTTAATAGTTGTTGTTTTGGCAGTGATTTTTAGCATTAATTTGGCAGGGTGCGGCAGGAAAAATTCTTCATCTAAGGAAATAGCGCCTGAAGCAATGTCTATAGAAGAGTTAAGCATGATGGGTACTGAATCTAAGGACAAAACCGATACAGCAGTAAATAATCTTTCACAGGCAGAGATGCCAGTGGCTAAAGATATAGGTATTCCAGAAGTAAAATTAGCTGCGCTGCCTCCTTCAGGGCCGTATAGGCCTTCAATAAGAAATATTCAAACCGCTTTGAAAAATGCCGGATGTTATACTGGAAAGGTAGACGGAAAATCCGGTCCGTTGACTAAGAAAGCCATAAAAGATTTTCAGAAAACAGCTAATCTTAAAATAGATGGTAAAGTAGGCCCGAAGACTTGGGATGTTTTAAGCAAATATTTAAACTCTGAAAAAAAATAAGCCGTAACCTTGAAAAGTCATTTATTTTAGTATATACTTTAATTGCCGATAAAGGTAAACCTAAAGAAATTTGGGGGCGCAAAGCCACAGACCTAAATTACCTTACAAAGCCATATTCTTATGGGAGGCGGTTAAAAAAGGATAGTGCGACATGTAGAGGTAATATGGTGGCTGGGTTGCCGAAAAGCGAGGTTAAAGTTGTTAGGAGATTTAACCTTTATCGGCATTTTTTTTAATCCCAACAAATATAAATTTTGTTGGGATTTTTAATGTAAAGTGCTATAATAAAAAAGTACATAACTCGAGGTATATCATATAGTAATGAGACAATTTCCGCAAAATTTTTTCTGGGGAGCTGCTACTTCTGCCTATCAGGTCGAGGGAGATAATAGCCATTGTGACTGGTGGGAATGGGA
The DNA here is from genome assembly GCA_043813255.1 of Candidatus Omnitrophota bacterium. Lineage (GTDB taxonomy): Bacteria > Omnitrophota > Gorgyraeia > Gygaellales > Profunditerraquicolaceae > JBDRLG01. The sequence goes on from JBDRLG010000053.1 coordinate 17,487, forward strand.
GATCAGTGCTGGTAAAGAACGTTCTTTAAACGCCTGCCGTCATTATGAATTATATGAACAAGATTTTGATTTAGCAAAATCGCTCGATCATAACTGTCATCGTTTATCTATAGAGTGGAGCAGAGTTGAGCAGGAGCAGGGAGTTTTTTTGCCGCAAGTCATTGAGCACTATAAGGATGTGATATCTTCCTTAAAAGAACGGGGCTTAGAGCCTATTGTTACGTTGCATCATTTTACTAATCCTATCTGGCTGGCAAAAATTGGCGGATGGCTGAATCCTAAAGCTCAGGATTATTTTTTGTCTTATGTAGAAAGAATAGTAAGCGCTTTAGCAGAAAATGTCCGTTATTGGATAACTATAAATGAACCGACAGTTTATTTATACCATGCTTATATTCTCGGAGCGTGGCCTCCGCAGGAAAAATCTTTTTCAAAAGCAAAAATAGTTGAAAAAAATATGCTAAATGCGCATATTGGAGCTTATAGGCTGATTCACGATATATATAAAAGGAAACAACTACAAGCTCCTTATGTTAGTATTGCCAAAAATATGCAGGCCTTTGTTGCCTGCAGGCCAAATATAATTGATAAAGCAGGCGTTTATCTGAGGGATAAGTCCTATAATTTTTCTTTTATAGAAAAGTTAATCCGCGCAAAGGCACTTGATTTTATCGGAGTTAATTACTATACTAGGGGTGTTGTAGAAGTAGAAAAGTGGAGATTTTCTAATTTACTGCTTGATAATTGTTCAAATAACCATCACCCTGTGGAAAAAAATTATCTGGGGTGGGATATTTATCCTCAGGGCTTGTATGATTTATTGATAAAGCTCAAGAAATATGACCTCAATATTTTTATTACTGAAAACGGTATATGCACAGAAGATGATTCTCAAAGGAGCCGTTTTATTCTTGAACATTTAAAGAGTGTTTATTCCGCTATTGAAAAAGGAGTCAAAGTTTCAGGATATATTTACTGGTCTCTTTTGGATAATTTTGAGTGGGATAAGGGGTATAGCCCTCGTTTCGGGCTGGTTGAAGTGGATTATAATACATATAAACGCTCAATACGCGCTAGCGCCAAAGAGTTTTCGCTTATATGTAAAAAAGGCATTTTAGAGTAAATGGATCATATTAATAAAGATATAGTATTAAGGCAGCTGCCTTTATTTGAAGGTTTGCCTGAAGACAGCCTCAAACTGGTTAGCAGCCGGTGTGAAATTAGGGAATATAAAAAAAATCAGGTTATTTATGAAGAGGGTTCTGGCGGGGACGCGTTCTACTGTGTTATAACCGGAAGGGTAGTAACTTATACTAAAGATAAATTTGGCGCTGATACTGTTATAGAATATCTTCACAGAGGAAAATATTTTGGTATTATATCTCTGTTGACAGATGAAACACATTCTGTAACCGCGAAAGCTTTTAATGATTCTGCTATCCTGTTTATAAAAAAAGATGATTTTAATTTTATTTTAAATAAAGTACCTCATCTGGCTATTGATTTAAGCAAGACTTTGTCCCGCCGCCTAAAAAATAAATCCGTCCATCGAAAGACTATTTTTGAAAGTACGATTATTTCTGTGTTCAGTTCTTATTCCGGAGCAGGTAAGAGTGTTTACGCGCTGAATTTGGCGCTTAGCCTGCGTAAAGAAACTAATAAGTCGGTTATCATACTAGACATTTATTCCGCTGATTTAAAACACAGCTTGCCGGAAAAACTAGGTATTAGTGATAACTACAGAGCGCTGAATATCGCTGATATAGAGTATTACCCTTCTGAAATAATAAAAGAGTTTACCACCGCGGCTAATTACGGGATTGATCTGATTAGTATTGCTTATAAAGATAAAAATATATCTTCCGCGAAAAAACTATTGAATATTTTAAGCATACTGGTAAATGATTATCATTATATTGTTCTTGATTTGCCGGCTGAATTAAATGAATTTATCTGCGGAATATTAAACCAATCTGATTTTATACATATATTAACCAGCCCTCAGCCAACAGATTTAAAAAGGACTTCTCAGCTTATCATTCAGCTAAAACAGGAATTTAACTTTCAAGAAAATAAAATCAGGGTTATAATTAATGAGTATAAAAAAGCGGTATTAAGTTATCAGCAGGAAAGAGATTTATTGGGTTTTGAAATTTACGCTACTTTATCGGCTATAGAAACCGATTCTTCTTTGCCGGTTATATGCGCTGTTGAAAGTGAATATGCCAAGGCAGTCCGAAGAATAAGCCGGCAGGTAGGAGAAAATCTTATAGGGTTGGCTTTGGGAGTAGGAGTAGGTTATGGTTTTTGCCATATAGGGGTATTAAAAGTATTAGAAGAAGAAAAAATCCCTATTGATGTTATTGCCGGATCAAGTATCGGCGCGGTTATTGCCAGCCTTTGGGCAACCGGCAGGCCCGCAAAAGAAATATTAAATATTACCAGAGAAGAATTTAAACAGCCTAAATATACTTGGGGATTAATTGATTTGACTTTTCCCTCATTAGGCTTTATAAAAGGAAATAAGCTGTATGGTTTTCTAAAAAAATATTTGGGCAATAAAACATTTTATGATGTTAAACTGCCATTAAAGATTATCGCCAGCAATATCAGGAAAAAAGAGCCTAAAGTTTTTGATAAAGGGCTGTTGATAGACGCGGTTATGGCAAGCTGTGCTATGCCGGGAGTTTTTAATCCCGTCCGGCATAAGGAAGAAATGCTTTTGGATGGAGGAGTAATCAGCCCATTGCCTACAGAAGTATTATTCAGGATGGGGTTGAGAAAAATAATTGCTGTTAATGTTACTCCTACAAGAGAAGATATCCTGAGGCAGTATGAAAAAATAAAAGATGAATTAGCCGCTACAAAAGAGGCTTTAAAAAGAAGAAAGTGGTTTAGAATAAAACAGTATTTTCAGAACAGGTTTAAGACAAATATACTGGATATAATATTTAGCAGTATCGAATTGATGCAGTCGCAAATGATACAAAAAGAAGGCCAGCTGGCAGATATTGTTTTACATCCTGATACCAGCGGGCTGCACTGGCTGGAATTATATAAGTCCGCGGAGTTTTCTCAGCGAGGAGAAGAAGAAGCGCGCAGGAATTTAGACAAAATAAAAAAGATAGTTAATGATTGAGCACAAAGTATTAGAACCCGCTCCTCAGTATAAGCACTTAAAAATTCTCTTACGATAATTTTTTAAGTATACTACGGAGTTAATAATGTAGAGTATAAAAACCTAGAAACATTATTGAAAAGAAACCTGCTCCATAGTATAAGCACTTAAAAATTCTCTTACGATAA
>JBDRLG010000054.1:0-27034 GCA_043813255.1 Candidatus Omnitrophota bacterium
GGATTGCCCGGACAACAGACTGTGTCGTAATTGCATTTTTGGTAGCCGCTCCGTAAGCGGAGCGTTTTACCAGCGTCGGAAACGCAACCTAAAGGTTGCGGCTACCGCGTTAAAATATAGATTGTGTCCCAGTCTGCAAGCAGGGCAATGACAAAAAAGGCATTTCGCAACAGGTTCATTATTAACTCCGTAGTATACTTAAAAAATTATCGTAAGAGAATTTTTAAGTGTTTATACTATGGAGCAGGTTACTCTTCATGATAAACATACTAAAAAATGCCTTTAAAACGCGCATTTTTTTAGTTTATATCCCGACGTAACGTCAAGGCAGAATCTTGATCCTGCGATCAAGTCGCAGGATGACAAGCGCTTTTCCGCCGTAGGCGAATCCGCCTTCGGAGGACGCGCAGGATGACAAAAGATGAGCTTCATATATTATTGTAATTACTAGGGATATATATATTTACTATTCAAAATTTCATCAAAGTATAACATATGGGGTACCTATTGTCAAGGCGAGGCAGAATCAAATTTTAGAATTATTTATTCAGAGACTGAAAGTTGAGAAATTGAAATATTTCCTTCTAAAGCAGGAGTATTGGATTTTGCGTTTAATTGAATTTTCCTAATCCTCAGTAAAGATATAGAATTCTCAATATCATAAATAAACTTCATATAATCCTTCATTTGGCCTTCAGTCCTTAAATCAACCATGATTTCCTTATATTTAGTTGTCTTTCTTTGCGACTGCGGCCGGACATCAAGTATATGAATATTAGAAGATTTAGCGAGGTTTTCTAATTCACTCAACACCGCAACAAACGGGTCATGTTCCTGCCCAGACAGGCTGATGGCCGAAGAAAATTGCTTATATTTTTTTTCTATCTCGTCTTTTTGGTTTAATAACTGCAGGTATTTAATTAATTTTATGCGGGTAATCATTGTTTCTTTAGTTAAAGATTCAAATTTATCGAAAACCGGCATAATTATAAAATTAAAAGCTATCGCGGAAACAATTACTCCAAGAGCAATAAACAAACTAAGCTTCTCTCTTTTAGTTAATATTTTAGCCATTCTATTTTAATCCTATAATTTCGAAATCAATGACTTCGCCTGCCGCGAATTTCTTTTTTGTGGCATAGCGCACCTTTACATTAAAAACCTTAAATACAGGAATCCTTTCAAGCTGAGAAACGAATTTGAATATAAAATTCAACTCTTTAGCCTGCCCTCTTAATACCACTTGTTTATCTTCCTCATAACTAAAACTTGACAAAGTAATCTCCGCGGGCATAACTTTATTAAGTTCAGAGAGCATATTTAATATTACCTGTTTATTTTCTGAACGGTTCTCTAATAATTTTAACCTCTTGTCTATATTTTCTAAATTCTTTGCTTCTTTAGAGACTTTGTTCAATTCTATCTTTATCATATTCAAGTATACCGCCCTATTATTTAAATCCTTAACAATAGCCAAACCTAAAATTAAGAATACAGCCGTAATTAATATGCCGCTAAACAACCTTTCCCTTAATTCAATATTCCTGCCGGCCTTTTCTTTCAGGTCTTTGGTTAATAAATTTAAATTCTCGTCTATATCTTTCAGTCCTAAACCTATAAGGCTGTTGAAAGAAATATCCGTGCCTGAAACTTTCTCTATTAATTTACTGTCTATATTTAATTTATCGGTATACGACAAGACTTCAACCGGCAGGCTGATATGCTTTTTTAATATCTCTACGAACTCTCCAACTTCTTTGGTTTTATCAAACATAACAATCTTAACCGGCCTCTCTTTGCTTATGCCTCTTAAGAACGCCTCCAGAGATATGCCTATTTCAGCGACAAACGGATTCTGCCATCCTTCTTTATCCCGTAATAAATTAAATGAACGGCTAAATAATAATTTTGAATTCTTAATAAAAGCCAATTCTACCTGAGTAGAATCAAGGTCAACAATTACCGTAGTATAAGGCTCTTTTTTACAAATATAATTATACAAATTACAGATGCCGTAAGAACTTAATACCACATTAAATTTTGAGGGTTTCAGCCCTTTAAGGGCTCTGATATAATTCTCAATATTGCTTTTATTAAGAATAATCTGGTTAATGTAAGAACTGCCGTCTTTTTCAGCAGAGATCAAATCAAAGCCCGTAATAAGTTCACTAGGCTGATAAGGCAGATATCTGGATGCCTGAAGGGATACAATCTTACCTATTTCTCTGAGGTCTTGTGATGGGACACTTAAATACCTGCAGGTTGCCTGAGCGCATGGCAATGATACAATAATAGGGTTATTGATATAGCCTAGTTTATTAAATACACGGTTAAATATATCTAAGAGATTTTTATCATTGGTATCCGCGGGAAGCTTTTCTATTTCCAAGCCAATGAATTTTCTTGCTGATGTTTTACCAACCAAACACTTAAGCACTTTTATATACGAATCGCTTATCTGGCAGATAAATACAGCATTTTTATGTTTATGAACCTTCAATTTTTTATCCATATTTAATACTAATAATACTATACTTCCCTGATATTATCAAATCTAATTTTCTTTCCAATACAAAAAACTTTTGTTTGGCCGGTCATAGATTGCTGTAATTTTTTTCTCAATCCGGCCGGAGATACCTGTAGATTCAATACGGAAAAAATCTGATTTTACTTCTAATAAAGGTCTAAGAATACCAGCTATATTTTTCTCTGCAGGATCAGTTAAACTATTTAAAAAAACGTCTAACTCACTATTACTCTTAAATAGATATCCCTTCAGATAATCGGTCAATTCTACCACTAATTGATTCGCTGCGGTTAAATAATCGTTTAAATCTATCCCTGGCGGAAGTGGTGCCGTTTTCGCGGTGGCAGAACTAAATGCCGTAATTATTTCATCTGAAGCCGTATTAATATTAATTTTTTTGTCTCCTACTACTCGAAGTGAATCTTTTATTTTCGCGTATGTTATTTGAGCTTGTTTGCGCGGGTCTTCAGTAAGATCTTTATTTACTTCTCTATAATAATATTCAAACACCAAAAGTAATTCTTCCAACGAATTAAAATTTTCTTTTTTAGCTTTTGATATTATAGCATTTGGGTCTATCCAGGCGATTATTGTGTCAACTAATTCGTCCGCATTGCCAATATCATAATTTGTAAATAAATCAATTACTACATCCCTTTCAAACTTATTATTCTGGGCATCGGTACTTATATTAATATTAACTTTCCCATATTCATCGCTCATGCCATAAAACACCTCACCTTTGGAATCGTAGTATGCGACTGTAAAATCCCCTGTTCCATTTTCAAACTCCTGAACAAAAAAAGTTTCGGGTTCTTTATCTTCTAAATTAACGCCACAAGCCTCCTTAGTATCATAATTTTCTGCGGGAGAACCTAATTCTGCATCTTCTTTTAATATAGCCACAGCCTTATATACCCCTGATTTAGCATAAAGATAGGCTTTTAAGCCATCTCTTTGATTACGCGCCAATTTTAAACTAATTACCGCGCGATGGCCTATAGTTATAGCAAGTATAACTAATATCGCCAAAATCCATAAACTAATCATTAATACAGAAGCTTTTTTATTTTTCATTCAAGTCTATTAAAGGCAAAGATACTATTTTAATAAATTCCAAATCTTTTGGCTGTTGGTTAGGTTTCAAATTTGTTTCGCTTAAAACTAATTTTATTCTCACCGCCAGAGGCAGGCTCTTTTCCTGTTCATCAATATTTTGCTCAGGCCAGACTTCCTGCCAGTCGTAACATTTTTCAGAATTATTTATTACCGAAAAAGCATATTCAAAAGAAATCTCTTTTACCTGCCCTGCTAAATCATCGGCTTGTATGTCAAGCCCACTAATATCTTCTAAAGCATCCAGGCCTTTATAACAAGCGCGTTTTAATACATTGCCATCTAATTCATATATAACCCTGCATATTTCAGGATAGGTCTGCGCCTGAGAATTAATTGAATCCAGCCTGCTGAAAAAATCAAGGCGGTATTTATCTGCCTTAAAACTAGAACTCTCTTTAGATTGAAGATCCTTTTGGAGATAAATAAAAGAATTTCTTAAGTCATGCTCTATTTTATTAAAAGCAATCCTGGCTGTCTGATATAAATCAAAAGAAGAATCCACCTTATTATAACTTAGGATGCCCGTTCGAAAAGCGGAGTATATACTCAAAACAATAACAGAAAAAATAGCGGCGGAGATAAGCAGTTCTATTAAAGTAAAACCCTTTTCTTGTTTCTGTTGTATTTTCATAACTCCGGCGGTAAATAAGTAATTAATTTCAACAAATACTCTTTTTCCCTCGGCTTTTCCTGCCAGGATAAATCAAATTCCATTTCTTCCAATTCCATATCCTCTATCTTAGATATCAAATAATTCCATTTATATTCTTTATTTTGCAGAGTCTGGCTTCCGAAAGTTTCCATAGTGATGTTACCTTTGCGGTTCTCTTCTATTTCCCAAATTTTGTTCTCCGCCAGAAAACAAGCCATAGTTATATCCTGGCTGAATTTCGCGCTAATCATAGAAGTAAAAAACGCGCGAAAAACAAAAACAATCCCGGTAACCAGGATTGCCATTGTAATCAAAACCTCTACCAGAGTAAACCCCTTCTTTGAAGAAACTGAGTCAAATGACATTTTTTCAGTGTCATTGCGAGCCCTGAAGGGGCGAAGCAATCTTAATCCTCGTAGAGATTGCTTCGCCCCCCGACGTAACGTCGGGGTCCTCGCAATGACACTAATAGTCCCGAAAACTCCATTTGGCACAGCCTCTGAAAAAAGGGAACAGAGGGGGGATTTTTTCTTTTTAAAAATATAAGACATTGGCATTATAGCCTTTATTATAACATTAATGTATATCGATAGAACTTCTAAATCCCTGGATTGTTATTACAGCTTCTTTTTCAAGGCGGTTAGTAAATACTATAGAAATTTTATCTATACTGCCATCCGGATAAAAATAAATCTCTCTTTTTTCAACAGGGTCTATACTCAATTCAATGCCAGAGGGTACCTTGTATTTTTTCCCGAATTTCCCTGATAAATTCAAAAAATCATCTTCTTTCTTATAAACAGCCTGAAATTCGGCGTTATCCAAATCAATTTTTAAACAGTAAATTTTTCCTTCTGATATTGAACGGCCCTGAATGTACCTTACTAAATAAAATAAGTCTTTGGCAAAGGCTTCTTCCTGAAAATTATCTAATGCCTTTCTAAGCTGAGGTACAGCTATACCGGTCAATACCCCAACTATAGCTACAACTATAAGTAATTCTATAAATGTAAAACCTTTTGATTTCAATTTTTTCTATTCTTTATCCCAATTCCCCACATCATCTTCATCCCCTTCGGTGCCGTTAGGCCCGGAGGAATATAAATCATAATCTTCATTATGGGTACCGGGAGATTTATAAATATACGGCCTGCCCCACGGATCCTTTGGGTCTTTCTTAAGATAAGGGCCTTTCCATGTATCTAAAGACCCAGGTTTCGCGCGCAAAGCCGCCAGCCCTTCTTCAGTAGTAGGAAAACGTCCGTTATCCAGTTCAAACATACTCAACGCCAAATCTATATTCGCGTTTATATCCGCTTTTGCCGCGGAAACTTTTGCCTGTTCTGAACGGCCTACCAATCTCGGCATTACCATAGATACTAGTACACCGATAATAATTACTACTAACATTAATTCAATCAGAGTAAAACCTTGTTTTTTCTTCATAGAACCTCCCGTGTTATCAAACGGTTATGTCGGAAATTACAAACGCCAATTACCAAATATAAACGGGCACAAAATATTGTGCCCCTACGTAATAATTTTGAACAAACATGATAAAAATATGTTTTTTGGAATTTTCATGCAAATTTTAACATTACCTATCTTACAATCAAATTAATCTCAAATATCGGCAGAAGCATAGATAAAACAATAAAACCCACAATTAAGCCCATTACTAAAATAACAAGCGGCTCTAAAAGGCGGATTAATGTTTTTATAATCCGGTCAACTTCTCTTTCATAATCCTGCGCGATACGCAAAAGAGACTTATCAAGATTACCTGTCTCTTCTCCTATAGATACTATGCTGGTTACAAAATCAGGAAAAAGCTTAGAGCCTTTAAATACAGCTGATAAACTAGCGCCATCAGCTATGCGTTCTTTAAAATCTTGTATCTCAGTTTTTAAAACCTGATTATGCACAATACTAATTGCAATTTCTAAAGAGGGGCTTATAGGAATACCGCTTGATAATAACAAAGATAATGTCCTGCAAAAACGGCTGAGTTCATTCTTAAGTATAATCGGGCCAAAGAACACTAATTTTAATTTAAAATTATCCCACAATACTCTTCCCCTGCTGTTTTCAATAATACGTCGGGATAAAAATACGGATAAAACAGAAAAAATAATAATAACCCACCAATAAGAATTTAAAAACGCTGAAGAGTCAATCAATATCTTAGTAGGCAAAGGCAAAGCCTGCCCTAAATCTTCAAACATCCCAACCAGCCGCGGGATAACAAATACAAGCAGGATAAATACAGTCAAAAATCCAACAGCTAAAATAAACGCGGGATATACCAAACTGGAACGCAGTGTATCTTTTACTTCCTGTTCCTTTTCTAAAAAATCTGCCAGACGTAAAAGTGTGCTATTTAAACTTCCCGCGGCTTCTCCCACTTTAATCATAGAGCAATACAAAGGAGAAAAAATCTGAGGATAACTGCTTAAACTATCAGACAAGGATTTACCATCTTTAATTTTACTCAAAACATCTAATAAAATAAATTTGAAATATTTACTAGTAGCCTGGCTGGAAATAATATTCATGCCGTTTATAATATTAACTCCAGAATCAATAAGGCTGGCCAGTTGGCGGGTAAATAAGACTAAATCCTTAGCGGAACTTTTCCAAAAACGCTTCACTCCCCCGGATTGTTCATTAATAATCTCAGGCTGGACTGAAACAGGGAAATATCCCAGTTTAGTAATCTTATTAATAGCATCCTGCTGGGATTCCGCCTCGATTACCGCCTGAATAATTCTCTTGGGATCAAGTTTTGCTGTATAATTGTATCTTGGCATTAATATTTTTTAAAATAACTCTTCAATCTGAGTCACGCGCAAAACTTCCGCAATCGTAGTTAAGCCTTTAATAACTTTTAATAATCCGTCTTGCCGCAAAGTACGCATTCCTTGAGAAACAGCTTTTTGTTTAATCTGCTGGCTGGAAGCTTTATTTATAATCATCTCGCGGATGGATTCGGTTACAACAAGGACTTCATGTATCGCTGTCCTGCCTTTATAACCGGTAAACCTGCAGGATTCACAGCCTTTGGCATCATAAACTTCAGCTTTATCCAAATCAAATTTTATATCTTTAAAATATTTCAAGATTGTTTCTTCTTTTAATGAAATTTCCTGCTTACAATCAGGGCAGACAATCCTGACTAGCCTTTGGGCAATAAGGCATTCTAAAGATGACGATACTAGAAAAGGCTCCACTCCCATATCTAAAAGCCTTGTTATAGCTCCGCTGGCATCATTAGTATGAAGAGTAGAAAAAACAAGATGCCCTGTTAACGCCGATCTTATGGCTATCTCAGCTGTTTCATAATCCCGGACCTCGCCTACCATCATTACGTCAGGGTCATGCCTTAACATGTGCCTGAGGGCTGCCGCGAACGTAAAACCAATCTGGGAATTCACCTGCAATTGGTTTACTCCTCTGAGCTGGTATTCAACAGGGTCTTCAATAGTAAGAATTTTTGTTTTAGTTGAATTTATATGCGCCAAACAAGCGTATAAAGTAGTAGATTTTCCGGAACCTGTGGGGCCGGTTACAAAAATAATTCCATGAGGTTTTTTAATAACCTTTTCAATTATCTGCAGGTCTTCGGAAGAAAAGCCTATATTAGACAATTCCAAAAAAGAAGCCGAACTTAATATTCTTATCTGTACTGACTCGCCAAATACAGTAGGCATGACTGATACGCGCAAATCCAATTCCCGATCAATGATCTTAATTTTTATCCTGCCGTCCTGAGGCAGCCTTCTTTCCGCGATATTAAGCTTAGCCATAATTTTAATGCGCGAGACAATCGCCGGATGAAGATAACGTATAGTCTCAGGGACATTAATATCATAAAGCAGGCCGTCAATCCTATACCTAATCCGCAATTCATTCTGGAATGGTTCAAGATGAATATCAGTAGCCCTGTCTTTTATTGCTTCAGTTAATATCTGGTTTACAAACTTTATAATAGAAGCATCTTCAGCCATAACCTCCAAATTTTCGACATTCTCGCTTTCCATCTCCATCTTTTCTGCCGAAGATTTCTCAGAGATAATTTTTTCTACTGTTTCTGCTCCTACACCATAATATTTATGAATTGCTTCCTGTATTTGAATCTCACTGACCAAAGCACCTTTAACTTCAAATCCTAAAAGCAGCCTCATATCGTCTAAAATACGGACATCCAAAGGATCAGTCATAGCAACTAATAGAGTATTATCTCTCAATTCTAAAGGGATTATTTTATAATGGCTCGCGAATTTAGCAGGGACTTTTTTGATTACTTCAGGGTCAATAACTACATTTTTTAATTTCAGGTATGGGATACCTAACTGCCGGGCAAGAATACCGAATAGCTTTTCTTCCGAAGCAAAACCTAATTTAAGAAGCGTAGTACAGATAAAATTACCGGTTTTCTTTTGTTCACGCAACCCTATTTCCAGCTGTTCCGAAGTAATTATTCCTTCATCAATTAATTTTTGGCCGATAAGAAAATTATCTTTTATAGACATAATTTTTTCCTTTCAGAATAAATTATATCTTATAAAAATAATTAAGTAAAGTTATATCTCGCGGGCTTATTGGTCTTGGCTTATTGCATACATAATATCTTGTTCACTAATTTCTGAACATCCGCTACATTAACATCACTATCTTGATTCACATCTGCCCTGGTTAGTATCTCAGGATTAGTTTCTACTCCTAAAACCACATTCACACATAACTGTAAATCTATTATATCTACTTTTCCATCTGTATTTATATCTCCATAACTGCCGTCAAGTAATGTTACATATACATCCCGCGGAATATTCCCGCCTTTGCCATCATTAGCTTCTATAGTAACCACGTACTTTCCATTAATATTAGAGGGGGTTTCCCAGCTAAAGATTGCAGAGTTATCAGAAAAATCTTCATCTATTATCTCAGCACCTTGAGGCGGATTAAGGCAAGTAAAAGTAATAGTATCGCCATCGATATCTACAGCTTGCATAGCAAACTCAAGGACTTCACCGGCTTCAACTTGCTGTGAAGTTTCAAGTTCAAGAACAGGCGGATTATCTATATCGCAGGTTTTTATTGTGTTCCATGAATAATTAGCCGCTTGCTCTACTCCGTTGACATCATCATAAAATTCATGTTCTATCATTCCTAAACTATGGCTTCTCCAGCAAAGATAAGACCAGTTTTTGATGTTATCCAAATTACGCCAAGTGCCTCCTAAAAATTCAGCGTTCAATTGTCTGTATAGAGCAGGTGAATTAAGCATTTTTCCCCAGTAATCATCTCCATACCACCAAGGGATAAAAACAACATTATCTTTTTGGATCAGGCTCAGGGCAAAACAGCTCTTGCCCTGTTGTCCCCCATACGGGACTTGATAGTTCTCATTCTTTCCATTGTGATAAGGGCTAATCATATCATCCCAGATTAAAACTTTTATATTCTTATCGTATGAATGGATAATATCTATAATATTATTCATAAACTGTGCCATTAACTCATAATTTTCAAGATGAAGTTTTTTTGACCTGCTGTCCCGGTTAAACCCTCTAATTTCATCCATGCCAATAAATATAAAATCCGGAGTAACACGGGTTAAAATGGGCGATAGAATCTTATCTTTATAAACTGTTAATACTTTAGGATCAACACAACTATTATCTTCAACCCTCTTTTGCTGCATTTTCGGCAAGAAATCATAATCTATTAAAACTTTCGCGCGCGGCGGAATATTGCCGTTTGAAATTCTTTTGATTGTTATTTGATTGCCTTGAAGGGGATCGCTGGGATTTAAAACCCCGCTTCTTTCTATAAGAAAATCTTTTTCCTCTTCATATTCTATCCCGCTTAGATAATCCCGCAGGTGGATTTTTGTACTATCATTTTCAATAACATTGATTAATCTATTATTTACTTCTGTTATCTCTATATCATCCACCCATAAATCAAGCTTATCGGTTGATTGAGCCCTTGAATAAATATACATCTTGTTCTCTTCATTAAAAGTAGAAAACATATTTTTATATTGTTTCCATTGGTTGCCATTTCCGTCGAAGGTAACTGAAGTTGTACGGCCAAGATAATTATTATCATGGTAAAATACACAAGTTACCTGTGTTTGCGGCCTATCATTATCAGTATCTTTCTTTACCCAAGCGGATAGCTGATAAATCCTATCCGGCAAAAGGTCATAGCATCTTGAGGCGGAATCATTTCCTGTTATTAAACAAGAACTGCTAGTAGTACCTGTTAACTCACTAGGTACTGTCAATTTAGCAGAGTAATTACCCGAATAAAACGTAGTATTATCTAATGACCAATACGTGGGATCTGCAGCTGAGGCCTTACTCTGATACCAGCTATCCGGAAAACCATTATTATCACTATCCGCTTCGAAACTTGGGTTTTTAAGTAAATTAGCTGGCAATGATTCAAGTTCTGCTATATCGAAATCATTAAATACGGCTGAAAGATCCTGAACCCATACCCCCTCATACAAAGTCTTGTCATAATATGACACACTTGAAGGGCTGCACGATACTCCTGTAAAAAAATGCCGGTTTTTTAAGAATTTCTCCCGGTTTAAAAGATTACTAACAGAAGTAGATAATCCATTATGCCAAAAATTGTATTTATATTTAGTTAAGGCCTCAATCCATTCTTCCTGCCCTGTTGTAGATCCCGTATATATTTCCTTTCCCTCCCATTGAAACGTGCCTCCTCCATAAAATCCTCTTATTTTTAGATCAGGCCAGTCTGTGATTTTTGTATGCGGCAAGATTATTAAACCACCTTCATTCTCCAAAAGCCAGGTAAGAGAAATCACCCCATAGAATGTCCCCGCGGTACTTTTAGCCAGAATTAAAATTTTATCCGGCTTAATTAGAAGGCTATAGCCTTGATTAAACTCATCTTTAACCAGCTCTGTGTTTATATCAATGCCTTCTGCCAAGGCTATAGCCGCGATTACTGGATTAATAACAGGATCACCTATTATAATCTTCTTATTAGCAGTGCCTATATCGGAAATATCAATAATTTCCGGATTAATATTCTGCTCTGATTCTTCCAGGATTTTGTTTTGTAAATACCCTGCAGTAAACAGCTCTTCTTCATTATTTAAATCAACAGCTATTTTCCATGAAGAATCCAGAGTTATGATACCCGAAGAAATCAATTGAATATTCTGGGGCTTAGGAATTATGGATTCAGGAGATTGAACCTCGGCATAAACATATCTACTCAAAAATAAGAAAAACACTAAGAAAAAAATGCGGTATCTCATTTTATACCCCCTGTTGTCTATATTCCCAAGATTGAATTCACTATTCTCTGCAAATCCAGAGCGTCCACAAATGTATCCCCGTTTACATCGGCTTCCGGCTTAAAATCCTCTATCCCTAAAATAATATTCACACACATTTGTAAATCTATTGAATCTACCTCTCCGTCTTTGTTTATGTCGCCTTCAAGAGCCGCAGCATATTTTGGGAGGTTTATTAACCTAAACGATGACTGAAAACCGTTATGATCAACACTGACAATTGCTGATTGCTCATAAGGTTCAGCTTCATTAAACGACAGGCTTATAATGGCGTCATCAGCGTATGTATAGGGATTGCTTATTTTAACTTTGCTGATTTTTAAATATTTGGACGCGGTAGGCCATTGCGCTTCTAAATTAGCCGAGCGTATTTCTCCAGTGTTATAATAAACTGCCAAATTTATCGTAAAATATCCATTGGGGTCATCGCCATACGGGAATGAAGAAAAATCTATGTCCACCATCTGGCCTTCCTGCGCGCCGCTATATTTCCATATACGGTAACCTTCCCTTTCAGGATCATTTACCCAATAACGATATTTATACTTTTCTATTACCGGAGTAATCTCGTTATAAATAATGTCACAACTCATAACCGGCCCGGCAGGAGAAATATTCGTAATAGTATATCCTCCCAGGCTAAATTCATCATTATGCCCCTGATAACTGTAATAATCACCCAAATTACCACAGTCGGTTGAAAGCTGTAGAGGCGTTATATATTGCGATACGTCCGTGGCAAATAAGCCGCCGTTATCATTAATAAAAGGTATCCCATAATCATAGCCTTCTTTTGTCCTGTTCTCTAAATATAAATAGCCCCCTGTTACCGGCAAAGCGATTACGTTATAATCATCAGTATGCGGACTGTATAATTTAACGTTATAAGTGGTAGAAGTAATATTGGCTGGCTCAACAAAACTACATACGATTTTGTTATATCCTATCAAATGAGCCGGGCTTGTTCCCAAATGGTCGCCATTATGAAGTTTTGTAATAACCGGATCCTCGTTATACGCTCCCATTCCCATCAAACCATGATAATGCGGCGATACAAAATGCGACGCGGAAAGAAGATGATGCGCCAACTCATGCATATTAACCCCGATACTTGTATAATCATACTGGGTCCTGAGGAATTTCTGAATCTTTACCCCGCCAGTAATATGGTTAATCAGGATATTCGCCTGCGCGCCGGAGCCGGAAATATTTTCATAAGGCAGGTTTAAAACAAAAAACACAGCTAATTCCTGATTAGTTAATATGCCATCTTTATCGATATCATATTCCGCGAAATTAATATAATTACCTGCGATATCCAAAGCATCAGGAATCCATGTTTGCTGTTCAACTACGTATTGGCCTGATTCCGGTTTATACTGGCTTAACTTAACCCACAATACTCCATTGTTAACTTCGCCATATGACTCATTCGCTTTTAAAAGCTGTAACTGCCCCCGTGAAACTTCATTCCAGTAATGATTACCCTGCCCCTTTTCATTGCCAAATATCAATCCCGACCATGCTTTTTCAGGATCAATGACAACTTTCGACATATCAGTATCTGCAAAATCCAGTAAAATTACCAACATAGGATTTATCCAGTTCTGATACGCCCATTGCTCGGAATAATTGGTTTTAAATTTAATTATGATTTCTTCCGGAACATACTGCGGATTTTTATCTTTATATCCTGTTTGAACAACTTCTTCTGCTATGCAGGGAAATGACAGTAACAATACTAAAAACAAAGTACTGATACTGATAATATACTTTACCTTTATTGCACCTATTATTTTATAAATAATTTCACTCATGATGAATACCCGATGTTGATACTGCCCCAGAGAGATCTTTTATCTTATAAAACAAAAAAGCCCTCAGGCAAATAAAGATACCTCAGGGCTAAAAATTAGTTGCTTTTCCTAGTTGGCAACGCGGCCTACCTCAGTTTTTATTCTGAGACACCGTCGCTTTGCCGCATAAACCTTACGGTTTACACGGTCCTATACCATTCTAAACAACCGAATTATACAGGACGCCCTCAAGTTACCTCGAGTTTGCTTTTTTCAAAAAGATGTATGTACTATCAAAAGAGCATTTAAAACTGTTGTCTATATATATTCCCTATTAAAAGTATACTATTTATTTATTACCATTTAAATCTTATTTTCTCTATTTTTGAAAGCGCTTTCATTCTTAACTACTGCCTAAAAAAACATTTATAATTTGCATTATATCCATTGTATCTACATAACCGTCTTTATTAAGACTGTTGCGAAATGCCTTAAACTTGTCATTCTGCGGCTCGCCTCGCGGCGAAGCCGAGGGCTTGACCGCAGAATCTATGAATGGTTTATCGACGAGAATAGATCCTGCGCTTTCGCGCAGGATGACAA
This sequence comes from Candidatus Omnitrophota bacterium, assembly GCA_043813255.1. GTDB lineage: Bacteria > Omnitrophota > Gorgyraeia > Gygaellales > Profunditerraquicolaceae > JBDRLG01. The sequence goes on from JBDRLG010000054.1 coordinate 14,046, forward strand.
CAATAGAGTTTTGCAATAGTCTCAGATTCGCTCTTGAGTCAATCTTTTTATCCGATTCTATTCCTAAAAATACATTTATGCATAGCTGTAAATCTAACATGAAGCCGCTTTCTGCCATCTTATCTTTCCCATCTATATCAGCCGCATTTGTTTAATCTGGAATTTTTAAATATGCCTTGATATCATCAACCCTGCCGCTTCCGCGGATTAAAAATCCGTTTACTTCCAATATCTTTACTCCCGGCTGGGCTAGTTCCAGATCGCTCTGAAGATCACAAATAATAGTATGCCATTTTCCATCTTTAATATTACTGCCGATTCCAAGCAAAACATACTCTTCATTACCTAATTTATTATTATCAACGGGATCATATTGAATATATCTATGGTAAGTTCCTGTCCCATTTACTTTGGTATCAGTCACGACATCGATATATACTGTAAAATTTTCAGAGTATTTCATATTCCATTCGATTACGAACTGATACTTATTTTGCCAAGGGGATCCATTTTCTTTTTTAAGCAGATAACCGTTATTATCCCTATCACCTTTTAATTCGATTACACGGCTGTTATGCTCATTATCATAAACATTACTTATCGTTGCACCCGCTGGATCAGAATCATAAATATTCCATCCATTAGTATTTAAATCTTCCGCATTTTCATATATGACTGGGTTAATCGGAACATGGCTTATAGTAATAAAGCTGGCCGCGCTTTGGATCCCGTCTTTGTTTTCCGCAGTTACAATAAAAATATTTTCTCCCGGTTTTAAAGAATTATAGCTATAATTCCAATTAGTCTCATCGGGGTTAAAACTTACACCTTCAATAGAATTATTAACATATATCGCCTTTATATTAGAATCACAAGTCCCATTTATAATCCCGGAAGGAAATTCAGTAATAAAAGGCTGCGTTGTAATCTCCGGCGCAGGCGGGGCGTTATCCCACGGGGGAATATCTATTCTGGTATCGACTACATCAGGACAATCATCTAAATACCCCATAAGATCACAGCCGGAAATATGTTCAGTTTCTAAAGCCGCGATCGGATGACTATGCGCAACTATGCTGTACTTATTACTACAATTAATTACTCTGCCGCATTTATTAAAAGCGGCAATATCATTGCGGCCAGTATCGTACTTAATTGTTTTTATTTCTACCTGAGTATCTTCAACATATTCAAAACCAAGCAGGCCTTCAACTATCCTTGGAGTAGCCGCTGGCACTCTTGCTCCGCTCATATCCTCTCTAGTATCAGCATTAAAACTTAGCTTACAGCCTGTCATTTTAACATTAAATGTTTGCCTTCCTTGTTCGATAAGATGGCCGCTTACCGGGGCCTCAGAGTTTATCTCACAGTTACGAAAGGTAACATTCTCAACTCTCCCTGTATTATTCATTGCGCCAATAAATATTACAACAGGGATATCTTCTCCGATATGTTTAAAAACACAATCCTCCACAGTAACATTTCGTACAACACAATTATCTGAACTAGGCGGCGTAAAGATCGCGAATGATTCATCGCCTTGATTTGAAATAAAGCTGCATTTATTGATCGTGATGTTTTGAGTCGGATTGCTTGGATCGGAATTCCTCACCCATGATCCTCCCATCTCGTGTCCGGTAAGGGAACTAAACACACAGTTTGAAATAGCAAAATCTTGAACATTTCTATATAAAACAAACGGATCTATAAAATTAGGATTGCCTTCGCTATTATAGATTCGGCTGTTCTTTAAATACCCTCCCTTAATATTCTCGTAGTTTATGCAAACCTCTATATTTTTATTATTTCTATCAAATTCAATCTTGATCCCATATATTTTAGGGGTAATTACATTTTTCTCATAGGATGCCCCTAGAGCTGATTTCATTAATATTGCCCCTTCGTTCTTTAGTATTGCACCTCCTATCCTTTCAAATGACTCATCACATGATATCTTTATCACTGCTGTCCCATCTGACACCCAAGGAGATTCTCCCAGATAGATAGTCCCATGAATTTCATAGGTTTTCTCGCCGGCAAAATTAATAGGAATTCTGCTTTCCTCAGCGGCATTAATTGCTTTTTGAATATATGTATGCCAATAATTATCACTGCCTTTAAACCATTCCGGATACACTTCTGAAACAGCTCCATCATTAAAAACAACCCAGTCTCCCGCGTCAATATCTCCGGTAGTAAGAGGATTAAAACAAAGATACCGGCCTGCTTTAAATTTATTAATCGTTAATTTTACCCCTTGTTTAGCAGGAATTAGATATGCCCCTTCTATAACCTCAATTGAAATATTTTCCGGGATATCGATACTGCCTGAAATAATTATAGACTTGTCTATTATTAGAACTCCAAGGTTAGAACCAATAGCAGAAACTGCTTCCAATATGGAACCGTTGCAATCTGAGACCATAACAGTTTTCATTACGCCCAACAGCAAATTCACTAATTGCTGCAGGTCTACCGCGTTAATCTCACCGTTATTATCCAAATCCGCTCTAGCTATTATTTCAGGATTGATATCCACACCCAGTAAAATATTCACGCATAACTGCAAGTCCAGTGAATTTACCTGCCCATCCGCGTTTAAATCTCCCACAAGCTTATTATTAAATGTAAAGCTGAATTTATAATCTTTACCTAAAATCTCATATCCATCCAGGCTAGACACAGCGCCAATCGGGATAAACACAGAATAAATCCCTTCAGATTCAAGATTATCCGGCTTGATATACAAAATATTATTATTGATGCTTTTAGTTATCTTAACCTGCCTACCGTTAGGATCCCTTAAGCTAATCCTTGCATAATCACAATAAGGCTTAATATCTTTGCTAAAATTAATAGTTATCTCTTTATCTTTCGCGACATTAATTTCTTCATCCGCAGGGTCACTACCTAAGGCTTCAATACCAATATATTCATATTCATATAAAATAGAATGAATATCTTTTCCCGTATCGCTCTTGTACTGTTCAAAACTATCATTATAATAACTCTTTGAGGTTCCCGCGCCATAGTTATAGCAAAAAGCAATCCGGCCAAAATCTCTCGGCTGATAATAAGTATTGTAATCCAAAACTAAATTCTCCAGGTTGGCAGAGCCAATAGCCCATCCGCTTGAAAAATGCAGGCATGTCCAATCTGCCTTGGAAATAATATTATTTCTTATATAAATATTGCGGGTTTCTGCCAGAGTAGCCGCTAAAACTATCTGCCGTCCCGCGGGAATTTCTCCCGGAAATCTCTGATGCCCCCAGCCGCCTCCCGCGTTTAAAAGAAGGTTATTTTCAAAATAAATATCATGCATAGCGCCTGTACTTGAGTTAAACCAGGTTTCAAACGTCCGTTCACAATTCCACATCTTATTATTCCTGTAAATAATATCCCTTTGAACCTCGCCCGGGCCATCTCCCTGATTCGTTAAAGCGCTGTCAAATATTTCCCAGAAATTACAGTTTTCTATAAGATCATTATTCGTGGCGTTCCAAAATTCCACGGCATTACCATACCTGACCGTGATTGTTCCTCCATATTGATCTGAACCGCCGATAAAACACATATCACAATTCCTGATCGTAATATCATGCGCGTACCCTCCACCAATACCATCATAGCCGCCATAAGCTAAATATAAATCGTCATAAATAATATGATGTTTATGGCTTTCTTCAATTATGTCCCTGTTTAAAGAACATTCTATATTCTGATATAACACGGCAGGATTTTGCGCTGAATACACCTTAAGCACCATATTATTTTCATCATACCAAAATTCATTTTGCTTATCTAAATCCGATTCTTCCCAAACTTTAAAACTTATATCCTGTGCGTCATCAAAAATAATATTTCCCACGTCAACAAGAAAAGGCACTTCCTCTATTTCTTTAAAACTTAGTGTGTCAATATAAAAGTTTGAATTCTCAGGTAAGGCATTGCCAAGGAAAAATAAAACCCTCGCGTCTGAAGCAGACCGGTTTGCCTGATAATAAACCTTGTATGTTTTCCATTCCGTGGAAATAGAAGCGGATATTAAATATTTTAATTTTCCCGGCGTGCCCACGTAAAAATTCCAATAAGCTTCCGAACCTCCCTGCAAAAGCTTAATCGGGTAAATTTCAAACGCCTGATCGGCTTTAGCCCTAAAACTTAATTCATAATATTTACCGCTGATAATTTTAGACACGTAAGCGGATAATTGAATACTAAAAAAATACTCACCGTTATTATTACCACAGTTTACTCTATATCCCGCAGGAGACGAATCATATACAGCCGTATCTCTTAGCCTATTCACGATAGCTCCGTCAGCCGCCCATAGTTCCCAATTATCTGTATTTTCATTAAAACTGGGATTAAACAATAATTCACTGCCTGTCACAGAAGGGAATCGCGTAGACCAGATATTTTTCCCTTCATCTACCCAATCTTCAGGTTTATTCTTATTTTGCGAACCTAATAATACTGGCTTGGGTTTATTTTCATCTCCATAAGAAGTATATTTTATACAAGCTGTTTCTTCTCCGCTCTGCGGGTATAGATTTTCTCTCCATAACCCTCCTCTTTCAAAATGAATTGTGTCACCGGGAGAAAAAGAAAACTCATTTACCTTAGCAATTGTTTTCCATGGATCCGAAATACTCATACCATCATTGTTATCTTCTCCAGAGTTACTCACATAATAATCAATGCCGTCTTTTGAATTAATAATTTCTTCTATCTCTTCCTTACTTAAAGCATTACGGATAACCCGTATATCATCTATGAGGCCGGCAAATCCCTGAGAGTAACCTTCATTCATCATGCCAAGACAGAGATTTGATGCGTAATCAGGAATTTTGGCGCTTGTTTCTAAAGCAGACCTGTCCAAATCTCCGTTTATATACACCTTAACACGCTCACTTGACTGCAAACTGCCGTCATAAACTACAGCCACATGGTACCAATTATCTTTTTCAAACACCTTATTCGTACAAAAACGGTCCCCTGAGCCGTCAATATCAATATACAACTGATTCCCGGTATAAAAGAATATTGTGTATGATTGATTACTATTCATACCCGCGCGTTTTGAAATTACCGCCCGCGCTTTGCCGTCTAAAATAGTTGGATACGCCCAAAAACAAACAGTTAATTTTTCCGTATTATCCAAAACAGCCGCATCCGCGGCAACTACGCAATCATCTATCCCATCAAAAGAAAGAGCACCCTTGATTTTTCCATTGCTAACCCACTCAGGGCCGTTTTTAAGCGCGGCATCATTATTATAAGCCGTAGAATCTTTAGCAGTTTCACCGCTTTCTTCATTAAATTTCCAGTGCCCAACCATACAATCAGGCAAAGGGTCATTATCTATAATTGTGTACGTATACGTATTCTTCCATACCAAAGGAGCAGCTGTCGGCTCCAAAAGGCTGATAACTATTGTCTCATCAGATTCAGGCAAGACATCGTCATTAACCGCAAAAGAAATATTTTTAACTATTTCCCCCGGCGCGAATTCCAATACTCCTGCAGCCAGTATATAATCATCTCCCGCGGAAGCTGTGCCTGCTATTACCGAATATTTTACGGTTACCTTAGAGCCCCATGAACCAAAAAGCTTAACAGGGATACTTACTGAGGTTTCTGATTCCGCGCCGCTTGATTCCCATTCAACAAAAGAAACCCCCGGCTGAGGCTCGGGAGAATTAAGTACATCAATAATTCTGCGGGCTAATAATGGAGCCGCATATGATGAAAATGTATCATTGGGATGCGAATCTGTAAGAGTATTAGCATACTCATCTTTCATATAAATGTTATCTGGCCCTTCGCCTCCTGTCTCAAGGTCAAAAAAATTCCAGAGATAAATATTATCTCCGGGTTCATCCCACTCATTCTTAACCCAGTCGAAAAACTGCCGGGCGCGCATAGCAGAAACTTCACTTATCGAAGCTTTTGTCTTTGCCGCGCCGCTCCAAATAATAAATTTCTTATCCGAAAACTCATGCAGTTTAGCTTTAAGAGCATTATACTGCAGTTTATAATTCTGAATCTCTTTATCCCGTGAAGTGATATCAGCTGGCCCGCTATCCGCGGCAATCGAAGATACAGGATAACAATGTTTAAAAATAATTACATCGTAGAACGTTGTCCAATGCCCGATATTCCACTGGCCAAGGTAGGGGTCTGTATCGCTATGATTCACCCAAACATCCCAATAATCAAAAGGATAATTATCCCAGCGGGGATAATTTGAATTAGGATAATAACGGTCAAGCGAAGGCTTGGAATACCCATCTCCTGTGAAAGAATCTATATTATCAGTAATATAATATTCTCTGCCTATTAACGCATTATAATCTAGTATCCAATCCGCTACATTATTAGGCCCCGGATTGGGAGTGCTATCACCATACCAATTCGCGTCATAAATACAACGGCCCGTGCTATGGTGTAGAAAAATTATTTTTTCTTTGCCATAATCCGCGGCTAAAGACGCGGATAAGGCTATTAAACTGATTATTACTGTAATAAATAATATAAATATTTTTTTCATTTTGGCACCTTCATTATCATTCTCCTATCCCTTCAACAATGCATTCACAATCATCTGCAGATCTATTACAGTCACAAAATCATCGCCGTCTATATCTGCTTTTTTCTCTAAATCTTCTATTATCCCTAAAACAATATTTACGCATAACTGCACATCCGTCACATTTATCTTTCCATCCTCATTTATATCGCCGGTTATAGGCAGTGGCATATAATATTCTATAGCTCCCGTATCACGGACATCTCCTGAGGCTGGATTATCATAAAAATCCTTCAAAAATGGGCCGTTAAATTCCCAATCATAAAGTTCTTCTATTGTAGTTTCTGCCTGCGCTAAAGTCCCCCGGGAAATCCTCAGGAAATCAAAAGCTGCGGCTAAATATCCCTCATCTATAGAATATCCGGCAATAAAATCCCCGCTATTGCTTATATTACTTGAAAAATCAATTATTCCAGTAAACGCTCCGTTACAAAGCTTGCCGTCAACATAAATATTTATTCCTTCCTGATCACACCTGTCTACCTCAGCTATAATATGATGCCATTTAGCGTCATTCAGCCTGCCTGTGCTGGTTCTTGAACAATCGCTTGCACCAAATCTAACCGTCATCTTTAAATACCCATTAACTACCGCCAGAGTATATCCTTTTGAGCCATCTGATTTCTCTACAATACCGCCGTTAGTTTCATTCCCGGGGATGCGTAAAACTGCTTCTATTAAAAAATTATTTATCTTTTGATTCCCATCCGCGTCTTTATCCATATCCAATAAACCACATTCACCCGCGGGAAGGCCTAAATATTGATTCTGCCCATTGAGCTCAAGCGCCCCTTCTATCCAATCTTCCAGAATCCCCTCATGAAAATTATTTTCTTCAACATTATAAGCTGTTAAATCCCTGCGGGGCACACTGCCGTTATATACATCAGCCGGACGGCTCCAGTATTTATTCCAATTCATATGTTCATCCAATATCCTGTTTATATTATCGCGATATTTATAAAAACCCCATTCGCCGGCAACCTCATACAATCCCCATGGCACAAATACTTTTTTCGCGTTATCAATAGAAGCACTTGTCTCAAGCGGCATAAAGTTATGTGCGGGAGCATCTTCAACAATAGGGATATTTTTTATTTCCCTGCCAGGATCAAGAACCATTGAATTATTCAATATCAACTGATTAATAAAATCATTCAGGATATTTTTTATAACATTATTCAGCTTCCCAAAAACATCCCGCCTGCCGGAGTTTAAATAATCATTAAATATATTCCCGCCAAAAACAACCGAACCCATTTCATGTATTCCCTGATATACTTCATCATTTATATACCCCTCGCCGATATTAATGAATAAATTATTTAAAAAATAATCCCTGTTATCTAATTGGCCGTCTTTATGCATTCCTACCGCGCAGTTATAAATCGTATTATTAAACACATAGTTCATCGTGCTGCTGCACTGATTAAACCCCACAGAATTATAAATAAAATCATTCTCATTATTATTTTTGCCCCAAAGTATATTATTAAACACATAGTTCTTATAAGAATTATCCAGATAGATACCCGGCGCAAAAGCGCTAATCCGATAATTATCTTTTCTGGCAGGATTCTGTTTTTTATATGGATAACGGCTGCCGGTATTATTTCCGCTGATGTTGCAATACACATAATTAGGCCCTGCATGCCAAATTTCAATCCCGCCCACATCTTCACCCATTAAACAGGCACGGCTTACCTGATTATGATGAATTAAATTGCGCTGTAAGGGATAATCCATCTTATCGCTTCCGCCGGTATATCCTTTCTCCTGCCAGTAATCGCCCGGGGAATTAATATTTATTCCCGGCGCAGCAGTATAATCAACCACATTATAAGCCACTTCTGAAGTCTCGATATCATACAGGCCAATCGCGCCGTTTGGATTCCAACTCTGCGCCCTTAATCCGATGTCTTCTATTTGATTATTTTTTATCTGAACATGTTTTATACGGGAATTAAGCACTGAAAACGGTTTATCCGGTTTTATCGGCCACCAATCCCATAGCCATTGTATCTCTCCAAAATTTTCGCCTAATAAGGTAACTATGGCGTTAGATTCCATATGCGCTATACGATTATGATTAATCTTGATATTATCCAGCAGTTTATCTTTCCCATCAGGAAAAACAGCTATCCCTACATTGCCATACTCGATATCGCAATTAACTACTGATATATTGGAAGAATTACGTGTAATACGGATTACCGGACTGTAATATTCAGCCGCGCGGCTGCGCACTCCATCATTGGTAAATCTCGGATAATAAGGATAATCGGGAGGGTCAGTATAAAAATCACGCGCGTTAAAAAACTTAATTTCCAAACCGTCAACAATAATATTATTTTGTTCTTCAATATTTAAAAAAGTATGGTATTTTGCCTTTTCAATAACCGTAGTATTAGGATCCCTATCGCCTTCCAGCCTGAGGTAAATACGGCCTTTATGCTCTCCTGAACGGATATAACACCATTCATTTTCCGCTTCTAATAACTGCGGCAGGCCTTCAACAAAATACCGGTAAAAGTTTTTATTAATATACTGGTCTCTGATTCCGTAAAACTGGATTTCATGGTTATCAGGGTCATAGCTTTGAATACGCGCGGCGCGCGGCCAAAAACAATAATCTTCATACCAAATAATCCCGTCTTTCCAGAAATCAGGTTCGGTTTGAGTTAAATTAATATTATCCCTGTATCGCGTAGGAAGCCGGCTGACGGCATTAACTGTATGCGTTACAGTACCGTTGGTTATCTGGTCAGCGCTAAAAAAATCCTCTTTTGCTGTTTGTTCAGCGGCAATTTTAATATAATCCGCTCCTATTTCAGATATTTTAATAATACCTTTTTCCCAACCAGAAGTATAACCCTGTTTATAAACCTGATCTCCCAGATTAAAACCACTCACAGAATCCAAAGTCAATTTACTCTGAAACGCATACCCGCTAAATTCCCACCATACTGTCTTAGGATCATCTAAGGCATAATCTTGGGGACTCTCAGGGATAGGAATATTCCAATTAGGGCTGCGGGCTATATTAAGTTTAATTAATTGGCTGTCTCTTATTTCGTATAACATCATCGGGATATAAACATAATCAAAAGCCGTATCTACATACCAAACTTTATCCCTGTACTCGGCAAGTATCTCAGGGCAGTCTGCCTGACCGCATTTTGTCCAGCCGCCGGTTATTCTCTCTGAACCATAAATCTGCGCCTTGCCAGCCCCCCAGTCAGAATCAACTCCTAAAACTATTGGCGAACCAACTATTCCTGATTCTTTAACGGTTAAACTACCCCCCCGGTAAATTACCCCCTTTTTAAAATAATAATTACAAATTCCTGTATGCGCTTTAGCAATACCAACAGCTTCAGGATCCCAAGGATGATGTTTCCAAGGGGCAGATTTAGTGCCGGGATTAGAATCACTGCCATTTTCATAATCAATGTAATAATTGGGAGTTTCAGCTAAAGCCGCGGCTGCTGTAATTATTATGATTATGGCAATCATTATTGTATTAAAGAATAGAATATTATTTTTCATTTCTAATCTCCCAATATCCTATTAACAATCACCTGTACATCCAATATATCGCATTCATCTACCGGCACAGCCGCCTTCTTTGCTCTTTCCACTGCCTCCGGATTCTTCTCTACCCCCAAAACCACATTCACGCATAACTGTAAATCAGTTATATCTACATCGCCATCCGCGTCTACGTCGCCTGAGTCTTCTTTTATTAAAATAACCGCCTGATGGCCATCTATAAAAACTGTCTCACTTATTAAATCCCCTTCAAATGTCTTATATCTGCCTTCTAATTCAACCGCGGCACCACCATAAACTGGATTTAGCAAAACCTTTCCTTTCTCAAAATCACGGCAATACACTTTATAATCGGGAAAATTGCCTTTTTCCAATTTAATATCATCAAACCACACTGCTCCCCCTGTAAATTGATCTACTTTTGCCGCGTAAATAAAAGACCCCGCCGTATCGCTACCAGTAGTAAATACAGTATTTAAATATATCCAATTATAAGTACCCGGGCGTATCCCTATAAATTTTACTCCGCTTAAACCTCCCGGCCCGGGATAAATATACAGCTGTGCCGGAGTATAAGCTGTACTTTGCAGATTTTCTGCTTTTACCCATCCGCTTAAGGTATAGGTTGTATCAGGCTCTAATAAAACATGCTGATAAGCCCCTCCGCTGACAGAGCCGCCTTCTGAAACGGTAATTTTTATTGAACTGTTTCCTTCTTTTTTCTCTATATTATCAATTTCCGCCTTGCCTGCGGGATTATCCCAAAAATTAATTTTCCAGTTAGTTAAACCATCTTCAAAAGAATTATTTTGCATCAAATTATCAGGCGGGGTTTGAGGATAATCAGATATGCCTTCTTTCAGCAAATAATAGCTATCTAAAGGCAGGCCCAAATCCACATCCCATTCAGGATAATAAGTTATTTTGTCATACCCCAGATTTTCAAAATAGAAGGTCGAGCTGTCCCCCATTCCTAAAAGATAAGAACCAAAACAATATAACATCATTTGCTTTGCTGTTTCCTGGCTGCTAATATCTTTTCTTAAGCCTGACTGCGCCAGGAATATCTTATCTCTTAAAACAACATTAACTAAATCATCCATATCTTTTTTCCACTGGTAATAAGGCTTAAAATACCCATCGTCATACCACGAAACATGAGCAAAACCTTCATTCATCTTCCCATCGGCAAAATTTATATAATCATTTTTATCATTTGTATTAATAATAAGCCGTTTTTCTTTGATAGCATTCTTGACAGTTTGTAACTGGCCTATCATATCATTATGCCAAGAATTCACTTTATTATCTACAGGCCTAATTTCATTTGTATCTTTGGCAGAATAGCTGACATATACTAATGAAACCACGGGTAAAGGCGTACCCAAAACAATAGTATTACCCTCAAAGCTGCCACCGGTATAATAATCAATCCCTGTATGCTCAGGGTTAGTATAAACATTAATTTTATTTTTGGAATCCGTCCAGACCAGATAGAAGACATCTACAGACACGCCATCTTCTTTTACAACACAAAGCTCATCTTTTATATCCACATGCCACCTGGTAGTTGATAATGACATTTGGACATCATCGGCAAAAACCCCGTCAAACATAAGGTTGTTATCCAGCTGATTCTTTACATAACTGGCATAATGATTGCGCCAGCCTTCACTGCCCGGATCCATAAGATACCAATTCCAGGTATCATCTATTAACCTATGCCCGAATTCATCATGAATAAACCAATCTTCATGAGTATCAACATCGTTCCAATCATCGTAAGTATCATGCATCGCTATCGCGTCTCTGTATCCGATCGCTATTAAATCAGGCTTAAGTAATTTTATTTTCTTAACTCCTTCCGTTTCAAAAAATCCAGTATCTACAATATCGAAATCATGAGTGGCAATAAATTGTATATTTTCCTCTTTACTTAAACTTCCGCCATAAGCAACGATATGTTTCCTGGGCTTTCCTGTTTCAGAAGCAATAACTTTAGAAAACAAAAATATACTTATCCCAATAAAAAATAAAGGAATTAAAATAAGTAAACTGCGCCATTTGTTGTTCATATAGACTTTTCTCCTGTAAAATAAAAACGCCCTCAGGCACTTTTAATAACCTTAGGGCGTAATAAAAAGCTTAATCTCTCTTTGGCAACGCGGCCTCCCTTACAAAACAAAGTCTGGGACCGTCGCTTTGCGCCCCCAAGTTACCCTGGGTTTGCCTTTTTCAAAATTACAAAGTTGTCAAATGTTCGTCGATAGATGTTATATTATATTCTAATATAAGTATACCCTTGTTTTATCACCACTTCAACCTTCCTCGCTCTATTTTTGAAAGCGTTTTCTTATCAATAAAAATTACAACTTATTTCAACACTTAGGCTTAGAAAAGCCTACTCTGTCCAAAAAACTCTTATTATCCCCCAAATATCTCATTCACCACCGCCTGCACATCCAATACATCGCATTCATCAACCGGATCAGCTGCTCTTTTCGCGTTATCTACCATTTCACCTCTTGTCTCTACCCCCAACAGCACATTCACGCATAACTGCAGGTCTAATATATCTACTTTACCGTCTGCGTTTATATCGCCGCTAATAGAGACAGGGGTATATTCATATATTCCAATATCCCAATTACCATCATTACGGATATGGCCTTCAATATCATTAGTAAACGCTATGTAATGATCAAGTGATAAATCAATACCCTGATTGATTAGAAAGCTCGTGCTGCTAAGATGATAATCTCCATTATCAGCATCAATAAAATCTGCTGAACTAATCCCGGTAATAGAATTACCCGCGGGAGCGCTTGCATCTGAAGAAGCATTA
>JBDRLG010000055.1:0-7789 GCA_043813255.1 Candidatus Omnitrophota bacterium
GCGGCTGCGGAACTCGCCCGCCGGCTCTTACGAGCCAGGACGGGCTCAAACAGTCCTCGCCGAAAGATTCCGAAAAACTTTTCCGCTCATAAACCAGCCTCTTAATGCAGCTAAAGAATACAAAACAAGGGGGCAAGTGAGCTTTTCACACATCTCATTATTTATCAAAAAGTTACCATAATTGCGCCATAATATTCACGGATGACTCGAGAATTATTGGCTGTTAAGAGAGGAGGTGTAATGAAAGCAAAAGGCATAATATTAGTTTTGTTAGGTGTGCTGGGTGTTATATTTATCTGTATTTTTGATATAATTACAGGAAAGCCAGTAAATGATATAACTGGACCGAAATCAATTATTGCGCTTATCATCTGTGTTATTTTTATAATACTGGGTATTGGTTTTGCGTTAAAAGGCACCCAGAAAAAATAATGAATAAAATAGGTTGTGTTTTGGGTTAAAGAATGTTATAAGTAATACGGTTTTAGCATCTCGGAACATGGTGTAAATCCATGGTGGACCCACCGCTGTAATCGGGAAGGTACGCTAAGCAGTAAGTGACAGCCACTCTTAGTTATATTTAAGGGGAAGGTTCGCGTATTTGAAATAACCCGTAAGCCAGAAGACCTGCTAAAGAACGTGGAAAAATAAATCCGATGGTAAAGGATTTTGGTGAAGCGGTTACGCTTTGTCAAAATCCTTTTTTTATTAACTATATTTAACTAGGGGGGAACATGGAGAAAGATGTGAAAAACAATAGGAATGAGAACCAAGAGGATAAGAAAGATGTTATCGCGGCACGCAAAACCTGCAAAGCCGATGGTATAGGTTTGTCGCATTATATTCTTGTAGATGAAAAAGCATAATACGATTTCTTCAAGGGGGCGTTTTGTCAATTCAGGAAACGGGCCTGCATTACAGCTAATTGATATAGGGCATTCTTACTATATGGGGCTTGTCGACGCTGATACCGCGTTTTGGTCGTTAGTGAAGCGCGGTAAGCTTTGTGATCTTCTGCATGATAGCGCCTGGCTTAAATCTTATTGTAAAAAAAGAGAAAGTTTCCGTAAGGAAATGGATATTCTTCGTTTTGGCTTAAAGCCATCCGCGGTATATTTTAACATTACCGAAAGGTGCAATCTTAATTGCCGGTATTGTTATATTCCTGAAAATATGCGCCGTAAGGGTAAGCATATGTCTGAAGAGTCGGTGATTAAATCTCTTCAATTATTGAAGGTGTATTTCAAAACGATTTCCGGCAATACAGCTCTGCCTAAGATAATTTTTCATGGAGCTGAGCCTTTATTAAATCAAAAGGCATTGTTTGCGGCTATTGAGAGATTTAGCAGTGATTTTACCTTTGGCATACAAACAAATACGGTTCTGTTGAATTCCGAGGCAGTTTCTTTTTTGAAATCAAAAAAAGTAAGTATTGGTATTTCGCTGGATGGCTCCACGGCTAAAACAGTAAATAAAACCAGGCTGAGTTGGTCGGGGGAAGGCGTATTTGAGCATGTTAAAAAAGCTATGGAATTATTGAGAGGTTATGATGCCTGGAGCGTTATATGCACAGTCACTACGCAAAATATGAGTTCACTTTCCCGCCTTGTTAATTTTTTGCATAAAAATGAAGCCCCAAATTGTCTTTTAAACGTTGTCCGATGCACTCTGCCTTCGGCTCGTAAAATCAAGCCTGATGATGCTGTTGTTGCAAGGCATTTTATTGACGCTTTAGAAAGCAGTTACCGGATTTACAAAGATACCGGCCGGAAACTTATAGTGGCTAATTTTGCCAATATATTGATTAGTATTCTTGCTCCTACAGCCCGAAGGTTAATGTGCGATATTTCACCATGCGGGGGAGGCAGAAGCTTTTTTGCGCTGGCTCCTAACGGCGATATATTTCCCTGCAGTGAATTTATTGGGCTGAAGCATTTTAGGGGGGGTAATATTTTTAAAGATAATTTAAAAGATATTTTGAAAAGCAGTTCTTTTGAGCTGGTTACAGGCAGAAAAGTGGAAGATATTGAGCCGTGCCGCCGTTGCGCTATCCGGCATTTTTGCGGCTCGCCATGCCCGGCAGAGGCGTATGAGATGAATGGCGCAATGAATAAAACAGGCGCTTTTTGTGAATTTTATGAAGAACAGGTTCGTTTTGCCCTACGGCTCATTGCGGATAATAGGCATAATGCTTTTTTATGGGATGGCTGGGATAGAAGCACTAAAGAAACATTTAAAATCTGATAGTTAACAAAACCGCGGTATGTTTCCTTCCTAAAAGGTATAATTCTTCTATATTTTGGGTTAATTTTGATATAATAGGTTTCCGCCGAGGCGGGTTTAAAAAAGGCGGGGAAGGTATTTTAGATGAAATATAAAATTATACCTATGATAAGAATGAATGAGAAGTTTGATTTGGATAAAGTCTTAGCATTTTTTAATAAACTGTTTGGTAAAAAATAGAATGTGCAAATTTTAATGTCAACATGTGCATAAAAAAATGTCGTTCTGTGCATGGATATGTTGTATGTTTATACCTAAAAATGCTATCAGGGTTGATGAATTAAATGGTTTGAGTTGCAGGGGATCTGAACTATTTGTTAGAATGTGTTAAAAAAAGGAGAGATAAAAATGGGAGAAAGGCCGAAATCGATAACGGTTATTGCTTGGATTTTGATTGTTGCGGGAACTATTTCAGTGTTCACCAGTTTGTCGAGTTTAAACAATCTAATGGTCAAAGAAATTATGTCTAAAAGTCCGCTGCCGGTTTCTTTGCAATATGCCATGATGTATATCGGTTTAGCTATAATGGTTGTTAGTGGTATAGGAATGTTGAAAGGACAAGGGTGGGCGAGGCTCTTATATGTTGTTTGGGGAGCTATTGGGTTTTTGGTAGGATTGCTTACGTCGCCAATGAAAGTGGCTATGATTCCCGGGTTAATTGTTTTTGCGATCGTAGTATTTTTTCTGTACCGGCCCGCTTCGAATCAATATTTTACAAAAGCATAGGATTATTGTATGGTAAGAAAAATTGCAGGTATTATTTGTTATTGTATAGGGGGATTCTTTCTATCGAGTGTAAATGTTATTAGTTTTTTCACTGATCAATCACGTCCTGTCCCAATCAGCATGAAATTATTGATAATGGGGATTTTTTTGGTTCCTGCGTTGATCTTTATCGGCGCAGGGATTATCCTGCGGAGATTAGAAAAATGGAAACGCGATGCAGCTGTTGTTTTACTGTCAACATCAGCATATCAGATATTTTTGATTTTAACTATGGTGTGCATATTTTCATCTCAGGAAATCACGAAATTCTTTCCTGATAAAAAAGTATTCGGTTTATTTAATGATTATTTTATGGGAGCAGTCTGCCTTTTGATTTTTATTTGTTTGGGTTTTTTATGCTTAAAAACTTCAAAGAGTCGTGATAGCGATAAGAATAAAGGGTCTATCTCGTGATCATTAATTGTCTTAATGTTTGGGTTGTTTCTAAATGGTTTAGAAAAAATAAAGACGGTGTTTTTTATGCGTAAATTCAAAAAAAATTCTCTGGCGAAATATTCTGTTGACGATATAAAGGAGTGTATTTCATTGCTTGATTATCTTACCCAAAACAGCGACCAGCTTTTGCTTTTATCTGAAGAGCAAAGGATTGCCCTTATGGCCGCGGCTGGGCAGCTTTCCCGGCCTGACCGCTATGAGATTAGAAAACGCAGAAGAGATATTAAGAAAATGAAACGCCAAGCCGTTGTTAAACATGAACGCAGCGCGCGCGCGGCTACAGGTATCCGCACTGCGCGTGAGGCGGATGTATTTGCGGCTCCGGAGCGGATTTTGAATACAGATGTTGATTTAAAGCGGGAGGCGCTTGAATTAAAATCTCCGCGTAATTGTTATGTTTGTAAAGCAGAGTATAAGCGCCTGCATTTTTTCTATGATTCTATGTGCCCTGCCTGCGCTGATTTTAATTATCAAAAACGTTTCCAGACAGCGCCTCTTACCGGGCAGGTTGCGTTGATTACCGGCTCGCGTTTAAAAATCGGTTATCAGTCGGTGTTAATGATGCTGCGCGCTGGCGCCAGAGTGATAGCCACTACGCGGTTTCCTGTGGATTCCGCGCTTCGTTTTTCCCGCGAACAGGATTTTTCAGAGTGGGCAGAGCGCCTGCATGTTTACGGGCTGGATTTGCGCCATATTCCAAGCGTTGAGATATTTTGTAAATACATTGAACAAAAATATGACCGTCTGGATATATTAATTAATAACGCGGCTCAAACTGTCCGCAGGCCGCCGGGGTTTTACGCGCATTTAATGCCTAATGAATCTTTAAAATATCAGGATTTGTCTCAAGGCACGCAGTTAGTCCTTAGCCATTATGAGTCGTGTAAAAAACAGCTCGCGTCTTATTCTCAAACTAAAATCTCCCAAGACGCGGCTTCTTTAGTAACATGGGAACGCAAAGACCCGGGAATCGGACTGCTTGTATCCGCGCAGTTATCCCAGATTCCTTATACTTATGACCATTCTTTGCCCGTGGAAGAAATTTTTCCTCAAGGTAAGTTAGACGCGGATTTACAGCAGGTAGATTTACGCGAGGTTAACAGCTGGCGCCTGAAACTGGGGGAGATACAAACAGCTGAAATGATAGAGATTCAATTAGTAAATATTGTCGCGCCGTTTATATTATGTAATAAATTACTGTCTATGATGAAACGCGATAATACCGGCCAGAAACATATTGTAAATGTATCGGCTATGGAGGGTAAGTTTCAGCGTTATCGTAAACAGCCCCGCCATCCGCATACTAATATAGCTAAAGCCGCTTTGAATATGTTGACTCATACTTCTGCCAGTGATTTAGCTGAATACGGTATTTTTATGAACTCGGTAGATACCGGATGGGTTACAGATGAAGATCCTGCTGTTCTTGCCGCGCTTAAGCAGGAGCGGCATGACTTTCAGCCGCCGTTGGATATAGTGGATGGGGCAGCCAGAGTGTGTGATCCGTTTTTTCATGGGATATTGACTGGAAAACATTGGTGCGGTAAATTCCTGAAAGATTATTTTCCGATTGATTGGTAATTTGTGTATTCGTAAATGTAATTCTGTTGCTTTTTAAGTAAATTTCTGGTATAAATAGGGGCGTTGTTAAAGGAGTTTAAAAATGTCATACACAGTTTTTGCTTTAAAATGGCGGCCGCAGAATTTTGATGAAATAATCGGACAGAACCATATTTCAACTACATTAAAGAATGCCTTAGAAAAAAAACAGGCTTGCTCACGCTTACCTTTTTGCCGGGCCAAGAGGAGTCGGCAAAACTTCCACAGCAAGAATTCTTGCTAAAACCCTTAATTGCAAAGAAGGCCCAGTAGTAAATCCCTGCGGAAAATGCTCTTCGTGTATTGATATAACTAAAGGTTATAGTATGGATGTTATAGAAATAGACGGAGCTTCTAACCGCCAGATTGATGATATTAGAGCCTTGCGTGAAAACGTAAAATTCTGCCCATCTCAGGGAAAATTCAAGATTTACATTATAGATGAAGTGCATATGCTTACTACCGAAGCGTTTAATGCTTTACTTAAAACACTGGAAGAGCCGCCTTCATTTGTGAAATTTATATTTGCCACTACTCACGCGCATAAAGTGCCTTCAACAATACTTTCAAGATGCCAGCGCCTAGATTTCCGCAGGATAAAAGCATTGGAGATTGTTGAACAGCTGGAAAAAATCGTTAAAGCGGAGAATATGCAGGTAGACAAGCAGGTGCTTTTCGCGATTGCCAAAAGCAGTGACGGTTCTTTAAGAGACGCCGAGTCAATATTAGACCAGCTGGCTTCTTTCGCGAAAGATAAAGTATCTTTGAAAGATGTTATTTCTGTGCTGGGGCTTATAGAGCAGGATGTTCTGTTTGAAATTACCGATAAAATAATCGCCAAAGACGCGTCTTCCGCGCTTGAGTTATTAGATAAAGTTATTGATGAGGGCAAGGATATATCATTATTTACCATGAACCTGATTGAGCATTTTCGTAATTTAATGATCGCCAAAATCACAAAGGCGGATTCCAATTTGATAGACTTGCCGCAGGAAACTTGCGAGAGTCTGTTAAAGCAGTCTAGCGCATTGAGCCTCGAAGAGATATTTAGTTTTTTCAATATTATGGTAGCCGCGCAGGAAATGGGCAAAAGGCTGGATTCTCTGCGAGTGCCTTTAGAGATAAGTTTAGTCCGGCTGGCTTGTGGTAAAAAAGGAGAGCAAACAACAGCAGCAGCTCCTGTAAAAATACCCCAGCAAGCGGCAGTAAAACCAAAAGAGGAAATTAAAAAAGAAGCGCCGATTGAAAAATCTTCTTTTCCCCACTTTGAAAAAGGGGGGTGTAGGGGGGATTTGCATACGAATAAAGAAATTAAACCGGAAGAGTCTGCTTTATCTATTACTTTGGAAGATATTCAGGATATATGGCATAATATTTTTGAAAAGCTAAGCAAAGTTAAAATGTCCATAGCGACATATTTTAATGAAGGTATACCGATAAAAGTAGAAAATAATACTTTGATAATTTCATTCCCGCAAAATTATTCGCTCCATAAAGAATCCTTAGAAGAAAATGCGAATAAGATGCTTGTAGAAAAAACAGTGTCAGAACTTCTTAAAAACAATTTAAAGGTAAATTTTGTATTATCAAAAGACCTGCCTGTTAAAACCGTTCATAAAGATTCATTTGTTGAGAGCGCGTTAAAAACTTTTGATGGAAGATTGATTAAAGAGGGGTAGAAAATGTCTATTTATACCGAATCAATAGAAAAACTCATAGAAAAATTAGTAAAGTTTCCCGGAGTAGGAAGAAGAAGCGCTGAGCGCATAATAAATTATATCTTAAGCGCGCCCAAAGAAGAAATAAAAGAGCTTTCTTCAACAATAGATTTGGTAAAAGAAAACGTGCGTTACTGTCGGATTTGCAATAACCTAAGCGAACAGGAGACCTGTAAGATTTGTCAGGATGAGCGCCGTAATAAAGAGTTAGTTTGCATTGTAGAAAAGCCAAGTGATGTCACCGCGATACAGAAAACAGGTAACTTTAGCGGATTATTTCATGTGCTTCTGGGGGCGATATCCCCATTAGACGGCATAGGCCCCGGAGATTTAAGAATAGAAGGGTTAATTTCGCGTATAAAGCAGGACAGCATAAAAGAAGTAATAATAGCTACAGACGCGGACACCGCAGGAGAAATAACCGCCATATATCTTACAAAGTTGATAAAGCCAATGGGAGTAAAGCTAAGCCGCATAGGCGTAGGTATACCCATGGGATCAAACTTAGAATACGCCGATGCCTCAACCTTAACTAAAGCGCTCGAAGCCCGCAGAGAAATTTGAGATTGACATTTAGGCAGTATAGATTATAATTATACTACTGTTTTTTCGCTCTTTATAAATCAATTCCCCCTTAGCTCAGTCGGTAGAGCGAGTGGCTGTCAATACAAGGCAGCTTTTACGGGAAACCGTAATTGAAAAAGCAGGAGAATTGTCCCGATGTTATCAATCGGGATGCGCCATGTAAAAAATAAAAAGGCGTACTGGAAACCGTAACGTAAAGACGACGGCAATCAGCAGCCGAGCCCGCCATTAAATCTTTGGCGAGGAAGGTTCAGAGACTACGCGCCTGCTGCCTAAATCCGCCAAAAGCGGCTAAGGCAATGATATAGTCCACTTCCGGAAGTAATTTCGGGTTAAGTGTAACCACCAGGTCCGTGGTTCGAGTCCACGAGGGGGAGCCAATT
>JBDRLG010000056.1:0-14235 GCA_043813255.1 Candidatus Omnitrophota bacterium
CAGACTGTGTCACAATCTATATTTTAACGCGGTAGCCGCAACCTTTAGGTTGCGTTTCCGACGCTGGTAAAACGCTCCGCTTACGGAGCGGCTACCAAAAATGCAATTACGACACAGTCTGAATGACACTAATTTGGACAGCAAGGGTTTTAATTAATAAATGGAAAAAATAATTATTTTTGATACTACTCTTAGGGATGGAGAGCAGGCTCCGGGGGCTTCTTTGACCAGCCAGCAGAAACTGGAGATTGCGTTTCAGCTGGAAAAGCTTGGGGTGGATATTATTGAAGCGGGTTTTCCTGTTTCAAGCCTGGATGATTTTAATGCGGTCTGCCAGGTTGCTAAAAATATAAAGAAAAGCGCGGTTTGCGCTCTGGCAAGATGCGTAAAAAAAGATATTGAAGCGGCCCGGGATGCTTTAAAGAAAGCGAAAAGATCGCGAATACATATTTTTCTTGCTACTTCAAAGATCCATCTTAAATATAAATTTAAAAAAGCCGAAAGCGAGATATTGTCTTTAGCTAAAGATTCAATAAAATTCGCGGGTAAATTTTGTGATGATATTGAATTTTCTCCGGAAGACGCGACACGGACTGAACGGCCGTTTTTGTTTGAAATTATTGAAACCGCGATAAAGCAGGGGGCGCGCACAATAAATATCCCGGATACGGTGGGTTATAGCTACCCGCAGGAAATATATTTATTGATAAGCGATATTAAAAATAATGTGCCTAATATTAATAAAGCGGTTATCGCGATACATTGTCATGATGATTTAGGCTTGTCCACGGCTAATTCTTTGTCAGCTGTTTTGGCAGGAGCCAGGCAGGTACATTGTACGATTAACGGGATAGGAGAGCGGGCGGGTAATGCCTCTTTGGAAGAAATAGTTATGGCATTAAAGACCCGTAAGGATGTTTTTGCCGATGTTTATACAGGTATCAATACTAAAGAAATATACCGTACATCGCGGCTGGTAAGTAACCTGACTGATTTTATTGTGCCTCCTAACAAGGCAATAGTGGGCAGGAATGCTTTTCGTCATGAATCAGGAATACATCAGGACGCGATTCTCAAAAAGAGGATTACTTATGAAATAATGGATCCTAAGGATGTGGGGATTCCTGAGAGCCAGCTTGTTTTAGGCAAACATTCCGGCAGGCACGCGTTCGCGGATAAACTTAAAACAATGGGTTTTCATCTGAATGAGAATCAGTTAAATAAAGCTTTTGGAAGGTTTAAAGAAGTTGCTGATAAGAAGAAAGACATTTTTGATGATGACCTGATAACTATTGTTGAAGATGAAATCAGGATAATAAAGCCTATTTGGGAATTTGTTGGGTTTGAAGTTAACTCAGGGACAAAGGTTAAGCCAGAGGCAGTTGTAGTATTAAGAAAAAAAGGCAAAGATTTTTCAGGCGAATCCAGCGGAGATGGCCCTGTGGATGCTTGTTTCAAAGCGATAGATAAAATTACTAATCAAAAAGCAAAACTTGATGATTTCCGTCTGGAAGCAGTTACTTCAGGTAAAGACGCCCTTGGGCATGCCAGCCTTAAATTAAAAGTTAAAGATAAAATTACATCCGGGCGCGGTTCAAGCACTGATATTATAGAAGCGGCAATAAGGGCCTACCTTGACGCCGTTAATAAATTAGAAAGCAAATGACCCCGCCTAAAATCTACGGGCTTATCGGTTATCCAGTTAAACACAGTTTATCTCCCGCAATGCATAACGCGGCATTTAAAGAGTTAAAAATAAATGCCGAATACAGATTATTTGAAGTAAAACCCGAACAATTAGAAGATTTTTTGCTTAAGAATATTGAAGTTGAAGATATGCAGAAGCGAAAAGTTTTTACTCAAGATATACTGGGGTTTAATATAACTATCCCGCATAAAATAAGAGCCAGAGAGATATTAGAAAAAAACTTTCCTTTTAAGAATAGTAAAAATGTGGTTGAGGTGGCTAGGTATTATCTTAAGTTAACAGGCGCGGTAAATACGGTAAAAAGGAATGGTGGTGAGTTAGAATATTGGAATACAGATGCCGAAGGATTTGAAAAATCATTAAAGGCGGATTTACATAAAGAAAAATCTGAATTTATGAGAAAGAAAGATACTTATATTCTTCTATTAGGTTGTGGTGGTGCTGGAAGGGCTGTTATTGCTGTATTTGGATGGAAAAACGCGTATCTTTCTCCTAAAAAGATATACATATATGATAATAATAAACAGATAGCCGAAAACGCATATAATTATGTTACTAAAGATATTGATATTGATAATAGTTTTAAAAAACAATTAAGAAAAAAAATAGAAATTATCTCAAAAGAGGAGATTGCTGACAAAATAAAAAAGTGTGATTTATTGGTTAATGCTACGCCTATTGGCATGAAAGACGGAGATGGATTTCCTATAGATACTGCTTTACTTAAACAGAATAAAGAATTATCTGTTTATGATATAGTTTATAATAGAGAAACGCAATTAGTCAAAGATGCAAAATTATTTGGTTTAGCGGCAGTAAATGGGTTAGGTATGTTGTTATATCAGGGGGTAATAGCTTTTGAAATTTGGACTGGCCAGAAAGCCCCAGTTGATATAATGCGGCAGGCTTTAATTGATGGATTAAAAAAATAATAAGGAGAAATATGGTTGAGCAATTTTTCGCGTTTATTATAGGCTCTGTAATCGGTAGTTTTCTTAATGTTTGTATTCACCGTATGCCTTATGAAGGTTATTCTCTGGTAAAACCCTCTTCTCATTGCCCGCATTGTAAAAAACCTATAGCCTGGTATGATAATGTTCCTATTTTGGCTTATATTTTATTGGCAGGTAAATGCCGCTGGTGTAAAGCTAAAATCAGCCCAAGGTATTTTGTTGTTGAACTATTAACCGCGTTGACTTTGTTATTTTTATACAGCCAATTCGGAGTCTCTTATAATTTATTTGTTTATTTTATTTTTTTATGCGGGTTAATTGTGGCTACATTTATTGATATTCAGCATCGGATTATTCCTGATGAGATTTCTCTCGGAGGTATGGCAGTAGGATTTTTGCTGGTTTCTTTTAAAGGAATTAATTTTCATCCATTTGGTTTTAATTATAGGCCGATGTTGAATTCTTTTTTAGGGATTATTATCGGCGGCGGAATAATATATCTAACCGGATTTATTTTTGATTTGATTTATTTTAAACTGCTTAAAAAGCCGCCTATTCAGGGAGAGACTGAGTCTATGGGCGGGGGAGACGTAAAATTATTGGCAATGATAGGGGCTTTTTTAGGGTGGGAAAGAGCCCTGCTTACTTTTTTTCTGGCACCGTTTTTTGGGGCAATTGTAGGTATAATTAATTTAGCGGTAAAAAAAGACCATACTATCCCTTATGGGCCGTTTTTGTCTATGGCCGCTGTATTATCGCTGTTTTGGGCGGATAAAATAATTGCATTGGTAATTTTTAGGTAAATAAAGATATGGAAAGAAAAAAAATAAGCGATTTTTTATTGAATGCCGCGTATAAAGATAAGTGGCTGAAAGTTGGCACAAAAAAAAGGGCTGGGGTGCTGGTGCCTCTATTTTCAGTTTATAGCAAAGATAGTATAGGTATCGGAGAATTGAATGATATAAAACTTCTTGTGGATTGGTGCCAAAATTCCGGCATGTCTATAATCCAGCTTTTGCCGATGAATGAAGTTGGGTCTGTCTTTTGCCCGTATGATTCAATAAGTTCTTTTGCTTTAGAGCCGGCGTATATTTCTTTGACAGCGGTTAGTGACGCGAAAAAGGCAGTTTTTGAAAAAAGGATAGAAAGGATAAAAGATATCTTTTCTTTGTCAAAACAGCACCTGGATTACAGGATAAAACAGGAAAAGGAAAGCCTGCTATGGCATGTGTTTATTGAAGGGGAAAGTTATAAATCAGAAGAATTTAAAGAATTTATTAAAAACAATTCATACTGGATTTTGGATTTTGCTTTGTTTAAAGCTATTAAATCTTATTGTAAAGGCAATCCTTGGTATGAATGGCCGGATAATTACAAAAAACGCGATACCAATGAGCTTAAATTATTTTATAAATCGCATGAAAAAGAAGTTGATTTTCAGATGTGGGTTCAATGGCAGCTCTGGAAACAGTTTAGCGAAGTAAAAAAATACGCCGAATCAAAAAATGTTCTTATAAAAGGCGATTTGCCTATTCTTGTGTCTAGAGACAGCGCTGATGTTTGGTCTCATCCTGAATTTTTTAAATTAGAATTTGCCGCGGGTGCTCCTCCTGATATGTATTGTGCCAGAGGCCAGCGCTGGGGTATGCCTACATATAACTGGCAGTCTAAAGAAGATGATGGTTTTGTATATTTAAAGGAAAAGCTAAAAACAGCACAGCAGTATTATGATATATTGAGAATAGACCATGTAGTCGGGTTATTTCGTATATGGAGTATTCCTGTTGATGAGCCTTTAGAAAATCAGGGGTTAAACGGTTTTTTTGACCCTCAAGATGAAAATCTCTGGAAAGAGCATGGTAAAAAGTTGCTAACTGTGATTATAAATAATACAAAAATGCTTCTTTGCGCGGAAGATTTAGGTATAATTCCTAAATCCTGCCCTGAGACGCTAAAAGAATTGGCTATTCCGGGTAACGACGTTCAGCGCTGGGTTAAAGACTGGAATGTAAAACATGATTTTCTTGAACCTGAGCAATACAGGGCTTTGGCGGTATCCATGCTTTCAACCCATGATACTACTAATTGGGCCGCTTGGTGGGAAAACGAGGCAGGTACAATAGATGAGGCTTTATTTATCAGGAAATGCAATGAACGGGGGATAGATTTTACTTTGGTAAGAGACAGATTGTTTAATCTTGATTTTTCTTCACATGGCAGGCTGCGCTGGTTAGACAGTGTTTCTTCCAGCGATGTGTTAGTATCTATTTTAGGCAAGCCCAAAGAACATCTGCAGGATTTCATAGATATGTATCAAAATACTTTCCGTGAGAAAGAGAAACTTTGGAAGCATTTGGGTTTAGACGGGGCTATGAGAGAAAAATGCGATAAAGAAATAGTTAAGTCCGCGTTGAATTTGACTTTAAAATCAGCGGCAGTATTTTGTATTGAATCAATTATAGACTGGCTTAGTATAGCGGATATATTTAAAGGCGACCCGTATCAATACAGATTTAATATGCCCGGCACAGTAAGTGCGAATAACTGGTCTTTAAGGATTCCAGCCTCACTGGAAGATCTTTTATGCAATAAAGTTAATCAGGATATTAAGAAGATAGTGGGCTCTTCTGGTAGGATATAAATTAGAAATCCCTTCCATAGTCTCTCTTTTTCAAAGGGGGGAGAATAGTCATTTGCGGGACTGTCGCGAAATGGTCTTTTTGTCATTGCCCGGCCTGCCCCGATTGAAGCATCGGGGCTTGTCCGGGCAATCCAGGAATTGGCAATTATGAGACTGTTGCAAAACTCTATTTCTGTCATCCTGCGCGAAAGCGCAGGATCTATTATCGACGATAAAATTTTTATAGATTCTGCCCCGACGTTACGTCGGGACAGAATGACAAATTTGAGGTATTTTGCAACAGTCTCATTATCGTCGACAAAAGTTTTCTGGATTCCCCGAATAAACCGGGAAATGACAGAAAAAAACCATTTTGCAACAGACTCATCAAGTCGGAGAATGACAGCTGAAGGGGACTTCGCAGCAGCCTCTTTGACGAAGGAGATTTTTTTGAGTATATTAGATAAAAAGTTTTTCTGTGTTCAGGCTAAAAGAATTATAGATTTTTTGAAGGAAGAATCCATTAACTGGTGCAAGGGGAAGAATTGGTTAATCCGTTTGCCTTTACTGCTTTGGTTTGGCTATATTTTTATAAAACATTTATTTAATCCTCAGTATTGGGGGTTTTTAGGTTCTCTTGATTTATGTATCCATGAAACAGGGCATTTTATTTTTTCGCCGTTTGGGGATATTATTGGTGTTTTAGGCGGGACATTATTTCAATGCCTTGTGCCAATTCTTTTGATGATAGGTTTTTATACTTCACAAAGAGATTTTTTTGCTATTTCTCTTTGTTTTGGCTGGCTTTCTGTAAACCTATTTAATGTATCTAATTACATCGCTGACGCGCAGGTTATGCAATTGCCGTTGTTTAATCCGCTTCAGGATGAAAATATGAAACATGACTGGAATTATTTGTTGTCAAAATTTGGGATATTAAAGTTTGATTTTGTAATAGCGTTTTTTGTTAAATTATTGGCAATTCTGTCTATGCTGATTTGTTTAGTATACGGAGGTTGGTTGTTGCTACAGATGATTAAATATAAAAGGTTTCGTTCTAAATGCGCCTAACGGCGCTTACTTGAGCTCAAGGAGGGAATAATGTTTAGGGATAAAATCAGGGTATTGGATTGTACTATTAGAGACGGCGGGTTAATAAATAATCATGATTTTGACCATAGATTTGTGCGCGAAGTTTATAAAGCGCTTTCGGAATCCGGCGTGGATTATATGGAGATTGGTTATAAAAATTCCAAAAAGCTTTTTTCTCCCAAAGAATATGGGATATGGAAATTTTGCGAAGACGATGATATTAAAAAAGTTATAGAAGGTATAGAGCCGAAGACAAAGATTTCCGTTATGGTTGATGTGGATAGGGTGGATATGAATGATATAAAACCTCGTAAAGACAGCCCGGTGGATATGGTTCGGGTCGCTTCTTATGTAAAGGATATAGATAAAGCGATACTCATGGTTAATGAATTCGCTGAAAAAGGCTATGAAACCACTGTAAATATAATGGCGATTTCTAAAGCGCTGGATAATGAGTTTAGCGAATGCCTTCATCAGCTGGAAGAAGAAAGCAAAGCGGATGTTATATACATAGTTGACAGTTATGGCGCTTTATACCAGGAAACTACGGAATTCCTGATTAAAAAAGCAAAAAGCATAATTAAAACCAAAGAAGTAGGTATTCATGGCCATAATAATCAGCAGTTAGCTTTTTCTAATACTATTGAAGCTATAATACATGGAGCTAATTATGTAGACGGGACAGTATATGGTTTGGGTAGGGCGGCAGGCAATTGCCCGCTAGAGCTTTTACTGGGATTTTTAAAAAACCCCAAGTTTAACATAAGGCCTATTTTGGACCTGATATCCAAAGAATTTATCCCTTTAAGGGAAAAGATAGAATGGGGTTATATTATTCCTTACGCGATAACCGGAATGTTAGATGAGCATCCGCGCGCTGCCATGGCCCTTCGCGGTAGTAAAGATAAGGAGAATTACAGGCAGTTTTACGACAGCCTTGTGGGTCCTGACGAGGTATTGTAATAATGGTAGTTGAAGAGTTTGAAAAATTACCGATTCTGGGTATTTTACGCGGTATTAAGCAGGATATAATAGAGCCTTTAATACAAGAGGTTATTTCCAGCGGCCTAAAAACCATTGAAATAACCATGAATACAAAAGATGCCTGCGAATTAATCTGTAAGACAATAAACATAGCGCAAGGCAGGTTAGTGGTAGGGGCAGGTACTGTTCTTACTATGGATAGTTTGCGATTGGCTCTTAACGCGGGGGCTTCTTTTATAGTAACGCCTGTATTAGTTGAAGATGTTTTGAAGTATTGTGTCAAAAACAATATTCCCTGTTTTCCCGGGGCGCTTACTCCTCTTGAAATATATAACGCCTGGCAGAGGGGAGCCGCGATGGTAAAAGTCTTTCCGGCTAAATTTTTCGGCCCGGCATATTTTAAAGAGATAAAAGGACCGTTTAATGATGTGAAACTTTTAGCCTGTTCAGGGGTTACGCCTGAGAATATCAAAGATTATTTTTTAAACGGCGCTAACGCGGTAAGTTTCGGCTCTAGTGTATTCAAAAAAGAATTGTTGGATAAAAAAGATTTTAAAAGCATAGGCGAGAATATAAAAAAATATTTACCGCAATTAAATAACGTGAGTTCGATATAAAGATTCCTCCCCATCGATGGGGGAGGTTAGGTGGGGGTGTATAAAAAGATACTATTTTCTTCTTTTATCACCCTCCCCTAACCCCTCCCGTCAAGGGAGGGGAAAGTTATGCCGAACTCACGTTAAATAATTATTTTTAAGCTGATAGCTGAAGGCTTTATTCAATATGTCTAATCTTTCTGATTCAGAATTCTATATTTCCAAACGCATGGGAAAGGCGATTGCCGATTATGATATGCTGCAAAACGCGGATAAGATCGCTGTTGCTGTGTCCGGCGGAAAGGACAGTTTAACTCTGCTTAAAGTCCTTGATGACCGCAGGAGCTTTGTCCCTATAAAATACGAAATTCTCGCGGTTCATATTGATTTAGGATATCCCCGCTCTTTTGCTTTGCCGCTTGAGAAATATTTTAAAAAAATCGGTGTTAAATATCATATTGAAAAAACAGACACTTTAAAAAAAACAAAACGCAAAGATATAAGCTGTTTTTGGTGCGCTTGGAACAGGAGAAAAGCGTTATTTGAAACAGCGGATAGGTTTGGTTATAATAAAGTCGCGATGGGGCATCATCTTGATGATATTATCCAAACCACACTTTTAAATTTATTTTTTCAAGGCGAGATTTCCACGATGTGCCCTAAACAGGAATTATTTGGCGGGAAAATTACTATTATCAGGCCTTTAGCCTATGTGGAAGAAAATTTAATCAAGCGTTTTGCTAAAACAGCTGGGTTTCCCGCTCAAAAATACGCCTGCCCAAATTATGAAACTTCGAAGCGCACAAAAATGGCTAGAATTATCGCTGATCTTAAAAAAACCTGCCCGGATGTTAAAAAGAATATTTTTAGAAGCATAAAACGCATAAAAAAAGATTATTTGCTTTAATTGATATTTTAGCGGTGGTATAATAGAAATTGGTGAATGGTTAATTTGTTAATTAGTGAGTGGTTAATTAACTACTCACAACTCACCAATTAACCTTTTGAATTATTAAAGTATATAGAAGTTAATATTTGCCTTAAGGAGATTCCAAATAATGATTTGGTTAATAGGTGTGTTATTTTTAGGATTATCGGCGTTTACTGTTATTGTAATTTTAAAGATTTCTTCACAGGTAAATGAGCGGCTTAATCAGATGAACCAGTCTTTGCAGGAAGCCCATAGGACTATCAGCCAGAATCTGGGCAGTACCAGCACTATATTTGGCAATGTGCAGGAAAAACTTGGGCGCTTGGAGGAGACTAACCGCCAGATTTATGATATAGGCAAAGATATTTCAAGCCTGCAGGAACTTTTGCGCGCGCCTAAGTTTAGAGGCCAGATGGGAGAAACCCTCTTAGAGAATTTATTATCGCAGGTCTTGCCTAAAGAACATTATGATATGCAGTACCGGTTTAAAACTTCTGATACGGTAGACGCGGTAATCAGGATAGGTGAGAGGCTGGTTTGTGTTGACGCGAAATTCAGCCTTGAGAACTTTCAGAAATTCCTGTCTGTTTCTGACGAGCAGGAAAAAAATTCTTACCGTAAAAAATTCATTCAGGATGTGAAAAACCGGATTGAAGAGATATCTTCAAAATATATATTGCCTCAGGAGAATACCTATGATTTCAGCCTGATGTATATACCGGCTGAAAATATTTATTATGAAGTTATTATTACGGAGGAATTATTGTCTTATAGTGTATCCAGAAAGGTAATCCCTGTTTCTCCCAATACTTTTTACGCGTATCTGCAGGTTATATGTTTGGGGTTAAGGGGTTTCAAGGTAGAGGAAAATGCCAAGGAAATACTTAAAAATCTAGGTATGCTGAATACGGAAATTAAAAAATTCAAAGAAGAGTTTGATTTATTGGGAGTGCATTTATCAAACGCCGGGCGTAAATACAGTGATTCCCAGAAAAAGCTAGACAGGTTTTCTGATAAATTAAATAATATTCAAGAGTCTAAACAAGAGGATTCTTTGGAGGATCTTGAGTTTAAATTATGATATTGCTACGAAATGTTTTTAATTTGTTATTGGTAATTGATCCTGCGGTCAAGCCGCAGGATGACAGCCGCTTTTCCGCCGTAGGCGGATCCCCTGTGCCCGTCCGGCAGGCGGGCGCCTTCGGAGGACGCGCGGGATGACAAAAATGGTATTTTGCAATAGTATTATTATGAGCGCGGGAGAATGAATTTTACCCATCCCGGTTTAATCTTTGCCACGAGCAAAAAACCTGAAAATATGTCTTTTGTCCACGGTGACGTGGAGAATTCATTGGAAAACCGCAGGCGTTTTTTAAACAGATTGGGAATTAATTATTTAGATTTAGTCTGCGGGCACCAAGTTCATGGAAATACTGTCCGCTGTATCATTGAATCTGATAAAGGCAAGGGGGCTTTGTCAGCAGATTCGTCAATAAATGATACGGATGCTTTTATAACTAATATTAGGAATCTGCCTTTAGGGGTATTTACTGCTGATTGCCTGCCAGTATGTTTATTTGATCCTGTCCATCAAACGCTTGGATTGGCGCACGCTGGATGGCGCTCTACAAAAGGAATGATTATTATTAATGTTGTAGGATTAATGCGGGAAAAGTTTAATAGCCATGCTCATAATCTCTGCGCGGTATTCGGGCCGTGTATAAGAAGCTGCTGCTATGAGGTTAAACAAGAGTTTAGGGAATATTTTCCTTGGGCAATAGAACAGAGAGAAGGCGGTTTTTACTTTGATTTAGCAGGTGTAAATAAAAAACAGCTTTTAGAAGCAGGCCTTAAAAAAGAGAATATCTTTGATAATAGTGAATGCACATATTGCCGGCAGGAAGAATATTTTTCTTATCGCAGGGAGCCTGATAAATGCGGCAGGATGTTATCTGTGGCAATGTTAAAATAGAGATTGCTTCGTCCCCCGACGTAACGTCGGGGGTCCTCGCAATCAGACTGTGTCGCAATCCATATTTTAACGCGGTAGCCGCCCCGCCAAGGCGGGGCGTTTCCGACGCTGGTAAAACGCTCCGCTTACGGAGCGGCTACCAAAAATGCAATTACGACACAGTCTGAATGACACAAAAACAGGTTGTTTCAGTGCTAACTAAAATAAAATGCTTAAATACCAGCTGGAATTTATTTTAAATACATATAATACCGGGATAAAGGAGATTAAGGATTCTCTTGAGAACTTTGGCCAGGGGTTAGAAATTTTAGAGATTAAAGACGATGATGTTTCAGGCAGGGGGGGCTTTAAGATTTTTATTCATACGCAGGATCCAACTCTTATATTTGATTTATGTTCGCAGTTTGGGAAAATAAAATCGGTGAAGGTAGATGAGATGTAAATTTAAGTGGGTATCTTGAACGCGCTGTTTATCTATGATATGATTAAGTTTAGTGTCATCGGTTAATGAATGGAGCAAATTTATGGTAGTCGCAAGCTTTAGCTTGCGTTTTACGACGCAGGCTGAAGCCTGCGGCTACCGGTTCCCCCCAGTGACCGGTTACAGTTTGGTTAAAACTAAATTTGACTTTCGAATTATTAATTTTAACATATTATAAGAATGAGGTATATTTATGTACATAGTGATTTTTGTTACCGCTTCATGTTTGGAAGAGGCGGAAAAAATATCGTCTAAGTTGATTGAAAATAAGCTAGCCGCTTGCGTGAATATGATTGATGGCGTTAAGTCGGTATTTTGCTGGGAACAAAAAGTAGATACTGCCAAGGAAATAATGCTGGTAATAAAAACTAAGAAGTCAAAATTGACTGCTGTTATTAAGTTGGTTAAGTCAATCCATAGTTATGAGGTTCCGGAAATTATCGCTTTGCCGATTGTTGGCGGTGAAAAAAAATATTTAAGGTGGATAGATGAGTCTCTCAGGCGGGCCGGCTGATTATTTGTTAGCATTTTTAAGCGGTATAGGGATAAGCTTAACTCCGTGTGTATACCCGCTTATACCTATTACTATAGGCTACATCGGCATAAAATCAGCAGGTTCTAAGATAAAAGGTTTTAGCCTGAGTTTTGTTTATGTAACAGGCATAGCGGTTACTTATTCGCTATTAGGGTTAATAGCTTCTTTGACAGGGCAATTTTTTGGAAAAATAAGTTCGCATCCTTTGGTGAATGTTTTTGTCGGCGTAATAATATGTTTTTTTGGGTTATCTATGCTGGATTTATTCAGTATAAACCTGCCGCGTATAGTTCTGCCAGTTAAAAACAAACAGGGATATTTTTCAACTTTTTTGTTAGGCATAATTTCAGGCTTAATTATCGGCCCTTGTGTAACCCCATTTTTAGGGGCAATTCTTGTATACTTAGCTGAGAAAAAAAATATTTTATATGGTATGTCAGTGCTTTTAACTTTTGCTTATGGCATGGGGTTTATTTTGGTTTTATGCGGTACGTTTAGTTCTTTATTAATAGGACTGCCAAAATCCGGTAAATGGATGCTTTATATAAAGAGAATATTCGCCATTATACTTTTTGCAGTAGGAGTGTATTTTATATTTACCGGCATAAGGAGATTATAAGATGAAAAATGTTTACAGGATTTTGGTTCTTTTGTTTGTCGCGGGTTTATTGTTTTGCGGTAAAATTGTTTTAGCCGGCGAAATTGACAATGGAATGGGTTTTAAACTTAATTCGCTTGATAATGGAACGGTTGCTATAAGTGATTTTCGGGATAAAAAACCTGTGCTATTGGTATTTTGGACAACCTGGTGCCCTTATTGTATAAAACAGCTGATATTTTTAAGAGATAATCAGCAGGATTATAAGGAGATAGAGTTATTGGCTATAAACGCTGGCGAATCCGAACATAAGGTTAGGCCGTTTATTAAGAGGAGCAAAATTCACTATAAAGTTTTATTAGACGTGGATAATTCTGTTACTGGTTATTTTGGAATAATAGGCCTGCCTACATATATTCTTATTGATAAACAAGGAGAAGTTGTAGCTAAAAGCCACGCGTTTCCTTATGAAGATTCTAAAAAGCTGATGGAAAAATAATGGATAAAAAGATTAATGATCTAATTAAGAGTTGGCAGAAAAGGAATATTTCGGGTTTTTTCTTTAAAGACGCGCGCGAAACAGTTGAAAAAATAAAAAGCATTATTCCCAAAGATGCAAGTGTGGGGATATCCGGATCTGTAACTTTGAATGAGCTGGGGATTGTCGCGGAGTTGGAGCAAAGAGGTAATAGAGTTTTTAATCAGTACCGTTCAGGGATAACAAGAGGAGAAAGCCTTGAATTCAGAAACCAGGGCGCGCAGGCTGATTATTATTTGGCAAGCGCAAATGCTGTTTCTGAAACAGGGGAGCTTATTTTTTTGAGTGCTTATGGCAACCGTATTGCCGGAGTTTCTAACGCGAAAAATGTAATAATAGTTTGTGGAATTAATAAGCTTGAGCCTACTCTTGAAAAAGCGTTAAAGCGCGCGCGGGAATATGCCGCTCCTCTTAATTGTAAGCGGCTTAATTGGAATAGCGCTTGTTTACAAGAGGGTATATGCAGGCAGGATATTTGTTTTTCTCCGGAATATAAACGGATGTGCTGCAATACATTGATTGTTGAAGCGGAAGTTATTCCGGATAGGTTAAAAGTGATTTTGGTAAAACAAAAATTAGGATTTTAGATAATGTCAAAAATAAAATGATAGAAAAATGATAATAGATTTAAATAAAAGAAGAGCAACTAGCATAGAAATAAATTGTTTAACAGAATAAAAAGCAGTAAAAATGAGCTGGCCAAGTAAAGAGGAGATAGAGTTATCCTGTAGGAAAAGCGAAGGAATAGGCAGTGGGATAGTTAATTTAGGGAGAAAGCCGAATTAAGGATATTAGCCCATTTCCCCTGAAGAGTAGGGATTGACTGAAGGGAATCAAGAGGGATAGGGGGTTCATAGTTGAGGCTGGAATGAGGGCGAAAGAAGTTGTAATAAGTGACAAAGAGAGTGGTTAAGGCGATAGCGCCGGAGGTAGAATTAAAGCCGTTGGCGGCTTGGGTGTGAAATTTGTAAGTACGATTAAGGCGTTCGATGAGTTGTTTAAAAGGGCGGAATTCAGTTGATTCGGAATCAAGGTTTTGCAAGCCAATGACTTTTTTGTGTAAGATTTTATTATTATCGCGAGATTCATTGAGGAAGTGAATACCGGAAGGATAAGAAGGGTTGCCATCGGTAATAAGGGTTGGGCATTGGTTGTCAGTAGTGGTGCGAACGGCTTCGTTCATAGCGATAGTGGCAGGTAAAGTATCGCGGGTATCATCGATATGAT
>JBDRLG010000057.1:0-10714 GCA_043813255.1 Candidatus Omnitrophota bacterium
CAATGATTAAGATTTTAGCAGTAGATGATGAACAGGGTATATGTAATTTAATAAAAGATACTTTTGCGCCGATTGGTTTTACTGTTCTAACAGCGAATAGCGGACAAGAAGCATTAAAACTTGTTAAAAAAGAAAACCCCAGCCTTATATTTTTGGATATCAGGATGATGGGGATGTCGGGATTAGAAGTTTTGAAAGAAGTTAAAGCAATGGATAAAACAATTAAGGTGGTAATGCTTACGGTTATGAATGATGAAGCAACCAAACTTAAAGCAAAAGAGTTGGGCGCGGATGATTTTGTTACCAAACCGTTTATGTCAGAACATCTTGAAGATGTCGCGGGCAGAGAGATTGCCGATTTAATGAAACAGCATCAGATACAAAAACCAAAGATTCTTATAGTAGATGATGAAGAGGATGTGTGCGCGCGTTTAGCCGAGCTTATCAGCAGGCATTTTGTGTGTGAGATAGAACAGACGGAAAACGGCCAGCAGGCACTGGAAAAACTTCGTGCCAATAAATTTGATATAGCGGTTTTAGATATTAAAATGCCGGGATTAAGCGGTATAGATGTAATAAAAGAAGCAGTAAAATTTACCCCCCAAACACAATTCCTGGTAGTTTCAGCCTATGACAGCTCTGAAATAGCCGATGAGGTTTTAAAAGCAGGCGCAGTTGATTTTATCCATAAACCTCAGACCTGCGAAGCTATAGAGCGTAAGGTTAGAGATATCCTTAAAAAAATAGGTAAATACCAGCCGCGAAAAGTTTAGCCTATTGTTTTTTCCTTCATCTTGCTTTTTTATTATTTTTCCTCTCCACTTGTGGGAGAGGTTAGGTGAGGGGGTAATTAAATATGTTTAGGATTTTGTATTATGATACAAGCAGCCTTTTGGGAAGTGTTATTCTCAAAATAATGCGGGATATTGCTTTCAAAAGAGAGGGCTTCGTTCTTACCTAATATAATCTTTTCCTGCCCTATTACGCAGGTAATTCTTCCTTTTAATCCGTAAACCCATTTTTCAAATTTCCCCAGTTCAATAGGGTCTTGTTCAACATTGGTTTTGCCCGCTGGGTTCAAAACTAACCTTAAGGACAGAAAAGTCTGTTTTTCTTTGCTTAAAATATGCGCCTGCGCGTTGGCTGAATAAACATATTTTGCTATCTTATCGCCTTTTTTAACGCGGTTTACCAGAGAGAACTTTTCTTCGTCAGTCTCTTCTTTTAATTCTTTTAAGGAAATCTCAAGGCCGAGGCATATCTGGGACAGGGAAGAAATCCTCGGGTCTCTTAACCCTGTTTCAATCCTGTAAAGGGTATTATAGCGCAGGGCCTTCTCGCCAAAAATATCCATCAGCCTTTTCTCTAAGTCAGTTAAAGAAATACCTTTTTCTTTGCGGATTTGTCTTATTTTTTCATAAAGTTTCATCTTATCTCACCCATAAAGATTTTAGCTTAAATACAGGTGTTTGTCAAGGATTTTTCTACCAATTAGTATTAAAATCATAACTATTGGCAAGATTAATGATAATTTGAGATAAAAGTGAAAATATAAAACCTTTATTTACAATAACTTATAAACTAAATTATCTTATTTTGTGTTATTCTACCAATCTTATACAAATAATCTTGACATTGGTAGAATAACATGCTATAATTGGATTGAAGAAAGGAGATAAGGATAATGACCGGAATTAAAGATTTATTTAATTGTTTAGAAAAACGCAGTAACTTAATCACAGTGGGGTTAAATGTAACTAAAAAGTTAGTTGAAGACTGCCTTTTCGAGGAAAAACTCAGCGTTCAGGAATTAAGAGGTAAGCTTATAAAGGTAATTAGTGATATTGAAAGGATAATAAAATACATTCAAAGCCTTGATAAGAAAAGGCAGGAGCTTAAAGACAAAATCTGCCAGATGATTGATCTTGATACCGGCAGGCCAAAATAGCCGGGAGGTGCCAGATGGAAAACAAAATTAAGCTTTTAATCGTGGATGATGAGGAAAACATCCGCGAATTGATGAAATTACACTTTAACCGCAGAGGATTTAGTGTTTTAACCGCCAATTCCGGATTACAGGCAGTAACTTGCGCTAAGGAAAACAGCCCGCATATTATGCTTTTGGATAAAAGGATGCCTGAAATGGACGGCATAGAGGCGCTTGGCAATATCCGTGGATTTAATCAGGATATTAAGGTAATTATTATAAGCGGGGATGAATTGGATTCTGATACTCAATCTCAGATTAAAGAATTAAATGTATCGGCATATATGCTTAAACCGGTAGATATTGCTGATTTGGATAATGTAATAGGTAAGATAACATCTATGTAATGGAGGAATAACATGATTAAGAAAGCAAAGAGGTATTTTAAGAAGAATCGTTTGGCCGCAATATTCAAGATTACAAAGAATTATCTTTTCCAAGTTCCGGGAGATAACTTCCCAATATTGGCTGTGAAATAAATTTATTAAAAAAAGTTGTTAGAAAATGCTGATTCTCTCGTCTATTGAATATAGGAGAGGAGAATAAACGTATGACCATAGATGATATTGCCAAGCTTGCTGGAGTTTCAAGGAGCACGGTTTCAAGAGTGATAAACATGCAAACCGCGGCCGAAGAAACAAAAGAGAAGATATTACGGATTATTGAAGAGAACGAATATTATCCTAATTCTTATGCGCAGTATTTAGGCCGGAAAACCAAAACAAAAATACCCCGGCGAGCTAAAAAAAGTGGGAGCGCTCCCACTAAACACTTAAAAAAAGCCTTGAAAAAGTAGTTATATATGCTACAGTATAATTTGTAACAGAAATAAAACAGCTTGTATCACAACAAGATATTGCTATGTTTACAAAAAGTAAGCTAATTCTCAAGGCCTATACAGCAAAAAGCAGTATAGGCTTTTTTTATTGGATTTTACTATGAATAGTTCAAACAAAATTCATTTTAGTATAACTTTTTTGTTATTTCTAATATTATTTTTATCAACCATAATCTGCGTGTATGCCGAAAGCAAGTCAACAAAGGGCTATTCTTTAAACATGAAAACCTATTTTATTCAAGTCATCCCCTTTAAAAAATATGAGATTACTCAAAAGCAGGATATGCTGGAAATAGTATTTGCTGAATATGCCAGCCAAGCAAAGGCAGTTTATCCGGCTCCTAAAGATAAAATTTCCGCTGATGCCGCGGATATAGTAAAGAAATGCCAGTCAGCTTTAGAAGGCAATATTGACAGAATAATAACCGCCCAGCAGGAAAACGAATCTGTAAGGAATTATTTATCAGCAGGTAATAAAATCGCGCTTTTTAAGAAAGAAGATTATTTATCTCTAATAAATAATCCGCGAGAGCAAACAGTTCAAATAGGGCCTGTTGCAGGCAGTGTTATTGCGGAATTTCGTTCAAGAGAAATAGAAATAAATGAAAGTGAAAAATTGTGTATTTATCTTACATTTTTATGTAAAATAGAGAAGATGTCTGTAGTTAAGATAATTATATCCGCGGTGAAATTAGGAAGTAAATAAAATTATGGATTTATTAATTAAAATTAAGCTGGTTTTTAAAAAAATGCCCTGTTTAACGGCGGGCATTTTTTTATTTATGAGCCTATTAAATGTCTCTTTTGTTCAATCCGAAGATGGACTTAAAGATTTAAAACAAGCTGGATATAATACTTCGTCTTCTGATAAGGTAGTAATAGAGCAAAGAGCTTTAGAGCCTGTTAAACGCGTAAATCTGGAAAATATTAAAATAATTCAAGAGACTATTGATTTAAGAGGATTAAAAAGTAGTATTAGCGGATCTAAATCAAAAATTCTTCCACGTAGGGCTTTAGAAACAAAAACTCAACCTCATATCAGTCTAAAAAGTAATGTCTCTGCCGTATCCGCGCCAACTAAAGAAAAACCCAAAACCAATTGGATTAAAGGTAAAATTGCTGTTTCAGGCGCATTATTACCTGCAGTAGAAAAGAATCAATCGTCGCAATTAGAAAAACTTAAAATGCAGAGCAAAAAAAGGAAAGTTTCTTTTGAAAAATCGCTGGAAGCAATACCTTCCCGTGAATCACAGCTTTTAAAGGAATCAACAAAGGGTGACAATGTTCAAGATAATGAATAAGAAAATATTACTTCTTTTAGTTTTACAATTAGCCATAGGCATTACTTTTATGGCTGGAAATGTGTTCGCGGCTTCCACTTCACGTATTACAGTCTCTCCTGAATATCTGGTGCTATACGCTATTGAAGGGACTGTCACTGCGCAATCGCAGGCATTTACTATTGTTAACGGTGGAATAGGGACTTTGAATTTTACTCTGGCTGAATCTACTGATTGGTTTGAAATAAGTAATGCGTTCGGATCTATTACTACTGATAAAGCCAATATCACTGTAACAGTGAATCCCTCAGGGCTTATTTCTTCATCAAGCCCATATATAGGAGATATAACTATTTCTAATCAGGATATCTCTCAAGATACCAAGAAAGTAAGAGTCCGATTATATATCCTTACAGCAGACGCGTATGTGCAAAATTATCAATATGACGCTAATGGTAATTTAACAAGGAGAATTACGCCTAATGGGGATATTATTGAATACGCGTATGACGCCTTAGGTAAATTAACCCATGTTTATTATCCGAATGGAGAGAAGGTTTCTTATGTTTATGATGCCGCGGGTAACCAGACAGCAATGACTGATTGGCACGGAACTACTCTTTATGTTTATGACCGTATGAACCGGTTACAGAGCGTCAAATATCCTGAAATAAGCCCGATTCACTATGATTATGATAAAACCGGAATGATTACCAAAATAACTTATCCCAGCCAGGATCAGATCAGTTACGCTTATGATATGGATGGCAGATTAATTAACGTTACGGCCTCATCGGGAAAAACCACCTATGAATATGACAACCTTACAAATAATATAAAGAAGAAAACTTTACCGAATGGTGTCTATACAGATTATGCTTATGACTTGGCAAAAAGAGTGACTGATGTAGTAAATAAAAAATCTGACGGTTCGCTTATTTCTAATTATCATTATACTTATGATGCCAATAATAATATAACGCAAGAGGTAGAAACCACAGCTTCCGGGGCAAATACTAAAGACTATGTTTATGATAAACTTAACCGTTTAACCCGCGCTGATTATTCTGACGGGACGTTTGAGGCGTATACTTACGACGCGATGGGAAACCGCCTTACCAAGACTACCGAGATAGAGACGGCCGATTATGAATACGATTTTGATAATAGATTATTAAGAGAAGGAGATACTCATTTTTTCTATGATAAAAACGGGAATCTTACTAAAAAAATATCTCCGCAGAAAACCGAAGAATATCAGTATGATTATAATAATATGTTAATTCATTATTTCGATGGAACTGAAAACGTTCAATTTAAATATGACGGCAATGGCAACAGGATATCCAAAATAGTAAACGGCACTACAGTAAATTATATTAATGATATTAACAGGCCGATTGTGCAGGTTATAATGGAAGCCGACGCTAATTGGAGCCCTACAAAGAAATATATCTACGGATATGATTTAATCAGCCAGGAAGAGATGTAATTGTATCTTTAACAAAATGTTTCATAGATACGTGTTACTAACAGAAAGGTTGAAAAATGGTTAGTAAAAATAGCTTGGAGGTATCAAAAACAGTTATTACAAAACGGAATTTTAGGTATTTAGAATTTTGGGGGAGGGATCCCGATTTTATTCTCCATCCTACAGAACACATAAATCCTCATATTGATATATACCGTTTTCCTCCAAAAAAGGTAAAATGGTTCTTTCAGAAATCACCGATTTATAATCAATATGTCTATATGTCAGCAGGCATGTCAGATGCGGATATGCCAGTAAAAACTGCTGTTGATATTATTCCATCTAGAATTGAACTTACGGCATTTTCAAATGAGATTTATAAGAATCAGTCTGGTGATATGGATATGATTGCGTGGTGGCTTTCTTTTTTGGCGCATTTGCCTTTTAGAAGTGGCAATACTTTTTTTGCGCCAGGGCATACGTTTACCACAAAAGAAGCGATAATTCCGGATTCTAAGATGACAGGTTTCTTTTTCGGAGTTACTCCTTCGGTCGATTTGAAGAATCTTTGTTCCGCCAGTATTAACGCAAAATTGATACTTCAAGTAGTTCCTATAAGTGATAGTGAAAGAAAATTAGCAGAACAAAAAGGATCTAATTGTCTTGTAGATTATTTTGAAAAACATAATATCGAACCCATGTTTGATTTAAGAAGAGAACCTTTTATTTAATATATATGCGGGTATCTAAAATAACTATAAAAGTTGGGGTTCAATCTATTTCATTTGGATTTATTAGAAGTAATAACATTAGATAAGAATAAATATCAGGATGCAATAACATTAAGCGAAACGTTAATAAAAGATGGCGAGATTCGGAATTTTTCAGCCAAATTGACCTCAAGCAGGTTGCATAACTACTTCTGGTGTTGTCTGGTGAATAACAGAACAGCCTGTTTTCCAAGCAGTGTAGCGCATCATACGGGCTGATGCAAGATTTTGTTTTCGTTGATTAAGTATCACCTCCTTTTGGCCTGACAGCGCCTGAAGCGGAGTAACGCTTAAGGAACTGTGCGGGTCGTTGTTGTAGATATCGGGGATACGGTTAAGCCATTGTATAATATCATCAACCAGTTTAAATGACCGTGGCGCATCCCTGTGGTATTTAAGTGTTTTAATGAATGCTTCAATCCAAGCCTGGTCATCCGGCGTGTGCGGCCGCCCAAAATGTACAGGCGCGCCGAGGAGTTCTTTGATAGCTTGTTTCGTGGATGATGCTTTCATCGCGGAGCCTCTGTCGGAATGGGCAAGTAACTTTGTAGTTAAGTGTTCTGGAAGCAAAGTGTAAGCTTCTTTGACTGAACGTGTAAGGTCACTTGCGGATATTCCGTTTATGGCATGCCCTATATGCAACAGGTATCTTTGGGGCAGGATTATAACTGGAATAGCCCAAACAATGATACCGGAATCCGTCTTAAACTGTGTGCCATCATAGCAAAGGAGCGAAAAACCTTCATCTAAGAGTGAATGGGCGCTGACATAAGAAGCCCTGCGCTGCCAATGTTTAATTGGCTCAACCATGTTTTTAGCTTTCAGCACGCGGTAGACCGTCGAGAGCGAAGCAAAGAATTTGCCGGATTCATGGCCATGAACGAAAATATGGCTTACAGGTTTACCAAGAAGATCTGGTTGCCATGCGGCGGATTCAATGGCATTGCGTTCGCGTTCAAGTATTTTGTTCCATGCTGTCTGTGGTTTAACCGGCTTCAGATTTGCCCATCTGCGGAATTTTCTGGGAGCAATCCCGAATATACGGCAGGCGCATTTCTGAGTAAGCCCTTGGTTGATAGCATCATTTATAATATTAATCACAGTCTTTTTTACCTTTTGATTGAAATGGCCGTTTAACGGCCCTTTAAGTCTTAACTCGTCCTTTTTTTTAACAAGGATAGCTCGTGCCCTACGGCCGCAAGCGCGTCTTTGGTTTCGTTTAGTTCTTTGGATATTATTTGATATTGTTCTATAGGTACAACCTGCTGTTTGCGCCTTTGTTTTCCTGGATGGGCAAGAGCTTCTGTGGCCGCTGCTTTGACTTTCCTGCGTATAGCAATTAGGTCCCATGGCCTTAAGCCGTAGCGTTCCAGAATCATTTTTATCGGAGCGCCTGGGGCGTTGCATTCCATGTACAGGTTGAAGAGTTGTTCGGGTGTTAGTTTTAAACGTTCTTTCTTTGCATTTATAATAGGTTCCAATTGTGGCCTCCTTTGGGTATTATACTCTTTTTTAGCTAAAAGTTAATTAACCCTTTTGCTTGAGGTCACTGTCGCTGAAAAAACGCGGATTAAATATCGTAATATCCCTGTTTATTGGGAAAAACAAAACGATTTTGCAAGAAAGAGAATAATTGCTGATTTAAATACAAAAAGGAAAATAGTATCAAAATTTTACATTTATCGGAATTTTAAAATATTATTTATTGTTTCCAACTTATTTTTACTTTATGGATTGTGGAATTTAAAAAAATGGACTTTTATCATTATAGTTATAAATATGATTTTGGCGGCGGTATTTAATAACATATTTATATTTATTACTTCTATGCTTTATATCTTTTTGTTTGCCGCATATGCAATAAGTTTTATATGTACGGTTTTAGTTTATAAAAAATATTTTATATATTGAAAAACTTCTAAAATTCGAGAATACATAAGAAGATAGGGGTTAGATTATCTTGTTTACTCAAAGGTAAATGTAAAAATGGAGGTTATTAATGAGTTTTGCGAATGATAAAGAAAATGTAAAATGCAATAAAAGGCCTTTTTTTATAACACTAATTGCCATACTCACTTTGATATCTATTCCTGTAGATTTCTTAAAGGTAATAACATTAGATAAGAATAAATATCAAGATGAGATAACACGAAACGAAACGTTAATAAAAGATGGTAAGATTAAATATCATAATAGGCCTGTTTATTGGGAAAAACAAAGCGATTTTCGCAAGAAAATAATAATTAGTCAATTAGCTATAAGAAAGAAAATACTATCTAAATTATTATTTTATAAAGTGTTTCAATGGGCGTTTGTTTTTCTAAATAGTATTTTATTTTATGCGCTATGGAAAATGAAGAAATGGGTATTTAGAATATTAGTTCCAAATATCACTGTGCTTTTTTTATTTAATATTTTATTTATATTTAATAGTATGTCGAATATCCAAATACTCCTTTATTTAATGCCAGGATTAATGTTCTTTTTGCTAATTTTTACAAGATATAAAAAATATTTTATATATTAAGAAATTTATAAAATTCGAGGTCATATAATAGTGAATCAGAAAGGAGGATATTTAAGTGAAGAATTATGCAGAAACAGTACAGGAGTTTAGATATACAAAAAAAGAAATATTTACTCCACTTTTTGGAATATTCGGTATTTTATTATTTATGGGTATTTTGTTAATGGTGTTTTTTATTCCTCATTTTTTTTATAAAATAAATAAGCTAAGTTGTTCTTCTGTTTTATTTTTTTTGGTTGCTTGTTTTATAGGGGTTATTTATTTTTTATATATGTGGTTAAGACGAAGGAGCTTTAAGATAACGTTAAACAATGAAAAAATTATAATTTATAGATTTGATAAAATTCAGGAAATTAATTGGAGAACTATTTGTTCTTATGTTTACCAATGCGGGAATCCTTTTTGGTTTTTACGGTTATATTTAATAAATGATGGGTATATAAATCTAAACGGTGAATTAGGAAATTTTGATGAATTAATAATGATTATAAAAAGAAATATTAAGATTGTTAAATATGAGTTTGAGTATACGATGCGGAAAAAAAATAATTTTATATTATATTGCGCTTTATTATTCTTTAATA
Organism: Candidatus Omnitrophota bacterium; assembly: GCA_043813255.1. Taxonomy (GTDB): domain Bacteria; phylum Omnitrophota; class Gorgyraeia; order Gygaellales; family Profunditerraquicolaceae; genus JBDRLG01. Next base: position 9,458 of record JBDRLG010000057.1, read on the forward strand.
TTATTGTTATTATCCCTTCGGTGATATATGGTTTTATTGGCCGCGCAGAATGGAATGCTGTTTTATGCGTTGTATTGATATTTTTAGTATTAACTTTTTGGAATGTCTTTAGTCAGCTCAGAAAAACTCAAGACAAATTTTTTATAAGTCAAGAGGGTATAACTATGAAGCCGTGGTTAAAAAGGGGAATTTTTATAACTTGGAAAGAAATAATTAATGGATCAGAAGTTATATATGACCATGTTCAATTAGCACTTACTATGTGTGTATCTAAAATAACTATAAAAGTTGGGGATCAATCTATTTCATTCTATGAAGATATCGATAACGTTGATGAGCTTATAGCTGTTATTAATAATAAGACAGGGCTTAGTTTGAGTTTATGAAAAGAATATTCTTATTAATTTTCTTGTCGCTTCTTATTCCAAGTATAGTTTATGCGGATCAAGTTGCGTATTATGTCTACGATAGGCCAAATAGAAGCGTGACTTCTGTAGTGAATTCAGCAGGAAGCATAGTTAATAATTATCATTATAATGTTTTTGGTGATATTAAGTATAATAATGAAACAATTAGTAACAATTTTAAATACGCAGGTGAACAATTTGATCCGGAAAGCAATCTGATATTCTTAAGACATAGATATTATGATTTCGTTATTGGAAGATTTATAACTAAAGATTCACATCCTGGTTTTGTAATAACTCCTCAAACACAAAACCCATATCCATATTGTAACAATAATTCGATTAACTTTGTTGATCCTAACGGTGATTTAGTAGTAAATCTCGCTGGGGCAGCATTAGGAATAATTGTTGGTTTTGTGTCTGAAGGAATGAATCCCAAAGCTACTGGTTGGAGTATAGCTGCTTCTACAGTAATTGGTGGAGTGGCAGGTGGTCTTGCACCAAATATTTCAATGAATCCCGTTGCATTAGGTGCCATTACAGCTGGTACAAAAAGTCTTGTTACAGCTATGATTCGTGAAAGTAAATTAACGATGAATATGATAGGTGGCTCTGTTAAGTCATCTGTTTTGGGTGCATTTGGTGGGATTTTAGGACAAGGGGTGAGTTGGTTATCGGGTTGTTCTAACTTGGGAAAAATAATGAGTTCAAATCTTAGTATGTGGTTAGGAGCAGCGTTTTCTAATTATGATTATAGTATAAGAAAAAATGATTCAAATAAAAATTCTCTTATTGATTCTCGTACCCGTAGGGATAAGAAGAAAAAGAAAATAAAACAAGATGATTATTA
>JBDRLG010000058.1:0-12204 GCA_043813255.1 Candidatus Omnitrophota bacterium
ATTCGACAAAAGACGCTGTTTTGGATGCTATTAACGGTCATGTTCTTGCTCAGGCTGAGATTTTTTGTACTTATGACAGATAAGTATCGAGATATAATAAGTAAGGAGATAGAATATGAGAATAACCAGCCCTGTTTTTGAGAATGATGGTGTTATACCGGTAAAATTTACTTGTGATGGGGATGATATTAATCCTGAACTTATTATTGATGGGCCTCCCCAAGGAGCGCAAACTTTAGCATTAATAGTAGATGATCCTGATGCCCCATCCGGGACATGGGTGCATTGGTTGGTTTTTGATATTCCAGTGGTATCTCGCATAGCTGAAAATAGTATCCCCGGTATACAAGGAGTCAATGATTTTGGCAAAAAAAATTACGGAGGGCCTTGCCCTCCGCGGGATACCCACCGTTATTTTTTCCGGATATTCGCTTTGGATAAAAAACTTGGTTTGAAAGACGGGATAAATAGAGCGGCTTTAGAGAAGGCAATGTGGGGGCATGTATTAGATAAAGCAGAATTATTCGGGTTATATATGAGATAATTATGGAAGAAATAATTATAAGGCCTTATTCTAAAGAAGACAGGGAATTGGTAAGAGATATCGCTTATGAAACTGCTTTCTTGGGAGATTCAGCGGATATTTATTTTGATGATAAGGAATTATTGGCAGATATATTAACGCTTTATTTTACTGATTATCAGCCTGATTCGTGTTTTGTCGCGGTTTCAAATAATGAGGTAATAGGTTATCTTTTGGGTTCAAAGGATATATCTCTATTATCTAAATATTTTAATTGGAAAATTATTTTTAAGTTATTATTCAAAGCTATCCGGAGAAATGTTTTTTTAAAGACTAAAAATACAGTTTTTTTAATTAATTTAATAAAAAGCCTGTTAAAAGGAGAATTTAAATCTCCTGATTTTTCTAAAGATTATCCTGCTGTTTTACATGTTAATATTAAAGAGAATTATCGTAATCAAGGGTTTGGCTCGCGGATGATAGATTTATATTTACAATATCTTAAAAAAGAGAATGTTTCAGGCGTGCATTTTTCTACTTTATCCGATAAAGCGGCGCATTTTTATGAGAAATTAGGGTTTGTCCTTTTACATAAGACAAAAAGGTCATATTTTAAGAATATTTTACATAGAGATGTTACTTGTTATGCTTACGGAAAAAAAATTACTTGATTCTAAAAATATTTATTATAAAATATTGATACAAGAAAATCATCTTTGGTGATAACTATAAAATAGTGAAAAGGACAAAGGCGTCCCTGTCAGTATAAAGGGCGTCTTTTTTATTTTAGGCTATTATGCCTAAAAAAACAGCAGAAAATGCCTAAAAGGATACCTTTTGAGGCTGTTGCGAAATACCTCAAAATTGTCATTCTGCGGCTTGCCTCGCGGCGAAGCCGAGGGCTTGACCGCAGAATCTATAAAAAATTTATCGTCGATAATAGATCCTGCGATTAAATCGCAGGATGACAAAATGGAGTTTTGCAACAGGCTCCTTTTGGGAGGAATTTGACAATAGAACAAATAAGTTCAATTGTTCTGTAAATTTTTACAGAGCAAAAATTTACAAGGAGGATTGCTATGAATCTGCGTACACCGGGCGGCAATGACGCTACTCGTACTTTTAACCGCTCAAAAAATGTAGTGCCGTGTTCAGGGTTGTGTTCAAGATGCCTTGAAGCTTGCAGGGGAAATTGTGAGGTTTTTAAATCATCATTTAGGGGAAGAGAAGTTATTTATCCCGGCCCTTTTGGAGAGATGACCGCGGGTGCCGATAAAGATTATCCTGTGGATTATTCACATTTAAATATTCAGGGTTACGCTCAAGGCGCCAAAGGCCTGCCTAAAGGAGTAGAAGCAGGGCCGGATACAGCAACATTCCCCGCTGTTACTACAGAAACAGAATATGGCTGGGATAAAAAAGTAAAGATGAAAGTTCCGATTTTTACCGGCGCGTTAGGATCTACGGAAATTGCCCGGAAAAACTGGGAACATTTTGCCATAGGCGCGGCGATTTCCGGCGTGACTATAGTATGTGGAGAGAATGTCTGCGGTATTGACCCTAAACTGGAGTTGGACGCTCAGGGCAAAATTGCGAAAGCTCCGGATATGGATAGGCGTATTGAGGTTTATAAGAAATTTCATGATGGTTATGGTGAGATTTTAGTCCAGATGAATGTGGAAGATACCCGTTTAGGCGTGGCAGAGTATGTGATAAAGAAACATAAGCTGGATACAATTGAATTAAAGTGGGGCCAGGGTGCTAAATGTATCGGCGGAGAGATTAAAGTTAAGAGCCTTGACAGAGCGCTTGAATTGAAGAAGCGCGGCTATATTGTTACTCCTGATCCAACTATTAAAGCTAATCAGGAGGCGTTTAAAGCCGGCGCGATAAAAGAATTTGAACGGCATTCACGCCTTGGTTTTGTATCTGAAGAAGCGTTCATGAAAGAAGTCAAGCGGTTAAGAGGCCTTGGTTTCAAGAGAATTACTTTAAAAACCGGCGCTTATTCAATGGTTGAGCTCGCTCAGGCTTTGAGGTATTCTTCAATGGCAAAGATAGATTTATTAACTATTGACGGCGCGCCGGGCGGCACAGGCATGAGCCCGTGGAGAATGATGCAGGAATGGGGTATCCCTACTTTTTACATTCAGGCTCTGGCGTATGAATTTTGTGAAAAATTAGAGAAGCAGGGGATGAAAATTCCTGATATAGCTATTGCCGGAGGTTTCGCTTTGGAGGACCATGTTTTTAAAGTCATTGCCATGGGATCTCCTTATGTAAAAGCGGTTTGCATGGGCAGGGCTTTGATGATTCCCGGTTTTGTCGGCAAGAATATTCAGGAATGGGTTGCTAATAATAATTTGCCGCCGACCGTTTCAGAATATGGGAAAAAACCCGAAGAGATATTTGTTTGTTATGAAGAATTAGCTGAAAAATATGGCAAAGATATGAAGGATATTCCTTTGGGAGCGGTAGGGATTTATACTTTTTCTCAAAGGATTAAAGTTGGATTACAGCAGCTTATGGCAGGTTCACGCAACTTTAACTTAAGCACAATCTCGAGAAATGATTTGATGAGTTTAACAGAGGAAGCCGCGAAAGTAAGCGGTATACCATATGTTATGGATGCTTACCGCAAAGATGCTGAGAACGTTCTTTCAGGCAAAAGCATAGGCTCTTATCAAAAAGATACGGCAAAGGCGATTGCGTAAAGAAAACTAGCGATTTTTGTAATTGACAATTTAAAAACATATGATATACTTTGGGTTGTAGTTTAATGATGAACTACAACTTAAACAAGGGCGTTTTAAGGCCGAATAAAGTGTCGGTTTTAAAACGCCCGTTTATATTTAATAGGATAAAACATATGTCAAAATATATTTTTATAACCGGCGGGGTAATATCAAGTTTAGGCAAAGGCATAGCTTCGGCTTCTATAGGTAAGATACTGGAACACAAAGGCTTAAAGATTACTTTGATGAAGCTTGATCCGTATATTAATGTGGATCCAGGGACAATGAACCCTTTTCAACACGGGGAGGTTTATGTAACCGAGGATGGAGCAGAGACAGATTTAGACCTTGGCCATTATGAAAGGTTTACTAATGCCTGTTTGACTAAATTCAATAATGTTACTACCGGCAAGATTTATAACGCGGTTATTTCCCGCGAAAGAAGAGGGGATTATTTAGGAAAAACTATTCAGGTTATCCCGCATATTACCAATGAAATAAAAGACAGGATTAAAAAAGTATCTCAAGTATCATCGGCGGATATTGTTATTGTAGAGATAGGCGGTACAGTAGGCGATATTGAAAGCCTGCCTTTTTTAGAAGCAGTCCGGCAGTTTGGATTAGATGTAGGCAGGGATAATGTGCTGTATATTCATTTAACACTTGTTCCATATATTAAATGCGCGGATGAAATAAAAACAAAGCCTACTCAGCATAGTGTGGGGACTCTGCGCGAAATAGGTATCCAGCCGGATGTTTTAATATGCCGCACGGAGAAAGTCCTTTCCGATGAAGTAAAAGAAAAAATATCCCTGTTTTGCAATGTTCAGAAAGATTCAGTCATTGAAGCCAGAGACGTAGAATCAATTTACCAGATACCTTTGGTTTTTAAAGAGCAGAAATTAGATGAGATTATCTTGAGCCATTTTCAATTAAGCTGCAAATCCTCCGTCTTAAAGAATTGGAAGAAAAATGTAGTAGATAAAGTTCTTTATCCAGAATTTAAAGTAACTGTCGCTTTGGTAGGCAAGTATATTTCGTTACAGGACGCGTATAAATCAATATACGAATCTTTAATCCACGCGGGGATTTGTAATAATACAAAAGTGGAAATTAAAAAAATAGACTCCGAAGAGCTTGAAAGAAAAGATATTAATAAAATTCTTGAGGGAATTTGCGGCATACTTGTCCCCGGAGGTTTTGGGTATAGAGGTATTGAAGGAAAGATAAAGGCTATTAAATATGCCAGAGAAAATAAAATCCCTTTTTTGGGGTTGTGTTTAGGTATGCAGTGCGCGGTGATTGAATTTAGCCGTAATGCCTGCGGGTTAAAAGAAGCTAACTCCACGGAATTCAAACCAAAAACAAAATACCCTGTTATCAGCTTATTAGAGGAGCAAAGGCACCTTAAGGATTTAGGTGGGACAATGCGTTTAGGCGCGTATCCGTGCAGGATCAAAAAGGGCAGCGTGGCTTTTAAAGTATATGGGGAAAGTTCTATCCAAGAAAGGCACCGCCATAGGTATGAATTCAATAATAAATACAGAAAAATGCTGGAGAAAAAAGGAATGATTTTTTCTGGTATTTATCCTAAGAAGAATTTGGTTGAAATTGTTGAAATAAAAAATCATCCTTATTTTATCGCTGTTCAATACCATCCCGAATTTAAATCTAAACCCGACAAAGCCCATCCTTTATTTAGGGAATTTATTAAATCCGCGTTAATGTTTAGGGCGGATTTAACCAACCCGTAGTAAGCAATTATATTTACAAACTACAAGATATATAATATAATAATCGAGTTCTTGTTATGGATTCTGTTCCGATCAAAGCATCGGGGCAGAATTTTGATTCTGCGATCAAGTCGCAGGATGACAAGTGCTTTTCCGCCGTAGGTGGATACGCCTTCGGAGGACGCGCAGGATGACAAAAATGGAGTTTTGCAACAGGCTCTATATATGGGGAAAAAATGAAAAAAATAGGTTTTGATAATGATAGGTATTTGGCAGAACAAACTTCCGCGATTCTAGAAAGAGTCAAGAATTTTGATAATAAACTTTATTTGGAATTCGGAGGCAAGCTTTGTTTTGATTTCCACGCGGCCAGAGTCCTTCCGGGATATGACCCTAATGTGAAGATACGGTTATTGCGGGAATTAAAAGATAAAATAGACATAGTGTTATGTATTTACGCCGGAGATATTGAAAAAGGAAGAGTCCGAGGAGATTTTGGGATAACTTATGACGCGGCTACATTTAAACTGATAGATGATTTGAGAAAATGGGGTTTGGATATATTGGCGGTAGTTATTACAAGGTTCGCGGGTCAGCCTTTAGCGGTTACTTTTAAAAATAAGCTGGAGCGCAGGGGAGTTAAAGTTTATTTGCATTATCCTATTGATGGTTATCCCGCTAATGTGGATTTAGTTGTAAGTAATGAGGGCTTTGGTAAAAATGATTATATTGAGACTAAAAATCCTATTGTAGTTGTAACTGGACCCGGGCCTAACAGCGGTAAACTTGCGACTTGCCTTTCGCAGTTATTTCAGGAGCATAAAAAGGGCATAGAAGCAGGTTACGCTAAATTTGAGACTTTCCCCATTTGGAATATCCCTCTTAAACATCCGGTAAATGTTGCTTATGAAGCGGCTACCGCTGATATTCAGGATTTTAATCTGGTAGACCCGTTTCATTTGAATATCTATAAGGAAACGGCTATTAATTATAATAGGGATGTGGAAAGTTTTCCTATATTGAAATTAATTTTAAGTAAAATATCAAATGGGAAAAATAACCAGCCGATGTATAATTCTCCTACGGATATGGGCGTAAATAGAGCTGGTTTTGGCATTATAAACGACGAGGCAGTACAAGAGGCTTCAAAACAGGAATTGATACGCAGGTATTTTAGGTATAATACTGAATACGTGCTGGGGGTAGAAAAAAAAGAAACAGTGGATAGAGTAGTTCTGTTAATGGAAGAGTTGGGAGTTAAATTTACAGACAGGAAAATAGTTGACATTGCCAGAAAGTCCGCTGAAGAAGCGGAATTAAAAAACAAGGATAATTTGCTGGTTTTTTGCGCGGCCGCGATCGAATTAAAAGACGGCAGGATAATAACAGGTAAAAATTCAAAGCTTATGCACGCGGCTTCCAGCTTTATTTTAAACGCGGTTAAGGTATTAGCGAATATTCCTGATGAGATACTTTTGCTTTCTCCTCATATAATTAACCAGATTTCAAAATTAAAACAGGTAATTTTAGAAGAAGAATCAGCGAGTTTGGATTTGGAAGAAACGCTGATAGCTCTTTCAATCAGCGCTACTACTAATCATACTGCTGAATTGGCAATGAAAAAACTTATGGAATTAAAGAATTGTGAAGTTCATATGACGCATATCCCCGCTCCGGGAGATGAGGTAGGGTTAAAAAGTTTGGGAGTTAATTTAACTACTGATGGGAAATTTTCGTCACGCAACTTATTTGTAACATAACTTGATAGATATTAATTAATATAAATCACTTGTGTCCAGCGTGCCAATTATGACAATTGTTATCGTCGGTAAAATGTTTTTGAGATGTCAATAGCGTGTCATTGCGAGGACCCCGACGTTACGTCGGGGGACGAAGCAATCTTTCGTCGTTAAGATTGCTTCGCTCCGCTCGCAATGACACTAATTTGGACAGTAATTAATATAAATATATAAATAAAATGACTGCTATACTTGTTTTAGAAGACGGGAAAATTTTTAAAGGGGAATCTTTCGGCGCCCAAGGAGAGAGTTTTGGCGAGGTGGTTTTTAATACCAGTATGGCCGGTTATCAGGAGATAATTACTGACCCCTCATATAGGGGGCAAATTGTCGCTATGACTTACCCTTTGATCGGAAATTATGGAGTAAATAAAGAGGATGTGGAATCATATAAGCCGTTTGTGGAAGGCTTTGTAGTTAAAGAATATAGTAAAATAGCCAGCAACTGGAGGTCTGAGCAAAGCTTAGGAGAATATCTTAAAAATAATAACATACTTGCTATAGAAGGCATAGATACGCGCGCGCTTACTTTGCATATTAGGGATAAGGGAGCGATGAAAGCAGTGTTATCTACGGTTGATTTAGATGAAAAGAACCTTGTTAAGAAAGCCAAAGAATCTCAGGGGTTAATTGGAGTTGATTTGGTAAAAGATGTTATTTGTGGCAAAATTTATGAATGGAATAAAAAAGGCAGATATAAAGTTGTTGTGTTGGACTGTGGAGTCAAATATAATATTTTAAGAATTCTGGCGGATAATAATTGTAAAGTTATAGTTGTCCCGGCGAAAATTACAAGTGAAGAGATATTGAATATGAAGCCGGATGGAATTTTGCTTTCTAACGGCCCGGGAGATCCATCTGCTGTTGGTTATGTAGTTAAGACTATCCGTGAATTGTTGGGAAAACTACCTATGTTTGGGATATGTTTAGGCCAGCAGATGCTTTGTCAGGCATTAGGAGGAAAAACTTATAAGCTTAAATTCGGCCATCACGGAGGTAATCAGCCGGTAAAAGACTTAAAGACCGGAAAAGTTGCCATTACTGTTCAGAATCACGGGTTTTGTGTGGATATAGATTCTTTGAATAAGAAAGACATAGAAATAACACATATTAATTTGAATGATAATACGCTTGAGGGGATAAGGCATAAAAAATTACCGGTTTTTTCAGTACAATTTCACCCTGAAAGCGGCCCCGGGCCGCATGACGCGAGGTATTTATTCGGGGAATTTGTAGAATTAATGAAAAAAAACCGTAATTTGTAATTTTAAAATTTTTTATTACGGATTACCATTTACCGATTACCGATTACGGATTACGATATTTTACTCCAATTCATAAGATATGCTGAAATTTTCTGTGACAATTTCAGCATATTCATCGGAGTCTGCGGAGAAATCCTTGCGGATTTTCCTTGACATGCCTAAACGTAAAGACATAAAAAAAATTTTAATTATCGGCTCAGGCCCTATTGTTATTGGGCAGGCCTGCGAATTCGATTATTCAGGCACACAAGCCTGTAAGGTCCTGAAACAGGAAGGATTTGAAGTTGTTTTAGTAAATTCAAATCCAGCCACTATTATGACTGACCCGCAGACAGCCGATAAAACATATATTGAGCCGATTACAGTAGATATTGTCGCTAAAATCATTGCCAGAGAAAGGCCGGACGCGCTTCTTCCTACTTTGGGAGGACAGACCGCGTTAAATACAACTGTTGGGTTGGATAAAAAAGGGATATTAAAAAAATATAAAGTTGAGGTTATCGGAGCGGATATTAAGGCGATAAAAAAAGCTGAAGACAGGCAGTTATTTAAAAAAGCAATGTTGAAAATCGGCCTTGACCTGCCTAAAAGCGATAAGGCATATAATTTAAAAGATGCCTGTAAAATCGCGCGGAAAATAGGATTTCCTTTGATTATCCGCCCGAGTTTTACATTGGGAGGCACAGGCGGAAGCGTTGCTTATAATGTCGAAGATTTTAAGGGATTGGCTAAACAAGGGCTTGATTCCAGCATGATCAGCGAAATACTAATAGAAGAATCAATAGCTGGATGGAAAGAATTTGAATTAGAGGTAATGAGGGATACAAAAGATAATGTAGTAATTATCTGCTCTATTGAGAATTTTGATCCTATGGGGATACATACAGGTGACAGTATTACTGTTGCTCCTGCTCAGACATTAACTGACAAAGAATACCAGTTAATGCGCGATGCGGCTATTGCCTGCATCAGGGAGATAGGCGTGGATACTGGTGGTTCGAATATCCAATTCGCGCTCCATCCCGAGACAGGCAGAATGGTAGTAATAGAAATGAATCCGAGAGTTTCCAGAAGTTCCGCTCTGGCGTCTAAAGCAACAGGTTTTCCTATTGCTAAAATCGCGGCGAAACTGGCAGTAGGATATACTTTGGATGAGATTCCTAATGATATTACCAAAGAAACTCCTGCCTGCTTTGAGCCGGCGATAGATTATTGTGTTGTAAAAATTCCCCGTTTTACTTTTGAGAAATTTCCTTCCGTGGATTCGTCTCTTACAGTTTCAATGAAATCCGTAGGAGAGGCGATGTCTATAGGCAGGACTTTTAAGGAAGCTTTACAGAAAGGCCTACGTTCTTTGGAAATTAAAAAATCCGGTTTGGAGAGTATATTATTTAAAGGCCCTAATGATATAAAAAATGATAACGGCATATTGGATAAAATTTACCAGAAATTACGTATCCCTAACGCGGAAAGGATATTTTACATCGCGGATGCCTTAAGAATTGAGGTAAGTTTAGAAAAAATACATGAGCTTACTAAAATAGATAGGTGGTTTCTTCATAATATAAAAGAGATTATAGATTTGGAAAAAGAAATTATTGGTAATAAGGATTCTATAGGACAGGAAATGCTGTTAAAGGCAAAACAGTTTGGTTTTAGTGATAAACAGTTGGCAGTCCTTTTAAATAAAAAAGAAGAAGATATCTATTCCTTGCGTAAATCCATGAATATAAATCCCGCGTTTAAATTGGTCGATACTTGTGCCGCTGAATTTAAAGCTTTTACCCCATATTATTATTCCACTTATGATGTTTAACCCGGTTTTTTTGATTTGAACCTAATTAATTGTGCAATGAAAAACCGTGATAAATTTAAAGTCGTAATTAAATTCCTGATTTTACTCAGTATCATTATTCTTTTTTGGCTTTCTGGAAGGTATTTTGATATAGATACTGAAGCTATCCAGCAGTCTTTACAGCAGTTTCCCATTTTTTATTCCGGAATAATATATATTTTTTTATATGTTGTTATTTCTTTTTTTGTATGGTTCTCAAAAGATGTATTTTGGTTTTTAGGCGCGGTAATTTTTGGCGCGTATCTTAGCGCTTTATTTATTTGGATTGCCGAAATTATTAACGCGTTGATATTGTTTTATCTCGCGCGCCTGCTGGGAAGGCAGTTTGTGGAGCGTTACCTTAGAGGCAGGTATAAAGCTGTAGATGAGAAATTATCAAAAATTAATCTTTTTTGGCTTTTTATATTAAGGGCTGCTCCGCTTATACCTTACCGTTTTATGGATTTAGCCGTCGGCTTGACGCGGATTCAGTTTAAGAAGTATTTCATTGCTGTAGTATTAGCTTCTCCAATAAAAATATTCTGGATACAATATGTCCTTGCGGGAGTGGGTAAGATTGTTTTTAAAGATTCTTATGCTCTTGTGGAATATTTTTTGAATAATAAAACTTTGTTGATGTTTAGTATGGTTTACGTTATATTGGTTATAATGGTTATTTATAAGGCCAGCAGGAAGGATTGATGGTTCGATTTTGTGGTTCGATAAATTCATCATCCTGAGCGAAGTCGAAGGAGGATTTAATGGCTGTAAGTATTAAATTTTTAGGAGGAGTCCAGACAGTTACCGGTTCCTGCCATTTGATCAGTCTGGGCAAGACAGAGGTCTTGCTTGACGCGGGTTTGTTTCAGGGCCGGCGTGAAGAATCTTACCTTATAAATACGGTATTTAATTATAATCCCCGTCAGATAAAAGCCTTAGTTTTATCGCACGCCCATATTGACCACTGCGGTAACATACCCAGTTTAATAAGGAAAGGAATGAGGTGCAAGATATACGCGACTCACGCGACAAAAGATTTAGCCCTGATTATGCTGGAAGATTCCGCGAAAATTCAGGAAGAAGATATAAAGTATGTTAATAAAATAAACAGGAGATTAGGGCGGCCGTTAAGAAAAATACTTTATAATAAAAAAGATGTAGCTAATGCCGTCCGAAGGATTCATCCGCTTGCTTATGAAAAAAAGACCGTAATAGCTAAAGATACTTCTCTTACTTTATATAACGCCGGGCATATTTTAGGTTCCAGCGTGGCTGTATTAGACTTTAAGGATGGAAAAAATAATATACGTTTGGGTTACGCTGTAGATTTAGGAAGAAAAAATCTGCCTATGCTTGATGACCCTCAGATACCTAAAGGCCTGGATTATTTAATTTTGGAGAGCACTTATGGCGGCAGAATGCATACTCCTATTGAACAGGCAAAAATCAGGCTTCGGGATACAGTTAACCGTACTTTATTAAGGGGCGGCAAGATTTTAATTCCGGCGTTTAGTTTAGAACGCACGCAGGAAGTAATTTATTTGCTGAATGAGCTGATTAAAGAAAAAGCTATTCCCATTGTCCCTGTATACGTAGATAGCCCTCTTTCCATGCAAATAACGGAGTTATTTACCTGCCATACACAGTATATGAATGATAAAACCTGTGAGGCAATAAACAGAGGAGACAGCCCGTTTGAATTTTTAAATTTAAGGTTTGTGCATGACCAAAAAGAGTCTAAAAGCCTTAATATAGATAAAAGGCAGATGATTATTATAGCCGGCAGTGGTATGTGCGAATCAGGAAGGATGTTGCATCATCTTAAGAATAATATAGAAGATACGAGAAATACGGTTTTGGTTGTTGGCTATATGGCAAAAGATACCTTAGGCAGAAAAATTGTTGAAAGATCGCGTATTGTGCGTATCTTTGGAGTAGAATGTGAGTTAAATGCCGAAGTAGTAGTAATTAATGCTCTATCTGGGCATGCGGACAAAAATGACTTTGTGGATTTTGTTACTGGATGCCTGCCGCTTAAGCGCGTATTTTTGGTGCATGGTGATGAAGAGCAGACGCAGATATTATACGATACACTCTCCCAGAAGGGCTATAATGTGTATATTCCAAGCAAGAATGAAGAAGTAAATTTGGCATAATATAGGGGTTGCCGTAATGACACTGTATAAAAGTATGCTGACTTTTAATAAGGATTTATAAGGTTCATGGGATACCTATCCGTGCTCAAACATCCTCGCCCTTCGGGCTGCGGAACTGCGCGCGGACAGGTATCCCACAAACCTTATCTTAATTTGATA
>JBDRLG010000059.1:0-2225 GCA_043813255.1 Candidatus Omnitrophota bacterium
CTTACGAGCCAGGACGGGCTCAAACAGTCCTCGCCGAAAGATTCCGAAAAACTTTTCCGCTCATAAACCAGCCTCTTAATGCAGCTAAAGAATACAAAACAAGGGAGCAAGTGAGCTTTTTACATATTCCGTTATTTATCAGAGAGTTACCATAATTGCTCCACAATATTCACGAATGACTCAAATTTTATAAGCAGTCAGCTATCAGCAAAAAATTACTGCCTTGCCTGTCGGCAGGCGTTAATCAAGTTTTAGCTGAAAGCTGAAAGCTAATTTAATAATGAAATACATATACGGACCTATAAGATCCCGCAGATTAGGTTTTTCCTTAGGCATAAGCCTCACGCCCCGAAAAACATGCAGCTTTGACTGCGTCTATTGCCAATTAGGCAAGACCACACACAGAACAGCAGAAAGAAAAGAATACCTTAAGATAGAAGAAGTCCTTGAAGAAATAAAGCAATGGGTTAAAGAAAACCCCGAAGAAGTAAAAAAATTGGATTACATGACCTTTTCAGGTTTTGGAGAGCCTACTTTAAATACCAAATTCGGGCAGTTAATCCTCGAAATAAAAAAAACAGCCCCGGTAAAAGTAGCGGTAATAACCAACTCAACCTTTATAAGCGAACCTTCAGTGCGCAAAGAGCTGTTAAACGCCGATTTAATAGTGCCGTCATTAGATGCGATAGAGCAGGATATTTTTGAAAAAGTAGATTTGCCGGCCGAAGGCATAAAAATAGAAGATATTATAGACGGACTAATTAAATTAAGGAAAGAATACAATGGAAAAATCTGGCTGGAAGTAATGTTTATTAAGGGTATTAACGATGAAACAGGGCAGATAAAAAAAATAAAAGCAGTAATAGACAGAATAAACCCCGATAAAATCCAAATAAATTCCCCAATACGTAAAACCAAAGAACAAGAAATATCTAGCCTTGAAAAAGAAAAGCTGGAAGCAATAAAGCGGTTATTCGGAGATAAAGCTGAAATAATCTAGTTTAATTATTCCTCTCCCCTTGTGGGAGAGGGCAGGGTGAGGGGGGGTATTCTCCGCGCCAGTAGCTTGACTATATTTGTCATCTTATGATTTAACCGTAGTTGTCATCCTGCGGCTTGACCGCAGGATCTATTATCATTGATAAAGCTTTCTATTTATTGCGCCTGTAGCTTAATTGGATAGAGCGCCAGCCTTCGGAGCTGGGCGTTGCAGGTTCAAGTCCTGCCAGGCGCATAATAAATTTAAGGTTTAAATTCCGCGAATTTGTGGTATAATTAAAACTTCCATGAAAGCTTGGCAGAGGAAAGAATTGATTAGAAGTCTAAGGACAGAGGGGCTGAGTTATAAAGAAATAAGGTCAAAAGCCCCGTTTTTAATCTCAAAAAGCACTGTCAGTCAATGGTGCAAAGATATAGAATTAACAGAATTACAAAAAGAAAGATTAAACAGGCTTTTTAAAGACGGCAGTTATAGAGGCAGATTATTAGGTTCAAAAAGCACGCAACTAAAAAGAGCCAAAGAAATAGAAGAGATTAAAGAAAAAGCGGCATTAGAAGCTAGTTCTTTAAATAAGAATGAATTTAAAATAGCGGGTTTGATGCTCTATTGGGCAGAAGGCAACAAGAAAAATAAAGTTGGGCTTTCAAATTCAGACCCCGAACTTATACGGTTTATGATGCGATGGTTTAGAGAAGTTTGTCATATAACCGACGAAAGATACAAGCCGCATCTTAATATTCATTCCGGACAGGATGATAATCAGATAAAGGATTGCTGGTCAAAAATAATAAATATCCCTGTTTCACAATTCGGCAAGAGTTACATAAAGAAGGAAGGAACAGGGCACCGGAAAAATATTCTGTATAACGGAACGATAAGAATTGATATCTGCGATAAAAATCTTTTATATAAAATATTAGGTTGGATTCAAGGAATCGTTAAAAAGGGCCATTAGCTCAATTGGCAGAGCACCTGACTCTTAATCAGGTTGTCGTAGGTCCGACTCCTACATGGCCCACTAAATAAAATCTCTTAGCTGAATAGGTTAGGGGATTTTTCTTTATCCAAAAAATCAATATTGAGTCTGTTGCAAAATACCTCAAATTTGTCATTCTGCGGCTCGCCTCGCGGCGAAGCCGAGGGCTTGACCGCAGAATCTATAAAAATTTTATCGTCGATAATAGATCCTGCGCTTTCGCGCAGGATGACAAAATGGAGTTTTGCA
>JBDRLG010000060.1:0-15199 GCA_043813255.1 Candidatus Omnitrophota bacterium
GCTTCGTTTTGCTGAGAGGCTACATACAAAATATTATTTCTTCCCGGCCAAACATCACTGCCCAAATGAACGCCTGAAGTTTCTCCCCTGCCGTATACGCCTGTAACTTTGGTATAATTTTTTAAGGCGCAGCTTTCCAAAATTTCCATAACTTCCATATCAATGGCTTCATTATAAACAACCATCACCATTTTCATAATCTTACTCCGTTCGATTAGTCCATAGTCAATTTGTCATTCCGCGATGATAGATCCTGCGGTCAAACCGCAGGATGACAAGAACAGACTATCAACCATGGACTATTTTTTATTTCTTATTCTTCGTTCAAACACCGCGTAAAGCGTAGGAACAAAAAGCATGGTAATAAAAGTTGAAACAGATAATCCGCTGATCATAGTAATCCCCAATGGCTGCCAGCTTTCTGAGCCTTCTCCTCTAGATAAAGCTAACGGCAAAAGAGCCATCAATGTCGTAAAAGCAGTCATAAGGACCGGCCTTAATCTGTCTTTACCGCCTTGCGTAATCGCTTCTTTCAGAGAAAAACCTCTGGCGCGCAAAATATTTATGTAACTTATTAAAACAATAGCGTTATTCACAACTATCCCCATAAGCATAACTATGCCTAAAAAAGTAATTACGCTCAGAGTTGTGTGGGTAATTATAAACCCTAAAATTACACCTATAAAAGTAAACGGGATAGAAAACATAACAATAAACGGGTCTAAAAATGATTCAAACTGCGCTGCCATAACCATGTAAACCAGAAAAATACTCAATATAAGCAGAAGCACCAAATCTTTAAAAGCTTTTCCCTGCTCTTCTGCTTCACCTCCAATATTTACGATAATCCCGTTTGGAATAGTTATCTTCTGCAGTTCTTTTTTTAAATCTTCAACAATCTTTCCTGTAGAACGCTTATAGGCGTTACATTCTACTCTCACAACTCTTTCCCTGTTCTGGCGTTCTATTTCCTGAGGGCCGACTGTCTCGTAAATTTTGGCTATGTTTGATAATTTGATTGACTTCCTTGAAATCCCCTTTAAAACACCTAAATCAACCAGAGGGCTAAAAGCGGTTTTCTCTTCTGGCAATGGAGAAATAATAGTCAGTTCTTCCAAGTCTTCCGGTTTGGAACGCGAGGATTCCGGAAGTCGGACATATATATCATAAGTTTCGCCTTTTTCTCTGTACTTTGTTGCGGTGGAACCTTGAATATAAGTCTTAAGGCTATTGGCAATAGTATTCATATCAAGCCCTAAAGCCGCGGCTTTTTCTCTGTCTACTTCTATCCTTAATTCAGGCCGGTCCATTTCACGGGAAATACTCATATCTACAGTTCCCGGAATTCCCGCAAGTATAGATTTTATCTTCTCTGCTAATTCTCCTGTCTCTTCAAAAGAATGCCCTATAATATCTACCTCTATACTCTTACCCCTGCCTCCGGTAATTAACCTGCCGATAGGATTACCTGTAGTAATATCTGTTTTTATTACCCCGGCAAAGGCCTTTATTTTTTTTCTTAAAGACTGCGCTACTTCTTTATCTGAACGTTTCCTTTCTGTCTTCGGCTTTAACTTTACTCCTGAAGTAATAATGTAAGAACCGGAAACATTACCCATAGTCCTTCCTATACCGGTAACCTCACCACTTCTGGTATAATAATATTTAGCTTCAGGCACATCAGATGCCAAAACATCTTCTATCTTCTCCGCCAGTTTATCTGTTTCTTCAAGCCTTGTGCCTATAGGCAACTGAACTGTAATACGCACATCTCCAGTATCTTCTTCGGGAATAAATTCATTCCCTACAAAACGGGTCAACGATAAACTTAAAACAAAAGCTCCTAAAAAACCGAAAATAACGATTTTTCTATGATTTAAACACCAGCCTAATATTTTAGAATAAAGCTCTTCCCATGAGCTAAACATTTTTTCGGATAACTCATAAAATCTCTTAAGTATTGTTTTCTGTGAACTATGGACAGCGGGCCGTGGAGTAACTTTTAACCATTTTGAACAAAGCATAGGAGTAAAAGTTACAGCGGTAAAAAGAGAAGCCAAAAGCGTCGCGATAACAATAGCCGCCAATTCTCCAAACATCTTTCCCACCACGCCGCTTAAAAATAATAAAGGCATAAATACAACTACAGTTGTCAAAGTTGACGCCGCTATAGCAAGGAACATCTCGGAAGTCCCAAAAATCGCTGCTTCCTGAGGCCTCTCTCCTCTTTCCATCCGCCGCGATATATTATCCACCACTACTATCGCGTTATCCACAACCATGCCCGCGGTAATCGCTAAAGACGATAAACTAATAACATTAATTGTCCGGCCGCTTAAAAAAAGATAAATAAAACTGATTAACAAAGAAAACGGAATAGTTAAAGCAATAATCATGCTACCGGCAAACTTCCTTAAGAAAAACCAAACTACCAGAATAACCAAAAATATAGCAAACCAGACTGTTGTCTTCAAAGATTGAAGCGATGTAATAATATCCTGCGAGCTGTCAAAAATAACGTGCATCTCAACATCTGACGGAAGCCTCTTCTGTAATGTTTTAAGCTTGTCTTTCACGCGCTGGGCAACTTCTACAGTATTTGTCCCGCTTTGTTTCTGCACCATCATCATAATGCCCGGCTGTTTATCTACGCGCACTATACTAGTCACTTCTTTAAAACCATCTTCGACTTTAGCTATATCTTTTAAATAAATAGCTTTCCCATTGCGCTTGCCAAGAATAGTTAAATTTATTTCTTCCGGAGATGTAAATTCACCCGGTAAACGTATAAGGTAATCTGTAAATCCGGATTTTAAATTTCCTACCGGCTGAGTTATATTTTCACGCCTTAAAACATTCTCTATATCAAGTATAGAGAAACCATGCCCCTCTAACTTCTCTTTATTCACCCAAATATTAATCTGCCGCTCTAATCCTCCGCCATGAATCTGGACAGAGCCTACTCCCGGCAGCTGCTTCAACTCATCACAGATGCGCTTATCAATAAAATCATATAGTTCAGGGAATGATTCTTTAGCAGTAAAACCAAGAAAAATTATCGGAATATTCGCGGTGTTAAATTTAAAAATAAAGGGATTTTCCATTTCATCGGGGATATCAGGAAGAAACCGTTTGGCTAAATCAATACGGTCGCGCACATCATTAGAAGCTTCATCAAGATTCGTTCCCCATAAGAATTTTAAAGATATTATTGAAACCCCTTCGGAAGAATACGAGGTAATTTTCTCTATTCCCGGAGTAGTACCAAGCTGGTTTTCTAAATTTTCGGTCACCTTAATTTCAACATCTTCAGGGCTTGCCCCCGGATATGTCGAAACTACGCTTATTACAGGCGGTTCAATCTCAGGAAATAAATCTATGCCTATGCGCGTAAAACTGTAAAAAGCAAGAATTATAATCGCGCCAAAAATCATGAAATTCGTTACTGGCCTTCGGACACCAAATTCAGGTAGATTCATATTAACCTCGCTTCGCTCGGTTAGTCCATAGTCGATAGACCATAGACCATAGCAAAAAAATTGCCTTCGGCGATGACTTTTTAGTAACTACAATATTAACTAATCTTCCCTCTTCCTTGCGGGGAGAGTTAGGAAGGGGGTTTGTTTTTTCTATGGACTATCCGACCATAGACTATAGACTTATTCTTCTACTATAACCTCTGCTCCTTCATAAAGCCTCTGCTCGCCCATTATTACAACAGCCTCATTCTCTTTCAATCCCTCTAACACTTCATAATTTGCAGCTTCGCGTATTCCCAGTTTAACATTCCTTTGATGGGCGATATTATTTTCTATAACATACACGTAATTAAAAGGCTCTTTGCCAAACACTGCTTCTTTTATAATAACCGGGACTTTTTGATGCTCTTTCAAAACCAAGTTAACTTTAGCAAACATACCTGATTTTAAACGGTGATCTTTATTCTCAATAACCAGTTCAATAGGAGCTGTCCTTGTAGCTAAATCCAATACAGGGCTTATCTTGGAAACCTCGCCCTTAAAAATATCTCCGGGGTACGCGTCTACACTAATTTCTGCTGTCTGCCCAATAGATATTCTAGGCAGGTATTTTTCAGGAATGTTTAAATCTATCTCCACCGCGTCCATATCTACTACTAACGCAATCGCGGACTCTGGAGTAACATTAGTGCCAATATCAACATATACCATACCTATAATGCCTCTTATAGGGCTTTCTACTGGTGCTTTTTCAAACTTAAAACCCACCTCATCCCTGTCAATATAAGCAATAACATCTGCCTTATTAACCGTACTGCCTTCTTCTTTTAATTTCTCCAGTATCTTTCCGCTTACTTTAGGATAAATTAAAGCTTCTTCCTGAGCTTTTATATCCCCGACATAATTTAATGCCTCTTTTATAACCCCAAGACTTACTTGTTCTGTTTTAACCGGAATAATTTCTTTTTGTTCCGCCGTAATTTCTTTTTTCTCACAGCCCATTATAAAACTTAAACCACAAAATCCAAAAATCAAAACAATTAGTGTGTAATTGCGAGGAACCCTTCGACTTCGCTCAGGGTAAACTCCGTGACGAAGTAATCTTCCAACAATAAGATTGCTTCGCTTCGCTCGCAATGACACTAATTTGGATAATAGTGGTAATTTATAATTTATAGCTTTCTTCATCATTCCTCCAATTTAATCCCATTCTTTACTAATGTCAAGCCAACGGCTTTATCTAAATCAATAAGGGCAATATTATAATCTATTAGGGCCCGGGCATAATCAATTTCTGTCTGTGATAATTTATCCTGATAATCCAGCATATCATGTGTACTAACATGCCCGGAAGCGTATCTTTCTTGCTGAGCCTTATAATTCTGGGCTTCTTTATCATGAGATATTTCCGAAACCTCAACTTGCCGGTGCTGAATTTTCGTTTCTCTCACTTTATCCCTGACTTCCAATATAATATTTTGCTCCAGTTTCTTTAAAGAAATTAATGCCTGCGCTTTTTCTAACTTTTTCTGACTATAATCAGCCCGTTCAGAGCCTCCCCAGGGAAGGCTGAATTTAACTCCCACGCCCCAATCCTTATAATCCGAATCAATTTTCTGGACCGCGTTTTTGTAATCTTCGGACAAGCCGTTTAAACCAAAACTTCCGGTAAGGTCCAATGTCGGAAAAAGAGCGTTTTTGGCAACCCTGATTTTTATATCGCGGTTCTTTAAATCTATTACTTCCGCCTGATAATCAGGCCTGTATTCAAAAGCGCCTTTCAGGCTTTCAAATAAATCCACATCTTCTTTTTTGAATTGCGGCTTATCCAGCAATTCTATTTTGGCATTCCAAACTTCAGGGTCATCAATCAGGTTTGTGACAAACTTCAAGCCGTCTTCAGCTCTTTTAATAGCAGATTCTGTCGCAAGCAGATTCTTTTCTCTTTGAGCAACAGCCGCTTCTGTTTCTAATAAATCTACAGAACTGATAATTCCTTTATTATACCTGATTTTATTTATTTCCAGTAAATCAGCCGCCCTTTCTAAAGATAATTTATCAATATTATAATTTTCCAGAGCAAAAACATAAGTATAATACGCGGACATTGCCTTAGTAATTATATCCATTACTGTAAACGTAAAGTTTTTCTCGGACTCCAATTTATTATTTTGAGCTATTATTATATCGGCCTTATTAACTATTATTCCGGCTCCCCTAAAAAGAGGCTGTGTTATGGTAATCTTAGGCTCAGCGGAATAATACGGATTGATCTCCTGAAAAGAAGAATTACTAGAATACCTTTCAGTTAAGAAATCAACATTATACTCCGCGCCGGTAACTATTTTTCCCGAAATGCCCGCGTTAGCGTTAATATCACGGGATTTAGATACAGCTGAACCTTCTAAAGTAGAATAAGAAAGAACAGATTTATCCGCAAGGCTGTAATCCACATCTAATGTAGGTTCAAAATCAGCTTTAGCTTTTTTAACATCATCCTCTCTTAATTTAGGCTCAATATGTTTTATAAGAATATCCGTATTATTTTTCAAAGCGTATAAAATACAATCTACCAACCCGATTTTTAAAACTTTATCCTGATTAGCGCTGGCAATAAATAAAGTCTTTTCTATCTGGCTTGCTCTTTCTTCTTTACCTGTATCCACCTGCCATGCCAATAAAAAAGGAGTAAATAAAATATAACTAATAAAAAATAAAAACAGAATTCTTCTCATTGATTTTCCCTGAATAAAGTATTTTTAATCTGTATAAGTATCCTTAAATAATCCTGCCGGTCCGCCTCAGATATCCTGCTAAACATTTTAATTGTTGCCTGCCGCCTCTGCTGGATAATTTTTTTTACTAATTCACTGCCTTTTGGGGTTAATTTAACCATTACTACACGCCTGTCCGCGGGGTCATAAAACCTCACAATATAACTGTCCCGGACCAGCCTGTCTACAATGCCTGTAGCGGCGGCGGTAGTAACTTCCATAAAACCCGCCAAATCTTTCATTTTACTCTGTTTATTTGTACTCAAAAATTCCAAGATAAAAAACTGAGGTAAAGTAATCTTGCCTTTATATAATTCATTCATCTGATAACGGGAGAACTGCTTCATGATCACCGGCATAATTTCACTAATCTTATCGACAAAACTAGACAATGAAATATCGGACATATTAAACCCCCTAAATATTTAACTATATTAACTATTCACTATATTAAGCTTACCTGAAAATACCGCTTTTGTCAATTATTTTTACTTCGGTTATTATAATGTTTCTATTAAACTGGAAAGGAAATTGGCTTCTGCCTGGACCATGCGAAGATTATGCTCAAGTATACGCCCCAAAGGGGAAGATTCTTTATCTTTTAAAGAAACCGCCATTTGGCTTAACTTCAAAGAAAGCTTTTCAAGAATAAGCATGCGCGCGCGCAGCCTGCGTTTCGCTGTTTCAGGCTTTATATTATTAAGAAAATATAAACACAAATCAAGGCTGAACTGAGGCCGCCTGAAATTAAGGAAGCTTTCAGAAAGAAGCTTATTAAACCTTGCCTTACCCTTAGAAGTCAGTTCATACACAAAACGTTCAGGCCTTTTGCCCTGCTTATCTATATGCTTTATAATTAAGCCTTTTTCTTCAAGCAGCTTTAATGGATAATATATCGACTTAAAATCTATACCGGCAAACAAAGATAATATTTTCTTAATTTGCTTTTTTATTTCGTAGCCATGTTTAGGGTTCTCATTTAACAACCCCAATAAAATTATTTCCTGTTCAATCATCCCAAAACACCCATAGCCCTGAATTTCTGATATCTCAACTCAAGCAATTTATCCTTACTCTGCGTTTTTAAAAACTTAAGGTGTTTATTAAGGGTGTCTTTGATATTCTGAGCTGTTTTTTGAGGATTACGATGCGCTCCTCCCAGAGGCTCGGGGATAACTTCATCTATAATCCCCATTTTCAATAAATCCACCCCGGTAAGTTTCAGAACTTCAGCGGCGTCAGGAGCGCGCGCTCCATTCTTCCATAAAATAGCCGCGCATCCTTCAGGAGAAATCACTGAATAATACGCGTTCTCTAATACGCAAACTTTATCAGCAATACCTATGCCTAAAGCGCCTCCCGAACCACCCTCTCCGATAACCGTAGCAATAATCGGCGTCTGTATACAAATCATCTCCCTTAGATTAAGTGCTATTGCCTGGGCCTGCCCTCTTTCTTCAGCGCCTAACCCGGGATAAGCTCCCGGAGTATCTATAAATATAATAATCGGTAAGCCCGCGTCTTGAGCAAGATTCATAACCCTTAATGCCTTCCTATAGCCTTCAGGATGCGCACAGCCAAAATTACGCTTGAGGTTATCTTTTGTATCCCTGCCTTTCTGATGCCCGATAACTAAAACTTTTTGTCCGTCTAATTTAGCAAATCCCGCCACTATAGCTTTATCATCTGAAAAAATCCTGTCTCCATGCAATTCTAAAAAATCGGCCATCATCATTTCAATATAATCCAGTGTATATGGCCTTTGAGGATGGCGCGCAAGCAGGACTTTTTGCCAGGGGGTTAACTTAATATAAATATTTTTTTTCAGCTTTTCCAGCTTTTCTTCTAAACGTTTTATCTCAGAAGAAAGGTCTATCTTTTTTTCAACGCCAAAAGCTTTCAGCTCATGAATTTTTTTCTCTAATTCTATAATTGGCTTCTCAAAATCAAGACCCCTCATTATGAGCTCCTATAATAGCTATCGGCTTTCAGCCATCAGCTATCAGCTAAAAAATCTTTTGCTGATAGCCGAAAGCTGATAGCTGACAGCTTATAAATTAATCAACAATAGTAACTTCCGTACTAACCGGAATCATAGTATATAATTCTTCTACTTCGGAATTCTCCATACGCACACACCCTTGAGTAACTTGTTTGCCGAGATTCTCAGGCTCAACTGTGCCATGTATACCATACCCAGCCAAATCAAACCCCATCCAGCGGGTTCCAAGCACATTTTCCTTGGAACCAGAAGAGATAACTGCACCGGATTTAAACCAAGTAGGATTTTTCAATTTATTCACAACTTTAAAAGTTCCTACCGGAGTGGAATTATTTGTGCCGGTTGAAACAATATAGGTCTTTATTATTTCTTCATTAGACTTTAACATAAGAATATTCTGGGATTTATCCACTAATATACTTAAAACGCCTGTGTATATTTTTAGTTTTTTACCGGGGAAAATTTTATCTCCTGAAAGATTATTGCTCTTTTTTATTAATTCCACTGTAGTATTAAATTTTTTCGCGATCTTAATTAATCTATCTCCGGGCACGATTTCATAAGCCGTGCTTTTAGGTGTCACTTCCGGAGAAAAAATTAATTTAATATTAAGGTTCTCTAATTTTTTCTGCCAATCCATTACTTCATTTGAACTGGAAAAATTATTTATTAGCTCCTTATAAGCTGATCTAGCGGCCGGTATATCGCCTTTAATCTCAAAATTTTTTGCCTGAGAAACTAACTCAGTAGAAGAGCCCATCTTGTTATCTTTAGTATACTGCATCGCAGGATATCTTTTACTTAGATTCATAACTATCAACCCTGATATCAAAACCAAAATAATAATACCTATTAAAATAATCCTCTTTCTCACTTTATTATTCCTTTCCTTTATTATTACCGTAAAAATCTATCGGGCCCAACAGGCAATAAACACCCCTAATAAACAACCCATAATAACTTCTATCGGCGTATGCCCAATTAATTCTCTAAGGCGGTTCTCATTTATTTTTCCCTGCCAATAAATATCTTCTGTTATTTTATTTAATATATGCGCTTGTTTTCCTGCCGCGCGCCTGACCCCCTGCGCGTCAAACATAACTACAAGAGCATAAGAAGCAGCTAACGCGAAATAAACCCCATTAAAACCATATTCCAACCCTATAGCAGTAGCTAAACAACTGGCTCCAGAGGCATGGCTGGAAGGCATTCCCCCTGTTCCCACAAACCAGCGGAAATCAAATTTTCTCTGGCGCATAACCCCAACAAATACTTTAACCGTCTGAGCAATTATCCAGGCGGAAAGAGTAGTCATAAGTATTTTATTTTGTATTATTTGAGCTAATACTCCACTCATTGCCAGTATTTCCTTTTTTCCTCAATAATTACAACGACTTTTATCCCTGTTAAAACACAAAAAAGTATCTCTACCCCAAAATTCTAAGTATTATATATTATAAGAAACTTCCTGTAAAAAGCAAGGCATTTTAGTTATACAGATAAAATTTTTAGTTAGATTTATATTAATTAAACGTCTATTAATAATGAGAGAATAATATAAACCCATTGGGACTCCGCCAATGGCGGGGCCCCTTGCGGGAAAGGGCCGGCAATCTTCTTTATGAAAACAGATTGACCAAGGCCGGGGTAATCCCGAATTTAGCTTGCACTTTTTTATTAGGAGGCTGTTGCAAAACTCCATTGCTGTCATCCTGCGCGAAAGCGCAGGATCTATTATCCTGTGGTTAAACCACAGGACCTAAAAATGTTTATAGATTCTGCGGTCAAGCCCTCGGCTTCGCCGCGAGGCGAGCCGCAGAATGACAAATTTGAGGTATTTTGCAACAGACTCTTTTAATACCATAAACGGAGGGGGAAATGCTGGCAAAAATACATAGTTTTGGCCTCATAGGCATAGAAGCTTATCCTATAGAGGTAGAAGTTGATGTTTCTCCAGGACTGCCTTCATTTACATTAGTTGGCATGGCGGATATTTGTATACGAGAAAGCAGGGAACGCGTCAAATCAGCAATAAAGAACTCAGGATTCGACTGGCCTCAAGGAAGAATAACAGTAAATTTGGCCCCTTCAAATACTAAAAAAGAAGGAGCTTGTTTTGATCTGGCTATTGCTTTAGGCATTCTTTACGCAAACGAAGCTTTAAACAGCAATATTATAAATAACTGTTATATATTAGGAGAACTTTCTTTAGACGGCTCACTAAGGCCGGTTCAAGGAATACTGCCTATCAGCATCGCCATATCTAAAAAGGCAAAAGATAAAAACATATTAATCCCTTTTCAAAACGCGAAAGAAGCAGCTATTGTATCTGATATTTATGTCAGGCCGTTAAAAACGCTTAGAGAAACCGTTGAATTTCTAAACAATCCTGAAATCGTACCGCCTTTTGAATTTAACACAACAGAATTATTACATAAGAATTCCAGCTATACATTTGATTTTGCTGAAGTAAAAAGCCTATTTTTTGCCAAACGCGCTTTAGAAATTTCTGTTGCGGGGTCCCACAACATCCTGATGATTGGCCCTCCGGGAAGCGGAAAAACTATGCTGGCAAAACGCATCCCCACTATAATGCCTGATTTAAACTTGGAAGAAGCAATAGAAATTACTAAAATACACTCTGTAGCCGGCGTCCTAGCTTCTAGTGATGGAATAGTCGGTACTAGGCCTTTCAGAAATCCTCATCATACGATTTCTAATGTGGCATTAGTCGGGGGAGGGCCTATACCTAAACCCGGAGAAATAAGCCTCGCGCACCACGGAGTCTTATTTTTAGATGAACTGCCTGAATTCCGCAGGGACTGCCTTGAAACATTGCGGCAGCCTTTAGAAGACGGCTCTATACGGATTTCCAGAATCTTAAAATCTTTTGTTTTCCCCGCGAATTTCATGCTGGCATGCGCAATGAACCCCTGCCCGTGCGGCTACTATACAACCCCTAATAAACCCTGCCGCTGTAACCCAATAAAAATTCAAAATTACATGGGGAAGATATCAGGCCCTTTACTGGATAGGATAGATATTCATATTGAAATCCCGGCAGCAAGGTATCAAGAGCTGTCCAGCAATTTACCTGCTGAAACTTCCGCGCAAATTAAAGAAAGAGTGAATAAGGCACGCGCTATTCAAAAAGTCAGGTTCTCCGCCGTTGGCGAAAAAGACAAAGGAATTTCATGTAATGCCCATATGAGCCATAAGCAGGTACGTAAGTTCTGTGTTTTAGGTAAAGAGGAAAATGAATTACTTAAAACCGCAATGGCCGAACTTAATTTTAGCGCCCGAGCATATGATAAAATATTAAAAATATCAAGAACAATCGCGGATATGGCGGAGTGCAAGAATATTAAAACAGAACATCTCTCGGAGGCGATTCAGTATCGAAGCATAAATAAAGATTTCTTTGCATAAATGATTAATAATGTAAGGAATGTTTAAACGTCCCCGGCGTAGTTTATAATATTTATTTAAACAGCTGCTGTTCTAAAACTTTAGCAATTATTTTATGCCCGTTTTTATTTAAATGCGGGTCTATTTTAAAAAATACTTGTTCTCCTTTTAATACTGCCGCCCTTAAACTTGGCAAAGCATCAAAATACCGCACATTATTTTTACTCAGGAGTTCACAAAAAAGCCGCCAGCGGCATTGTATAGCATTATCATCACATAAAAACTCCTTTGGAGGAATAAGTAAAAATAAATAGGGTATCTGGTTATTACTACAAAAAGATATTATTTCTTTAAATTGCTCTAATGTAACTGAGAATTCATCATTCAGGCTGGCTTGGTTTTCCGTGATAGCCGGAATTCTCGGCGCGAATAATGATTTGCTAGCGGCTAGAGTAAATAACCTCCTTATCAAAGCATATGACCTAAAGTGCCTGTTTAAAAAAATTCTTAATTGCACGTTACTAATCTTTCCTGAAGTCAGAAACCCGGTTTCTGCCAAATAAGTAACGCGGCCTATACCTAAATCATCCCACCAAAACTGAATAACTACCATATCAGGATGATAATTTAACCCTTTCTTTTCCAGATATATCTTTTCATTAAACGTAGAGTATCCGACAACACCCGCTTTAATTATTGAAAATTTAGTCCCGTTTTTATCATTCAATGACTGTTCCAGCCCGCTTAAATATGTGTCCTCTAATTCAACCCCCACCCCAAAACTAAAAGAATCACCAAGCGCCAATATTTTGAATTCACCCTTGCCTGAATAATGTTCCACATCCCTCAAGCCTTGGCTATTAGTACTAATATCGATGGTAAACTCCGGCTGGGAGTATTTACCCTTAAAATTTTCAGCTAATTCATACCCATAAAATTCATTATTTATAAAGTACCCTTCAGGGAATGCGTAGTAAGGCTGACGAATTATATAGCGGGCAATAAATTCTAAAATAATAATGCTGGAAAAACAAATAAAACAAAACAAGAAAATTGTTCTTACTTTTTTATTCATAATTTAAAAGGAGGGGGCATCGCAGATTATTAAAAGGCCATCTCAAAACATTTTACCGGAGATAACAATTATCATAATTTAGACACAAGTGATACTATTTAAATAACAGCGGGTTCATTTATTATCAACTTGGGGTCATTAGCATCTAATGTAACATAAATACCGAAAGGCAAGGTAATATCAATATCCCCGCAATCTCTATGCCCGGAAGGAAAACCATATATTATAGGGACATTTACATCATGAAGCATATCATTTAAAACATCCCTCATAGTATACTTTTCTCCTTCTTTAGCAATACAGCCTATCATTCTTCCAAAAACTATACCTTTTACTTTCTTTAATTTACCGGATAATTTTAACTGCATAAGATAGCTATCTATTACTTCTAAATCCTCTCCTATATCCTCAAGATACAATATTTTATTTTGAGTATTAATTTCATACGGGGTCCCTATCGCGTTAACAATCAGAGACATATTACCCCCTACTAAAATTCCTCTTGCTTTTCCCGGCTTCAAAGATTTTAAATTAGGAAATTGCAGCTGCCCTATGGGATAAACCTGAGTAATAACATGTAATAAATAATCAAGGGTAATATGGTTCATGCGTTCATGTATTTCATCCGCTACCACAGGGCCATGAAAGACTACCATATTGGCGGTTTTATATAAATACGCAAGCAGGATAGTTATATCGCTATAGCCCAAAAATATTTTCGGGTTATTTTTTATTATTCTTTTCTTTAAATAAGGAATGGTTCTTATAGACCCGTAGCCTGCCGCCGCGCAGAATATAGCTTTTACTTCTTTATCAGCAAACATGCGGTTAATCTGTTCAGCACGCTCTTTATCGTGGCCTGCCATAGACCAATGCCTGCTAAAAATCGAACGGTCATATTTAATTTTAAAACCAAGTCTTTTTAATTTATCAACCCCCTTCTTAAACGCTTCAGGGTCAAACGACCAGGCAGGTGCTACAATACCGATAGTATCGCCTTTTTGAAGACGGGCTGGTTTTATAATTTTAAAATTACATATCCTCATCTTTTACTTTTATTTTAGGAAACCATACCGCGCGGTAAGTCAAAGTAAACCTGCCCATTATATACTGCCATGCTTTCTCTACAATTCTGGTTGCCAGCTGGACTATTAACTCGTCAGGCACACCATCTTTTTCTTCTGATTGGGGCTCTAACGCGCACTGGTCATTCATATAATCTATAACTGTAAATTCTTTATTTTCTTTATTAAAGGCTATTTCGCAAGAAAACCAATCTATGCGTGTAATCCTGGCAATATCTGAAGTTATGCGCACAAGAGGCAAAAGTTTATACATATCCATTTCCTTTAATGTAACCTGACGGTACTCATGAGTCACCGGATTCCACCAGCAAGGGATGATTTCTCCAAACAAATGGTAAACTCTAAACCATGCCGGAGTATCAGCGAATTCAGCCGGTTTAATAATCTCTTGCAGTAAAAAATTATCCCCTTTGGTAAATTTGCGCGCCTGAGCGATTTCTTCCAAACTAGATTTCTGATTAATTATTTTTACTCCCTTTTGGCCATAACCTAAAGCCGGTTTGATTATAAAAGGAAAACCCAACCCTTTTTTTTCTTCCTCAGTAAATTTTCTCGCTGGTTCCCAATTTCTGATTACCACTGTATATGGCACATTTATTTTTGACCTTATCAAATCAAAATGTGTTATGGATTTATCCGCCGCGGCCTTTACATCATCAGGGTCATCAACAATCCTAGTGCCGGAATCTTTCAAACAATACGCGAACCTGGTAAATATGTCTTTTGAATCATGTATTTCTGAAGCCATATCCAGATAAAATTTTATCTTCAGCTTATCCGCCTTTATATCTTCCGTCAAACTATCAACTTTTTCTTCATCTATAAATATGAATTTCAAATTATGCAATTTGCATTCCGATTCTAAAGTTTGCACAAAAATATCCGCCTTATCGCCCACAATAGGCCAGCCAATCCCAAAATCAAATTCTTTCATTATTTAACCCCTTAATAATACTTAAGTTCTGTCAAAAGTTTAATCACCAATAACCAAGAAACAAGATACAAACAAATTCCAATATCCAATAACCAATTACCAAACTTATAATTTATCTCTGATTTTATTGATTTTTTTGGTTATTTTACTCCCTCCCCCATTCATAATAAAACAACTCCTTTATTATCACTGCCTTCGATCATCACTCTTTATACGGTCGTTACTTTGACACTACCAATACTTAAGAGTCATTCGTGAATATTGTGGAGCAATTATGGTAACTCTTTGATAAATAACGTGGTATGTAAAAAGCTCACTTGCTCCCTTGTTTTGTATTCTTTAGCTGCATTAAGAGGCTGGTTTATGAGCGGAAAAGTTTTTCGGAATCTTTCGGCGAGGACTGTTTGAGCCCGTCCTGGCTCGTAAGAGCCGGCGGGCGAGT